>NZ_JBFRDM010000012.1:0-156218 GCF_052113585.1 Allobosea sp. TAF32 | reverse complement strand
AGGCAAGGCAGGACGTGTTCGACTACATCGAGATGTTCTACAACCCAAAGCGCAAGCACGTCAGGAACGGGATGCTGTCACCCGTCGAGTTCGAACGGCAGCACCAGATGTAGCCCGACGGCGTCTACGAAACTCGGGGCTATTCAATCTGATGGTCCAACGCTTCATCAAGTCCGGCTTTTTCACCCCGGTCGTGAAAGGCGGCGGTGAGCGCCACGAGTACGCGTTTCGTCGTGATCACATCGAAGAGTTCCTCGAACGCCTCGGAATGGGCGTTCCTGTGCTAACTGCCTGTCCAGACGGCGCGCTACCGCTCCAAAAGGCTGCGCGCGCCTACGCCGCGCCGCTGGATCGGCTGTGTATGAGTATCATTCTCGGCCATACCGAGCTCTCCGGTCGACTTGAGGATGGAAGCGGCCTGGGGCAGTTCGTGATCTCGCGGTCAGCCACCAAGCGCTTCAAAAAGCAGTATGACGAAGAAGGAGAGGACTACCTTCTGGAGGGCATGTTTCAATTCAGGCACATGAAGCAGCTGGAACTCGATCTAGACCGCAAGGCTGACAGGTCGGTCGCTTAAGCCCGGGCGGAGGGTGGCGGAGCACCTCGAAGTTTGGCTGAGTTCGTCGGCAGGTTCAGCACTGAAGGCGTTGGTAGGGATCATCCTTGCAAACCTGGAACCCTATTCCATGATTGCAAGGATAATTGACCGCGGAATGGCTGTCGAAATCGCTAGGCTTCTCAACGAAATCTCCGCTGTCGCCCTACTCGGCCCGCGGCAGCTCGGCAAGACAACGCTGCTATTGAGATCTGGGAACAGCGCCCTGCAATGGCCCTAAACCATTCCGAGGGTGACGACGAAGAGACTCGTATTCCTGTAACCAGATGTTAGCCTAGCCGGGCGGGGTTGCGTAGCGATGAGGTGGTGTCATGCCGAACGCCGACGCCTTGACGATTTCGTCCTATCAACAAAGGAAAATCGCTGTTTTGCGAGCGGCGGAGCTCCTCCCGTCCTCTCCTGGCTCAGATGGCGAGCGAGAGTTCGAGGCTCTGACAGAGGCTATCGCGGACTTTGATATCCGCCAGGAAGCACTCGGCTACATCGAGATTCCGCAGGCCTTCGTGCGCCTTCTCCACGGTTGCCATCACAGTTGGATCTCGAACAGGCAGCGTTAGGCGTGCTGTGACGAAGAAAATCCCCACACACTCAGGTTCGCTGCCGTGCACCTAACGGCTCCGTCTTGAGGTAACCGTAGTTCGAAGCGTTACCTGTTACCCACTACGCCGCGTGCTGGCATCGCTATGGGCATTCGCGCGAGCTAACCCACTCGCGCTCTATGACATCCGTCAAGCGCAGGTCGATTCAACGGCCAAGGTCATCAGGATGTTGCGTTGGCCTCTTGAGTGGAAGACGTTCGCGTCCGCCAGAACCGTCTGCTCAGGGGGCGGAAGCGTCACCAACATCCATCAGATCGTCGTGATCCGCCCCCGCCGAGAGGTCCAAGTTGATTGTTAGTGGACGGTCGGCCTGGGCGCCAGCGCGGGCGGCGTAGCTGGTCTGGGTTGCGCAGCCGCCCGTGCGGTCATGGCGGGGATGAAGACCTCCGGGGCGGGAGGCTTGTATCCGAGTGAGCCGTGCGGGCGCAGTGTATTGAAGTGCCGCCGCCAGCTTTCGACGATGATCTTCGCCTCCGCGAGGGTGTAGAAGATTTCGCCGTCGAGGAGTTCGTCGCGCAACCGGGCATTGAATGACTCGATGAAGCCGTTCTCCTAGGGACTGCCGGGCGCGATGTAGGCGGTCTTCGCGCCAACCGCGCTGATCCAACCCTGCACCGCTTTGGCGACGAACTCGGGGCCGTTGTCTGAACGAATATGCTCCGGCACACCGCGCAGGATGAACAGGTCCGAGAGCACGTCGATGATCGATCGCCTTCAGCTTCCGGTCGATGCGGATCGCCAGGCATTCATGGGTGAACTCGTCGATGATGTTGAGCATGCGATACTTTCTCCCGTCATGGGTGCGGTCCTCGACAAAGTCGTAGGACCAGACATGGTTGGGCCGCTCGGCGCGGAGGCGGATGCAGGATCCGTCTCCCAACCAGAGCCGACCTCGTTTGGGTTGTCGGGTCGGAACCTTCAGCCCCTCGCGTCGCCAGATGCGCTCGACCCGCTTGTCGTTGACCACCCAGCCTGCCGTCGAGCGCAGCAGCGCGGCGATCTTGCGATAGCCGTAGCGGCCATAGCAGCGGACCAGTTCGACGATGTCGGCGATGAGTTGCTCCTCATCGTCGCGTCCGCGCGGGACCCGGCGCTGGGTCGAGCGGTGCTGCCCCAATACACGGCAGACCCGCCGCTCCGACACCTTCAGAGCGAGCCGGACATGGTCGATGCAGGCACGGCGACGCGCGGGGCTTACCGGTTTCCCGAAGCCGCCTCCTTCAGGATCAGCTTATCGAGCGTCAGGTCCGCGACGGCGCGGCGGAGCCGGGCGTTCTCGGCTTCAAGCTCTTTCATCCGCTTGACCTGATCCGACTTCAGGCCGCCGAACTCACGGCGCCAACGATAGTAGCTAACCTCCGTTACGCCGATCGAGCGGATCGCATCGGCAACGGATTGGCCCTGCGAAACCAGCACATCGACCTGGCGCAGCTTCGCGACGATCTCTTCGGGCTTGTGACGCTTCTTCGGCATTGCGGTCCTCCTGTCTGCCAAAAGACATACTTCAGGGTGGACCAATTCAACGGGGGTGGATCAGTCGAAGGTCTGGGCAATGTCGGCGTTCTGCTCGACCTCTCGGTTCACTAGCGTCAGGATGTCGGTGAGCTTGCAGCGCCGATGGGTGCGTGCGTAGTGGAACGGCAGGCGCCCATCCCCCATGCGCTGCACGACGAGGGGGCGGGAAACCCCAAGGATCTTTCCGGGCTGAGCTCGGTGTTCAGGGGCCCAAAAGCCACGGCGCCTGCCTCGACGAGAACGTCGATGAGCTCCTTCACCAGCGGCGCGAGGCGAGCGTCGATGTGGATATGCGCACCCTGCGGGTTGAGGTAACAGCAGCTCGAAGTGTTACCTGTTACCCCGCGTGCTGATATCCCTCCAGCAGCGTGAACGCCGCGCGACCCGGCTCCTTCACGAAGAACCTCTTGTGGTTAGCCCTGGTCGTCATTCGGCTGGAAAGAACACTCGCACTTAGTTTTTCCTGGCGCCGCTCAGCCTCATCGAGCAATTTTTTCGGGAGATAAGCCAAAAGCTCGGCCGCGCGGAAAGCCTCCGGTCGTTCTGGCGACAGACGCCGCATCTGAGCCTGCACTTCGATCATCACGCGATCCCAGAATTCATTCGCCATGCGACGCCTTACGGCGGGATCAAGCGATTTGAGTTCGTGGCTGTTACCTTCCGCCGGTTCCTCCGGCGCCTTGCTGGCTTCAGGCACAACGTCGCGGTCGCTGAGCTGAAGCTCTGTAGGGCTCCCGCCCACAACATCGTCTCGACGAGTTAGGTCGTCAATTTTTGCGCGGGCGACAGCCAAATCGCACGCCAGCTGCTCAGCCCGACGCTCTGCATCCTGAATTCGCGCCTCGGCAAGATCCGCGATGACAAGGCCCTCGTCCCGCAGCCGTTCGTTTTCTGACCGGATACCTTCGATGCGCTTTCGCTCGGAGTCGAATTGCCGAGCCGCCTCCTTCACTGCCTCGTCCCAAAGTGTCTTGCCCAACGTCGCCAACTGACGTTGCAGGGCCTCCGGAAGCTGGGGTGTCTCCAGAGCGGGCTGATAGGAGCGCTCGATCTTCCAATCGGCAAGGTGCTCCCCGATTGAGCGATAGGACCCGCCGTTTGGCAGCCTCTTTCGAACACTTCGGATCGAAATCCTCACCGGTTCCTTACGCATCTCATCGGCGACACGAAAAACGTCTTCTCTCGTAGGCATAGGCTCCTCCAACGCCACCAATCCATGCCATCGAAATGTGAAGGCGGAATTGATCTGTGGAGGAGAGTTGACCGGCTTCTAGCGCGACAATTCGCCCGATATCTCGGCGCTGACGACGCCGGGCTCGAAGATAATTCAGCGCTTCCCACTTATGGGGTGCGAACCCCCTGCCGTTGCGCATTTTTGGGGTGTATTGCGACAGCCTTATACGGGTAAATGCCGACCAAAAATCAACGACCTAGACAATCATCGGCGTTCACTTATGGGGTGCGCCACAAGCTGTATGCCTAGCCACCGGGGGCGTTTGTCGTATGCCCGCCTTCACCTGCAGGCTGCTTGAGGAATTGACTCAACAGATCCACCGGCAGCGGGAACACCACCGTCGAGGAGCGCTCGCCCGCGATGTCATGCAGGGCCTCGAAATAGCGCAGCTGCATGGCTTGCGGCTCCGCTGCCAGCATGTGGCCGGCTTCGACCAGTTTTGCCGCGGCCTGCTGCTCCCCGTCGGCGTTGATGACCTTGGCGCGCCGCAGCCGCTCCGCCTCGGCCTGCTTGGCGATAGCGCGGACCATGCTTTCGTTGAGGTCGACATGCTTGATCTCGACATTGGAGACCTTGATGCCCCAGGCATCGGTGCGCTGGTCGAGAATCTCCTGGATGTCGCTGTTGAGCCTGTCGCGCTCGGCCAGCATCTCGTCGAGCTCGTGCTTGCCGAGTACCGAGCGTAGCGTCGTCTGCGCCAGCTGGTTGGTGGCAGTCATGAAATCCTCGACCTGGATGATCGCGCGCTCGGCATCGACGATGCGGAAATAGAGCACGGCGTTGACCTTCACCGAGACGTTGTCGCGTGAGATGACGTCTTGCGGAGGCACGTCCTGCACCACGACGCGCAGGTCCACGCGCACCATCTGCTGGACGAAAGGCACGAGGATGATGAGGCCCGGCCCCATGACTCCTGTGAAGCGACCGAGCGTGAAGACCACGCCGCGCTCATATTCTCTCAGGATGCGGATCGCCGCTGACAGGAAGAAAGCCGCCAGCAGCGCAATGATCAGATAGGCCACGTAGCCGACCATCGTCGTCATCGTCGTGCTCCATCGTTCGCCGCATCGCGCCGCCGTACCGTCAGGACGAGGTCGCGGACCGCGGTCACCTCGGCGCTGTCCCCGGGCATGATTGGCTCGCTAGCCTTCGCCCGCCAGCGTTCGCCGAGCGCCAGCACATGGCCTTCGCCTCCGTCCCAGTCGAGGATGTCCACCGCAAGCCCGCGCATCGCCTCGCCGCCGACGCGGGGCGGGTTGCGCCGCGCCGCCCAGACATAGGTGCCGGCCAGCAGCGCGAGCCCCAGCGTCACCGCCGCAGCGGGGCCGATGATCGCCCAGGATATGGCAAAGCCCGGGCCCTCGACCTGGAGCAGCATGGTCGCACCGAACAGAAAGGCGGCCGCGCCGCCGAGCCCGAGCACGGCCGTCGGATTGAGGGCCTCCATGATGAGAAGGGCGACGCCGAGCAGCATCAGCGCGAGCCCGGTATAGTTGATTGGCAGCAGATCGAGCGCGTAGAGGCCAAGCAGCAGGCAGGTGGCGCCGACCACGCCCGGCGCCACCGCGCCGGGGCTGATGAACTCGAAGACGAGGCCGTAGACGCCGACCAGCATCAGGACAACGGCGATGTTCGGATTGGTGATGACGGAGAGAAGCTGGATGAACCAGCCCGGCTCGAGCGTCTCGACGGCCAGGCCCTTGGTGGCCAGCACTTCCTTCTTGCCGGCCACGTCGACGGTGCGGCCATCGACCAGCTGCAGAAGCTCGGTCCTGTCGCGGGCGACGAAGTCGATGACATGCTGGTCGAGCGCCGCGCTGGCCGACAGGCTCGCCGCCTCGCGAACCGCCTTCTCGCCCCAATCGCCGTTGTGTCCGCGCAATTCGGCGAGCGAGCGGATCAGCGCCACCGCGTCATTGGTCACCTTGGCGAGCATCGCGTCGCCGGCCGGCCGCCCGCCAGCGTCCTTCCCGTTGCCGCCCGGGCCGTTATCCTTCTCACCGCCGGGGAGCGAGGGTAAACCGCCCATCTCCACCGGGGTGGCGGCCCCGATATTGGTGCCGGGCGCCATCGCCGCGACATGGGTGGCGTAGAGGATATAGGTCCCGGCACTCGCCGCATGGCCGCCCGCCGGCGCGACATAGCCGACGACGGGAACGGGCGAGGCCAGGATGTCGGCGATCATCTCGCGCATCGACGTGACCAGGCCGCCGGGCGTGTCCAGTTGGAGGATGAGGACTTCGGCATTGCGCCTGGCGGCAACGCTCAGCGCTTCCTTGAGCTGGCGCGCGCTTCCCGGGCCGATCGCGCCGTCGATCGAGGTGCTCAACGCGACCCGTTCCGCCGCCGTTCGGGCCGGCGAAAAGGAAGAAAGAACCGCTGCGGCTAAGACGGCCGCTGCGAAAAGGGCCACCCGCACGAGTCTCACGGTCAGAACTCCGTGGAATCTATATGGGCTCGATTCCAGCGAAGTCCATGACGCCGGCGACAGCGGCGGCGCGATGTCTCCTGCCAGGAGATGGCGCCCTGAAAGCCTTCGCTCATTCAGCTTGCGACCGCGGGCGAGTGACCGGCGCCCGATTTTCGAGGATCTAGTGGATCGAGCGGAACGATCTAGGGAGCGCCGACTGCCTTGCCGCGTAGCAGCCCGAAGATGGCGAGCAGGAACAGCCCGGCCGATACCAGCGCGTTCCAGCCTGCAAGCGACAGACCGAGGAAACGCCACGCCGCTTCCGAGCAGGCGACGATCCGGGTCGTCTGCAGCTGCTTCATGAAATCCTGCATGCCGGCTGCTGCCGAGGCCGCGCCCCCGCAATCATTCGGCCCGACGAACCAGCCCCATTCGACACCCGCGTGGTAGAAGCCGAGCCCTGTGCTCCAGGCCATCAGGCCGGCCAACCCGAGCAGAACGAGCCATTGCAGCCGCGGCGAACGTGCCAGCACCAGCGCCGCGAGAGCCAGGCCGATGGCGGCATAGTGCGGCACGCGTTGTTCGAGACAGAGCTTGCAGGGCTGCAGATGGATGACCAGTTCGAAGAACCAGGCGCCTCCTATCAGAGCCAGGCTCGCAAGTCCGATCAGCGCGATCAACCGCGGCGGCGTGAACAACCGGTTGGGACCGTGGGACGCAATGGCTGAAGAGGCGGTCATGGCAGGGCTCAGCAGGAAAGCAGCTGGCCCGAACCTGCAACGAGCTTGAGGCCGAAATAAAGCATGATCAGCACGGCGGCGCCGAGGACCGCGATCACTTTCAGGCGACGTTCGATGAAGTGCCGGATCGAGACGCCATAACGACGCAGCAACAACGCCAAGGCGAAGAAGCGCGCCCCGCGCGCCAGCACGCAGGAAATGACGAAGAAGGCAAGGCCGATATGGACTGCGCCGGCCAGGATCGTCACGACCTTGATCGGCGGCAGATGCGCCAGGCCCGAGGTCGTCAGCAGGATGAGCGTCATGTCCGGGCCTGCGCAGGCGCGCAGGGTCTCGAAGGCGTCAAGCTTGCCGTAGAAAGCGAGCACCGGCTTCGCCAGCGCCTCGAAGGCGTAGTACCCCAGCGCATAACCGGCGATACCGCCGAGCACCGAGAACAGCGTCGCGATGAAGGCCAGCCGGTAGGCCCGCTGCGGCCGCGCCAGAGCCATCGGCACGAACAGCACATCGGCCGGGATCAGGAAGAACGAGCTCTCGACGAAGGCGACGATGGCCAGCCAGAGCTCGGCGCGCGGCCGGGCTGCGAGCGACATGGTCCATTCGTAGAGGCGCTTGAGCATGGCGCTCTAGACCATGGGGCGGCGCGTGACGCAACGGCCCGCGCGCTCCGGGAGGATTGTCGCGGCCCCGGTGTGCCATCCTTGCAAGAGCCGTGCGTGAAACACTCCGCGACCTTCAGAGCACAGCGCACTGAAACCTGTCGCCGCTGCCGTTCCAACGATTGACCGGCATCGGCCGATCGGTATAGTCCGCCCGCCTGCATGGGCCCCTGTGGCGGAATTGGTAGACGCGCTCGACTCAAAATCGAGTTCCGCAAGGAGTGCTGGTTCGATCCCGGCCAGGGGCACCAAAAATCTGCTTTGCGGACAACCGAAAAGCCGCTCCGGCCCCCCGGGTTTGGCGGTCCTTTCGCTTTCGGCCTTCTCGAGCGTTCGTCGATGGGCGCGAGAAAATGTTGGCCTCCGACGAGCACAGGCCAGCATCTGCCGCCGAGACGGGTTCGTGCCCCCGTATGGATCGTCATCTCGACGGGCCCCGGCTCGATCAACTGATGCGGATGCCTTGGGCGGCCAGGGCTTAGGCCCGATCCAAGTCGCACCGGCCATCACAGAGTTCCCTCCGTCGGCGATCCTCAATTCACGTCCTTCGCGCCCGGCCGCAGCGAGAGTATTGTGGTTCGCGACGGCGCTGCGGGATCTGCGAGGCCATGTCGTCCGTTACGGCCATGCAGAGCGTCACAGCCGGAACTCAGGGCCGGCTCTGAGGAGAGAAGGCGATGTCGGGACATGCTCTTTTGACCGCACAGACGGTCGAGGAC
Organism: Allobosea sp. TAF32; assembly: GCF_052113585.1. Classification (NCBI taxonomy): domain Bacteria; kingdom Pseudomonadati; phylum Pseudomonadota; class Alphaproteobacteria; order Hyphomicrobiales; family Alloboseaceae; genus Allobosea; species Allobosea sp. TAF32. Next base: position 147,726 of record NZ_JBFRDM010000012.1, on the reverse strand, counting down.
TGTATCATCGACCAGGGCTGGGAGCGGTACACCCCCGAGGACCACGCCATCTGGCGCACGCTGTTCGAGCGCCAGCAGCGCACCCTGAGGGGCCATGTGTGCCAGGAATATCTCGACGGTCTTGCCGCGCTGGGCATCGGCCCCGAAGGCGTGCCGAATTTCGCGCGCATGAACGAGCGGCTGCGGCGGTTGACCGGCTGGGAGGTGGTGGCGGTGCCGGGGCTCATCCCGTCGCGTCCCTTCTTCCAGATGCTGGCCAACCGCCAGTTTCCGGCCGGCACCTTCATCCGCAGCCGCGAGCAGCTCGACTATCTGGAGGAGCCCGACATCTTCCACGATGTCTTCGGCCACGTGCCGCTGCTGACCAATCCCGCCTATGCCGACTACATGAACGAATATGGCCGCATCGGGCTCGTCGCCGTCGAGACCAAGGGCGTGAAGTTCCTCGCGCGCCTCAACTGGTACACCATCGAATTCGGGCTGATCCGCAAGCCCGAGGGCATCCGCATCTACGGCGCCGGCATCGTCTCGTCCTTCGGCGAGGCGAAATATGTGGTGGACGACCCTTCCGCCCACCAGCTGGCCTTCGATCTCGAGCGCGTGCTGCGCACCGGCTATTACATCGACGATTTCCAGGCGACCTATTTCGTCATCGACCGCTTCGAGGACCTGTTCGAGCTGCTCAGGGGCGTCGATTTCACCACCCGTTTCGAGGAGCTGCGCGCCCTGCCGGCCCATACGCCCTTCGAAATCCTGCCGCAGGATGTGGTCCTCCGGCAGGGGACCGGCCATTTCTGGCGCGAATTCCCGGCCACGAAGACCAAGCTGAAGTGAGTTTGGGCTTATCGCCGTCGAGAGAATGCAGGACCGGTCATTGCGCCTCGCACGAAGGACCGCAGGGGCCGGCCAATCCGATCGTCGTCACCATTCGCACGCGCCCCTTTGCCCGGACAACGCCGCGCAGTGAGCGACGGGCGAGCTTCCTGCCTGGCGTAGCGTTCGCAGCGCCGACGGGCCTTCGTTCGAGCGGCTTCCGCCTCGCACGACAACAGACGGCTCTTGCGCGGGAAACCGCGCTCCTTCATGGCTTGGATGAGGCGTTGCCGATGAGACTTGCCCTCTCGCCGGAGCGCGCTCTGTCGCTTCGCAAATCGGGAACCAGTCGCTTTGCGCATTCTCGTAATCAATCCCAACACGATGCCGGAAATGACGGCCCTGGTCGCGCGGGTGATCGAGCCCTATCTGCCGCCGGATACCACAATGGTGCCGGTGACCGGACGCTTCGGGGCGCATTACATTGCCAGCAGGAGCGCCAGCGTCGTGGCGGCTCATGCCGCGCTTGAGGCCTTCGCCGAGCACGGCCATGGCTGCGATGGTGTCTACCTCGCCTGCTTCGGCGATCCCGGCCTACTCGCGCTCAAGGAGATGGCGCGCGTTCCCGTCATCGGCATGGCCGAAGCCAGCAGCCGCCTCGCGGCGCAGAAGGCCGAGCGCTTCGCCATCGTCACCGGCGGGGAGCGCTGGGGACCGATGCTGCGGGAGTTCGTCGGCTCGATCGGCCTCGGCGGGCGCCTTGCCGCCGTCGAGACCGTCGCGCCCACCGGAGCCGACATCGCCCGCGACCCGGACGGCTCCATCGCCATGCTGGCCGAGGCCTGCCGCCTCGTGGCGCGGCGTGATGGCGCCGGCGCGGTCATCCTCGGCGGCGCCGGCCTCGCCGGTCTTGCCACACGGGTGCAGCCGCATGTCGACATCCCCGTGATCTGCTCGGCCGAAGCGGGCGTCCGGATGCTATTGGACGCGCTGAACCAGCCCTTGCGCAAGCCCGGGAGCGGCGACCTCGCCTTGCCCGCCCCCGTCGCCAGCACCGGCCTGTCGGACGGCCTGGCCCGCCTGCTGGCGGAGCCCTGACACCCGATCGAGGCGCCCGCACGATCCTCGGACGCCCCGTTGTCCTCGCTCAGCCCTTGCCGGCAAGCGAGACACCGTTGAGCCCGGCAATCCAGTCGGAGAGCATCGGCACATAGTCCTCCCCGTGCCCGCTCGCCACCGCCGGCGCATAGCTGTTCTTGACGGCGTTGCCGATCGGGTTGGCGACGCCTGCATCGTTGGCCACGCTCTCCAGATAGCGCACATCCTTCAGGGCGTTGCTGAGTGTGAACTTGTGGGCGTCGCGGTCGCGCTCCAGCACGTATTTCATGAAGGTCTGGTAGAAGCCGCAATCCATGCGGCTGCCGCGCAGCACGCTGTCGAATGTCTGCGGCGTGATCCCGATCTTCTGGCCGAGCGTCAAAGCCTCCGCGTAGATCGCCGCATAGCCCAGCGAGAGGAAGTTGTTGATCAGCTTCATCTTGTGCCCGTCGCCGACAGGCCCGAGATGCACGATTTTCTGCGCCCAGGCCTCGCAGGCGGGCTTGATCCGGGCGAAGATATCCGGCGCGGCGCCGACCATCGCCGAAAGCTGTCCCTGTGCCGCCTGAGCCGGGGTGCCGCCGAGGGGCGCATCGGCCAGATGCAGGCCCTTCGCCTCCAGCTCAGCGGCAAGCCGCACCGTCACCGTCGGGTCAGACGTCGAGCAATCGACGATCACGGTTCCGGGCTTGGCGCCCGCCATGATGCCGTTATCGCCCTTCACCACCGCCTCGACCTGGGCCGAGCCTGTGACGCACAGGAAGATGATGGAGGAGCGCGCAGCGAGCTCCTTCGGCGTCTTCGCCTCCACTGCACCGGCCGCGACCAGCTCCTCGACCGGCTTGCGGTTGCGGTGCCCGATCACGGTGAGCGGGAAGCCCTTGTCGACCAGATTGCGGGCCATGCCCTGCCCCATCAGCCCGACGCCGATGAAGCCCACCGACTCTTTGGTTGCAGTCATCTTCAAATTCTCCCGCTGATATGGTTGAGATGAAACGGAACGTGAAGAAAACGGCCCGACTCGCCGGCTATCGCGAGGTCAGCACTCACAGTGGACGAGACATGACTGCCGACGGCCCGCCCGAAACCAGCCGGACCAGAAGCCCCAACCCGGCGGGTATGGCCGGTCGCAGCCGTGTCACCCTGCAGAGCATCGCCGACCACCTCTCGGTCTCGACCGCGACGGTCTCGCTGGCCCTGCGCGGCTCGCCGCTTGTCGCCGAGGCAACGCGCGAACGCGTACGCGAGATCGCCCGCTCGATGGGCTACAGCTACAACCGCAGCGCCGCCTCGCTGCGCACCGACCGGACCAACATCATCGGCGTCGTCTTTCACGACATCACCAACCCTTATTTCGCCGAACTGCTGGCCGCGATCGAGGAAACGGCAGGCCGCCATGGCCGCTCGATCCTGCTCGGCACCTATGCGGAAGATATCGAGAAACAGGCGCGCGTGCTCGGCAGCCTCGCCGAATACCGCCCCGACGGCATGATTCTCTGCTCGGCCGGCGGCAGCACGGCCGAGAGTCTGGCGCCGCTGATCGATGCCGGCGTCCCGATCGTGCAGCTCTCGCGCGAAGTTGCCGGCATCGATCTCGATTTCGTCGGCTCCGACGACCGGCACGGCACCACCCTGGCGATGGAACATCTCATCGGCCTCGGCCACCGCCGCATCGCCTTCCTCTGCGCGAATGAGAGCATCTCGACCGGGCGCAACCGCTATGCCGGCTATCGCGAGGCATTGGCCCGTGCCGGCCTGCCGCTTGATCCGGCGCTGGTCCATTTCGACTTCGGCACCCGCGAAACCGGCCATCAGGGCATCCTCAAGGTGCTCGACGCCGCTAACCCGCCGACCGCGGCGGTCTGCATGAACGACCTCGCCGCCTTCGGCGCCATGCTCGGCCTGCGACATCGCGGGCTCGAAGCTGGCAGGGATTTCTCGATCGTCGGCTGCGACGATGTGAAGGAGGCGGCGCAGTGGTTCCCCGCTCTCACAACCGTCTTCAACTTCCAGAACGACATGGGCGCCAAATCGGCGGAGTTCCTGCTGAACCGCATCGCCGATCCCGCCGCGCCGACGCAGCGCCTGCTGCTGACCCCGGCGCTGATCGTTCGCGGTACGACCTGCCCGCCGCGCTAGGTCCTCCCCCCTCTGGCCCTCACTCCGAGGAGCGCTTCGCAGAAGTGCGTTGGGCGAGATGTCTCCAGAGCCTCCCGGAGCATCCTTCGAGACGCCGCTGCGCGGCTCCTCAGGATGAGGGCTGAAGTCTTCGACCACCGGATCAACACCGTTCAGGCATCGTTGGCAGGTTTGGCGTTGAGCGCGCGATAAGCTCTGACCACCTGCGAATCGTCGCGCCCGCCATGGCCGAGGCCGGACGCCGCGAGGAACATCTGATGCGCGGCGGCAGCGAGCGGCAGCGCCGTCTTGGCCGCACGCCCGGCATCCAGCACGATGCCGAGATCCTTGACGAAGATATCGACGGCGCTGGCGACGGCCGGGTCGGGCTCATGCATGCGCGGCCCGCGATCCCTGAGCATCCAGGACGAGGCTGCCGACCCGCCCATGATCTCGAACAGCAGCCGCCCGTCGATGCCGGCCTTCTCGGCTAGCGAGAGCGCCTCGGCCGCAACCGCGATATGCACGCCGCAGAGCAACTGATTGACGGTCTTCACCGTCGCGCCCTGCCCCGGCTTCTCGCCGACATGGAAGACCTTGTCGCCGAGCGCATCGAGCACCGGCTTGGCCCGCGCGAAGCTTTCGGGCGCCGCGCCGACCATGATCGTCAGCGTCCCGCCCTGCGCGCCTTTGACGCCGCCGGAGACCGGTGCATCGATGAAGTGCCGGCCGGTCTTCGTGACCTCCGCCGCGATCGCCTCGGCCTCGCCCGGCGGGCAGGTCGCCATCAGGATCACCGTCGCATCCGGCGCCAGCGCCGCGAGCGCCCCGGCCTCGAACAGCACGGCACGCGCCTGAGCGGCATTGACCACCATGAGCACGAGCGCATCGGCACCTTCGGCTGCGTCGGCTGCACTCTCCGCGGCCTGCCCCCCAGCCGCGGCAAGCGCCTCCCGGGCCGCGTCCCGCATGTCGAACCCGGCCACGCGGAACTGCCGCTTGACCAGGTTCTCGGCCATCGGTGCGCCCATCGCGCCGAGCCCGATGAAGGCGATGCTGGAAATCGTCATGACAATCCTCTGGTGGGCTCCACCGTCATGCTCGCCCTTGTGGCGAGCATCCACGTCTTGAACACCGGCCTCGCCGAAGAACGACGTGGATAGTCGGGACAAGCCCGACCATGACGGCCAGCCAGGGCGTGACCCGATCCTGATTCTACAGAGCCTATTCCTTCACCGCACCGGTCATCGACGCAACGTAGTAGTCGACGAAGAAGGAATAGAGGATCGCCACGGGAATCGAGCCGAGCAGCGCACCGGCCATCAGCGAGCCCCAATGGTAGACGTCGCCCTCGACGAGCTGAGTCAAAACCGCGACCGGCACCGTCTTCTTCTCCGCCGACTGGATGAAGGCGAGCGCATAGATGAACTCGTTCCAGGACAGGGTGAAGGCGAAGATGCCGGCCGAGATCAGGCCGGGCATGGCGAGCGGCAAGGTGATGCGCCACAAGGTCTGCAACCGCGTCGCCCCGTCGATCATCGCGCATTCCTCAAGCTCGTAGGGGATCGACTTGAAATAGCCGATCAGGAGCCAGGTGCAGAACGGAATCAGGAAGGTCGGATAGGTCAGGATCAGCGCCAGGGGCGAGTCGAACAGGCCGAACTGGAAGATCAGCGTCGCGAGCGGGATGAACAGGATCGAGGGCGGCACGAGATAGGCGAGATAGATCGCCAAGCCCACATATTGCGAACCCCTGAACCGCAGCCGCTGGATCGCATAGGCGGCAAGCACGCTGGAGAACAGCGAGAGCGCCGTCGCCACCGCCGCGACCATCATCGTGGTCCAGAGCCACTGCGGATAATCGGTCTGGAACAGCAACCTGTTGATGTTCTCGAGCGTCGGCGACTTCACCCAGAACGGGTTGTTGTTCTTGTAGTCGAGCAGCTCCGCGTTCGGTTTGATCGCGGTGATCGCCATCCAGTAGAACGGGAACAGCAGCACCAGCAGGAAGAGCGACAGCGGCAAATAGAGCATGATGAAGCGCCGCGGGCCGGACGACCAGTCGATGACGCCTTCACGCTCCTTGTCCGTGAGCTGCGGACGCGCGCCGAGGGCCTGATCAGTCATTATCTTCCCCCTGCTGCCACTTGCGCCGGGCAAGGCCGAAATAGCTGAACAGCGTCGCCATCACGAGGAACGGGATCATCGCCACCGCGATCGCCGCGCCCTCGCCTAGCTGGCCGCCGGGGATGCCGCGCTGGAAGGCGAGCGTCGCCATCAGATGCGTGGCGTTGACCGGCCCGCCGCGGGTGATGGCGTAGACGAGCTGGAAATCGGTGAAGGTGAACAGCACCGAGAAGGTAAGCACGATCGCCAGGATCGGCATCAGCATCGGGAAGGTCACGTGCCGGAAGCGCTGCCAGGCATTGGCGCCGTCGAGCATCGCCGCCTCGTACAGCGCCGGCGAAATGGTCTGCAGGCCGGCGAGAAGCGAGATCGCGACGAAGGGGATGCCGCGCCAGATATTCGCGGCGATCAGCGAGAACCGCGCCGGCCAGGGCTGGCCGAGGAAGTCGATATAGGTGTCGCGCCAGCCGAGCACGTCGACCAGCACATAGGAGATGATCGAGAACTGCGGATCGTAGATCCACCAGAAGGCGATGGCCGAGAGCACCGTCGGCACGATCCACGGAATCAGGATGATCGCGCGCAGCAGCGACTTCATCGGCAGATGGTTGTTGAGCAGCAACGCCAGCCACAGGCCGAGCGCGAATTTCCCGATCGTCGCCACCCCCGTATAGAGCAGCGTGTTCCAGACCGCGGTGATGAACACCCGGTCGTACCAGAGCGATTGGAAATTCTCGAAGCCGATGAAATGGCCGGCGCGGCCGATGCGCGTATCGGTGAAGGCGAGCCAGATGCCCAGCCCCAGCGGGTAGCTCAGGAAGACGAGCAGGAACCCGGCCGCCGGCAGCAGGCAGAGGAAGATCAGGAACGGTTTGTAGTCGAACAGACGCACCAGCCAGTTTTGCTGCAGGCTGTGGACGGTTCGCGATTCGGCGGCAGCTATGGCCATGGCGCCCTCGCGTTCGGGTCGGCACTTGCATCGGACCGAAAAGGGGAATCCACCCTTCGGAAACATCCGATGCGATAAGAACTCAAGAGGCCGTCGCTGTCGCCGATCGGACGCGCGACGATCCCGTCGGCCGCCGGACGAGCCGGCGGCCTTGAGCGGGCCGGATCAGCTCCGGTAGTAGCGCTTGGCGCGGCGCTCGGCTTCCGCGGCGGCTTCCTCAGGCGTCGCCTGGCCGGCGCAGACGGAGGCGACCATCTGGACGACGACATATTCGGCGTTGACCGTGCCGGCGGCCTCGTTGATCGAGCCCTTGTACCCGCTCCACAGCGCCCGTTCCCAGGTGTCGCGATAGACCAGGATCTTGGGATCGGCCGACCAGACCTTGCTCTCGGCATACGCTTTCAGCGGCTGCGTCCAGTAGCCGTAACAGCCGGTCAGCCACTTGTCGTACTGCTCCTTCTCCATCATGAAGCGGAGATATTCCTTGGCCGCGTTCGGGAACTTGGTGTGCTTGAACGCCATGGCGTTGATCACCAGCGCCGGCTCAGACGGGCGCCCGAACGGGCCGACCGGCATGGTCGCGTGGTTCAGATCCTTGGCGATCGCGGCGGTCTTCTCGTCCTTCGAGTTCTTGATCGAGAAATAGAGCGAGACGCCGTTCTGGGTGACGCCGATCTCGCCTGCCGTCAGCGCCTTGTTGTTGCTGATGTCGAGCCAGGAGAGCGTGCCGGGGATGAAGGTCTCGTAGAGCGCCTTGGCGTATTTCAGCGCCGCGATCGTCTCCTTCGAATTGATCGCGACCTTGTTGTTCTCGTCGACCATGTAGCCGCCATGGGTCCAGACGAGCCAGTTGCAGAAGGCGTTGCCGTCACCCACCGCGTTGCCGAGCGCGAAGCCGGCGGGATGGCCGTTCGCCTTGAGCTTGCGGCAGAGGTTGAGGAAGCCGTCGAGATCCTTCGGGAAGGTGTCGAAGCCCGCTTCCTTGACCCAGGATTCACGATAGACCGCCGGCGCGCCGGAAGCACCCATCGGGATCGAGATCCACTGGTTGGTCTTGTCCTTCTTGCCGTATTTCTCGGCGATCGGGTACCAGCCGCCATATTTCTTGCCGAGATCCTCGGCGATGCCGGTGAGGTCGATCAGCTTGTCCGAGAAGATGTGCGGGTCGTCGGCCCAGCCGACCACGACGTCGGGGCCGGCGCCGGTATTGGCGGTCACCGCCGTCTGCGGGCGCAAATCCTCCCAGCCGGCATAGTCGACGCGGACCGGCACGCCCGTCGCCTTGGTGAAGGCCTCGGTATTCTCGTTGAAGATCGCCTGGTCGGGATCGACGAACTTCGTCGGGCGCAGCACGCGCAGCGTCGCACCCTGCTCGATATTGGCTTGCGCGATCGCCGGCGCGAGCGGCAGCGTTGCCCCGGCTGCAAGCCCGGCGCCGCCGATCAATACGTCTCTTCTGGAAATGCTCATGAAACCGTCTCCTCCGTGGGTGCGGCGGAGGCCTACATGGGACCTCCGTCCTGCATCGATTATGGGCACTGAACAGCCATTATCCACCGCCCGATCCAATGGGCGGCGAATTTCTGAGAGGCGGCACCGGCCTGAGCGCGTCAGCCTGCCCGGCGCCGGCTCTGAACGCGTGCCAGAGGACGCGTGGTCCGCCCGGGCCGTTGCGCGGCCCGAATGGCGCGCACTCTAGAGGCGCTTGCCGGTCGCAGCGTCGAAGAGATGCGTCACGCTGGTATCGGGCGTAATGCCGATGGTCTCGCCCGGCTTGGCTGTGATGCGCTCACGGAAGATGCAGGTCAGATCCTGCCCGCCGCAGCGGACGACGACCTGCGTCTCCGACCCCATCGGTTCGACAACCGCGACCTCGGCCTTCAGGCCATTCGGGTCGAGCTGGAAGTGCTCCGGGCGGATGCCCAGCACAGCCGCTCGCCCGTCGGAATTCGCCGGATGCTGGCCGATCGGCCAGACGACGCCGCCTTCGGTCTCGAAGCCATTGCCCGTGATCTTGCCCTTGAGCAGATTCATCGACGGCGAGCCGATGAAAGCCGCGACGAACAGGTTCGCCGGATTGTCGTAGAGATCGAGCGGCGCGCCCATCTGCTCGACGATGCCGTCATGCATCACCACGATCTTGTCGGCCATGGTCATGGCCTCGATCTGGTCGTGCGTGACGTAGACCGTCGTGGTCTTGAGGCGCTGGTGCAGTTCCTTGATCTCGGTGCGCATCTGGACGCGAAGCTTGGCGTCGAGGTTCGAGAGCGGCTCGTCGAACAGGAAGACCTGCGGATCGCGGACGATGGCGCGGCCCATGGCGACGCGCTGCCGCTGACCGCCCGAGAGCTGGCGCGGATAACGGTCCAGCAACTTGTTCAGGCCAAGGATCTGGGCAGCCTTGTTGACGCGCTCGTCGATCTCGCTCTTCGGCGCCTTCCGGAGCTTCATCGAGAAGGCCATGTTGTCGGCGACCGTCATATGCGGATAGAGCGCATAGTTCTGGAACACCATGGCGATGTCGCGCTCCTTCGGGGGCACGTCGTTCACCACGCGCGGTCCGATCCGGATTTCGCCGCCCGAAATATTCTCGAGTCCCGCGATCATGCGCAGCAGCGTCGACTTTCCGCAGCCCGAGGGGCCGACAAGGATGACGAATTCGCCGTCGTTGATGTCGATGTCGACGCCGTGGATGACCTGCGTCGACCCGTAGGCCTTGCGTACATCGGCGATCTGGACTGAAGCCATGCCGTCCTTCCCTGCTTTCCGTTCCCTCGTCGCACAGCCCGTCGTCCAGGCGTCACGACCACAATCGGCTTCTGATGACCGAATGATGAAAGCGGACCTCGCCTGCTTCGGGCGATTGTGTCCGCTCCAGTCTGCGATAAAGTCATACGATAGAAGCGGGCGTGTCAAGCGCCGCCATGGTCGGCGCCGTGCCTCGGAAGCGAGGCTGCGGCGAGACTGCAAAGGGAGGCCCTGACATGCGCGTGCGCGACTTCTCGCGTCCGACGACGCTTAATCCGGACCGGCTCTTCGGCCAGGTCGCGCAGAAGCTCGCGGTCGCTGTCATCACCGGCCGCATCAAGGCTGGCGAGGTCCTGCCCAACGAGGATGACCTGCGCTCGGACATCTCGGTTTCCCGCACCGCCTATCGCGAGGCGGTCAAGATCCTGACCGCCAAGGGGCTGGTCGAGGCGCGCCCGAAGAGCGGCACCCGCGCCGCGCCGCGCGAGCGCTGGAATCTGCTCGACCCCGATGTCCTCTCCTGGCATTTCGAAGCGGACCCGAACGAGCGTTTCATTCGCGATCTCTTCGAGTTGCGCCGCTTCGTCGAGCCCAGCGCGGCCCGCCTCGCCGCCCAGCGCCGGACCTCCGCCGACATCGCCCGGATCGAGGCCGCCTATCGCGGCATGGTCGACGGCCGGCCCTATGCCGAGGCGACCATCCGCGCCGACCTGGCCTTCCACGAAGCGATCTTTGCAGCCGCACAGAATGCCCCGCTGCAATGCCTCGCCAGCGCCGTCATCGCGACGCTGCAATGGTCGATGCTGCTCAAGACGGGCGACGAGCAAGCCTATATCGAGTCGCTCCCCGACCACGAACATGTCCTGCTCGCCATCATCGACCGCGACGGCGACCTCGCCTCCGCCCGGATGGCCGGGCTCGTGATCGATAGCCTGAACACGACTCTCGCCTCGCTGGGCACGCATTGCGCTACCGAGACGGGAAAAATCATGCGAATAAAGCATACTAAATAAGCGCCTCGCGCTCCGGCGCGAGGCGTCATCGGGTACCGCTCATGCAAAGGCGTCGCTACAATGCAGTGTCGAGCAGCGTAGTCTCGTTTTAATCGATTCAGAAGCGGCGAATCAACATTCCTTCCAGCCCTACGGACAATGTGACGATGACAGTCTCCTCCAAGCCCGAAATCATCCAGACGGGCCCGCTGATGGCCTACGCTGCCGATCAGTTGAAGACCCGCTTCACCGTCCATGAGCTGTGGAATGCGTCTGATCGCGCCGCTCTGCTCCGCGAGGTTTCCGGCCGCGTACGCGGCGTCGCGGCCGGCGGCGGCCATAACCGCGTCGATGGCGCGCTGTTCGATGCGCTTCCCAAGCTCGAGATCGCCTCGAGCTTCGGCGTCGGCTACGACCATGTCGACGCAGCCGAGGCCGGCCGCCGCGGCATTGTCGTCACCAACACGCCCGACGTGCTGACCGACGAGGTTGCCGATCTCGCGCTCGGCCTCCTGCTCTCGACCGTGCGACAGCTCCCGCAGGTCGATCGCTATCTGCGCGAGGGCAAATGGCTGAAGGGCAACTATCCGCTCACGACGTCGCTGCGCGGACGCAAGGTCGGCATCGTCGGCCTCGGCCGTATCGGCAAGGCCGTGGCGCATCGACTCGAGGCCTTCGGCCTGCCGGTCGTCTATCACGGCCGCTCGCGCCAGGAGGATGTACCCTATCGCTACTATCCTTCGCTCGTGGAGATGGCAGCTGACGTCGACACGCTGATCTCGGTCGCGCCGGGGGGCACCTCGACGCATCACATCATCAATGCCGAGGTACTGAAGGCGCTGGGTCCCAACGGCATCGTCGTCAATGTCGGCCGCGGGACCGTCATCGACGAGCAGGCCCTGATCAAGGCGCTGCAGGACAAGACCATCCTCTCCGCCGGCCTCGACGTCTTCGAGGACGAGCCCCGCGTGCCGGCCGAGCTGATCGCGATCGAGCATGCCGTGCTGCTGCCCCATGTCGGCTCGGCCTCGGTTCATACCCGTGAGGCCATGGGCCAGCTTCTGGTCGACAATCTCGTTTCATGGTTCGATGGCAAGGGTCCGCTGACGCCTGTGCCGGAGACCCCATGGAAAAAGGCCTGATTCGCCGGCTTCTGCCGCTATTCCTCCTTGGCGCCGGCGCCCTGCCGGCCGCCGCCCAGACGGCGCCGCTTCCGCGCGGCGCCAGCAAAGCCCCGGACGCGATCCGCCGCTGGCTCGGGGCCTGGGACCTTGAACTGGCCGGCGCGACCCGTAGCTGCACGATCACGCTCGGTGCGGACGCCTCCGGCAACGCGCGCCAGCTGCGCTTCCCGGCCACCTGCCGGCGCGCTCTGCCGATTCTAGACGATGCAAGGGGATGGGCATTGGCGGCGAACGGCCAGCCACAGCTGCTCGACGCCGGCGGCAAGGAACTCGTCGGTTTCCAGAAGGGCTCCCCCGAAGCAGGACTCGACGGGAAGGGCAGCGACGGCAAGGCCTATCGGCTGCTCTCCAAGGACCATCCGCGCGTAGCAGCCGCCGCGCCCGCCAATTCCCCCTCCGCCCTCGCTTCAGCGGCCCAGCGGCCGACCATCGTCGATCCCGCGAAAGCCCCTGCGATAGAAACATTGCCGGGGCGCTACGTCCTGATGCGCCAGCAGAACCGGGAGGCTTGTCGGCTCGTCTTGTCGCCGCCATCGGCCGGCGGACAGGCCCCCGCTGCGCTGGAGGGCGCCTGCCAGGATACGGGACTCACGATCTTCGACCCCGCCGGCTGGCGCTATGCCGGCGGCAGGCTCACGCTCGTCGCCCGCCGCGGCCACGGCACCGATCTGATTTTCGAGAATGGCCAGTGGCGCAAGGACCCCCCAGTCGGCGCGCCCCTCCTGATGCGCAAGCTTGCCCCATGAGACATGCCGCGCGGCGAAAGCTCGCGCCGCACAGGCAGACAGGCTAAGCTGCCGCGTCCGCGGGCTTGAGCACGCCGCGGCGAATCTGATCCTCTTCGATCGACTCGAACAGGGCGCGGAAATTGCCCTCCCCGAAGCCGTCATCGCCCTTGCGCTGGATGAACTCGAAGAAGATCGGCCCGAGCACGGTGCCCGAGAAGATCTGCAGCAACACCTTGCTCATCCGGCCGGCTTTCTCGCCAAGCGCGACAGCTCCTTCGCCGTCGATCAGAATGCCGTCGGCCTTCAGCCGCTCGACCGGCTCGCCATGGTTCGGCACGCGCGCATTGACCTTCTCGTAGTAAGTGTCCGGCGGCGACGGCATGAAAGGCAGGCCGTTGCGGCGCAATTGCTCGACGCTGGCGTAGATGTCGCGCGCGCCCATCGCGACATGCTGGATGCCTTCGCCGTTGTACTGGCGCAGGTACTCCTCGATCTGGCTCTTGTCGTCGAGCGACTCGTTGATCGGAATGCGGATCTTGCCGCAGGGCGAGGTCAGCGCCCGCGAGATCAGGCCGGTCAGCTTGCCCTCGATGTTGAAGAAGCGAATCTCGCGGAAATTGAACAGCTTGCCATACCAGCCGGCCCAATGATCCATGCGCCCGCGATGGACGTTATGGGTGAGATGATCGAGATAATAGAGACCGGCCTGCTCGGGATGCGGGTCCTGTTCTCCAATCCACTCGAAATCGATATCCCAGATCGAACCCTTCTCGCCGTAGCGATCGACGAAATAAAGGAGCGATCCGCCAATGCCGCGCACGGCGGGGATCGCGAGTTCGCCCGGCCCGATCGCGCTCTCATAGGGCTCTGCGCCGAGCGAGACGGCCCGCTCGAAGGTATGCTTAGCATCGACCACCCGGAAGGCCATTGCGCAGGCGCAGGGGCCGTGCTCGGCGGCGAAGGCCTGGGCGAAGGAATCGGGCTCGGCATTGACGACGAAATTGACGTCGCCCTGACGATAGAGTGTCACCTGCTTCGAGCGATGGCAGGCGACCGGGCGGAAGCCCATCGTCTCGAACAGGGCGCCGAGCTTCTCAGGCTCGGGATGGGCAAACTCGACGAATTCGAAGCCGTCCGTGCCCATCGGATTCGCATCGGAAATTTCCGGCGGAGCCGCATCGTGCGGAAAGGGACCCATGGCATTCCTCCTGTTCTGTTGTGAGCACATGGTCACGCAGAAGGGAGGCAAGGGGCGTGCAAATCTGTACGCCGCCGAGTAAAAGATACATCATCCATGCGCTGATCGGCGAAATGGCGCATGACATGACCACGCTCGACACCCTCGACTGGCGGCTTCTCGATGCCCTGCAGCGGGACGCTTCCCTGACCAATGCCACGCTCGCGGAACAGATCGGCCTGTCCGCCAGTCAGATTTCGCGCCGCCGCCAGCGCCTCGAGCAGGACGGGGTGATCCGCGGCTACCGCGCCGCGCTGGAACCGACAGCCGTCGGGCTCGGCGTCATCGTCTTCATCCATGTCGCGCTCGACACCCATTCGCGCGACAATGCGCGCCGCTTCCGCGATCTCGTCAGGCTCACCCCGGCGATCCTCGAAGCGCATGCCCTCACCGGCGAGGCCGATTACCTGCTGAAAGTGGCGGTCGGCGACCTCAAGGCGCTCGCCCGTCTCGTCAATGAAATCCTTATGCCGCATGAGAGCGTGGCGCGTGTCCGCTCGGAGATCGCGCTCGAAACGCTGAAGGAACCGGGGCTCTTGCCGCTGCCGATGACATAGCGCGGCGCTTGTGCAAACTGCGCCTTCGTCACGCCGCTTTCATGCGGCTGATCGATCCCGACCGCACGGCATTCCCCTGCGGCCACGACAGGAGGACTTCGATGTTCAATGCCAAATCGCTGCTTGATGCCCTGATCAGCGCGGGCAGCCAGGCAGGCGCACAGGCAGGACAGCAGGCGGGCCAGCAGGGCGGTCTCGGCGGCATGCTCGGCGGCCTCGCGGAGCAGGTGCAGCGCTCGGGCGGGCTCGGCGGGCTCGCCGGGCAGATCCTGACCCAGGCAAGCCAGGGCGTCGGTGACGCCGCGCGCCAGACCGGCGTGCAGCAGGGCGCGAATGATGCGCTCGGCCGGATCACCGGCGGCAAGACACCCGACCAGCTCATCGAGCAGGCGAAGGGCCTGTTCAACAGCAACCCTGCCCTCGCAACGGCCGTGCTCGGCGGTCTCGGTGCGCTCGTCTTCGGCACCTCCGCCGGCCGCTCCGTCGCCGGCTCGGCAGCCAAGCTCGGCGGCCTCGCCCTGATCGGCGGTCTCGCCTACAAAGCCTACCAGAACTATCAGGCCGGCAAGCCCGTGCTCGACACCCGCGAGCAGGAGTTGCTGCCCGCCCCCGCCGGAACCGGCTTCGAGCCGCAGGCGGCGAGCGAAGCGACCGCCCTCGTCCTCGTCCGCGCCATGATCGCGGCAGCGGCGGCTGATGGCCATATCGACACCGAAGAACGCGATGCGATTCTCGGCGGCCTCAAGGAAGCCAGCCTCGATCAGGACACGCATGCCTGGCTGGCGCAGGAACTCGCCAAGCCTGCCACGATCGACGAGCTCGTCGAAGCCGCCGAAAGCCCGGAATTGGCCGCGCAGATCTATACGGCTGCGCGTGTCGCCATCAATCCGGACACTGCGCCCGAGAAGGACTTTCTGGCCGGCCTCGCCGGCTCGCTGGGGCTGGACGCCGAGCTCGTCGCTAATATCGACGCTGCCGCCAGCGCCGCCAAGGTCTGAACCGGGCAAAGCAGACCACAGGCACCACAGCCGGCTTTCGCGCCCATCGCGCAAGTCGGCTGATGGCATCACAGCCTCGCGAGCTGGAGGCCGCGGCAGCTCCACTTCCGCGTCCCCTGCTGCTAGGTGCGGGGCCATGTCTGATACCAAGAACGGCGGACCGGCCCCGAAGCCGGACGCCGCCCCCTCGCCGACGCGCCGCCAAGCCCTCGCCCTGACGCTGCTCTCGCCGATGGCCTCCGTGCCCGCTCTTGCGCAGCCCCCGCTCTTTGCCGGCCCCGCCTCGCAATTCGTGCAGCTCGATCCGCCGGAGGACGCCGGCTCCCTCGCGCTCACCGACCTCGCCGGCAAGAGCAAGCCTCTCTCGGCTTATCGCGGCAAAGCCATTCTCCTGAATTTCTGGGCGAGCTGGTGCCCGCCTTGCCGGCGCGAGTTGCCGATCCTGCGGCGCCTGCAGGCAAGAGCGGCGCATGAGCCCTTCGTCGTCCTCCCGGTATCGTTGGACAAATCGGCAGCGACCGTCACCGCCTATCTCAAGCGCCTTGGGCTTGCCGACCTCTCGACCTTCATCGATGCCGCCGGCACGGTGGCTTCCGGACCGAAATCGACCCAGCCAACGCCATTCGCCCTCTACGGCATGCCGATGACCTACGTGCTCGATCATGAAGCGCGCAGCGTCGGCTATCTCGTCGGTGAAGCGGACTGGGACAGCCCTGAGGGGCTGAAATTGCTGCGCTTCTACGCAAGAGCGGCAGGCTGATTTGCCGACGGGACCGGCGCCTGCGCGTTCGCGCGGATCGGACCCGATAAAATAATCGCCGCCGCCATTGAACCTCCCTGCTCAGTCCCGCGACCAATCGGCATGGAGGGCGAGCAGTTCGCTCTCGCACCAGTCGGGAGAGACGAGCATGACGACGTTCCGCAAGACGCTGACCGCCACCCTCGCGGCCGCGACCCTGGCCACCACCTTCTTCATCGCCTCCGGCGCCGAGGCGCGCCCGCGCTGGGGTTATGGCTACGGTGGCTGGGGCGTCGGGGCCGGTGTGGTTGGCGCGCTCGCCGCGGGCGCCATCATCGCCTCCGCTACTCGCCCGGCTTATGGCCACGGCTACTATGCCGCTCCCGTCCGCTCCTGTGATCTGGTCGAGCGTTTCGACCGCTGGGGCAACGTCATCGGCTACCGCCGCGTCTGCGGCTACTACTGAGGCTGCGCCACCCCTGAGTTCTCGAGACCAGACTGAAGCCCCTCACCGAGGGGCTTTTTTGCTTCCGCTTGACCGGCATCAGGCGCCGTCCGTGACGCTGCTACGGCGCCCATGTTCACGGCCCGGTGCTGAGCGCCACATGGGCCGCGGCTTCGTCGCGGATCCACCTGCGGAAAGCAGCGATCGCCGGCCGCTGCGCCGAGGTCTCCGGGCAGACCAGATAGTATTGGTGTGGCCCCTTGACCTGATGCGGGAACGGCCGGACCAGGCGGCCGGCATCGAGATAATCCCCGATCAGGACATTGGTCGCGAGCGCCACCCCCTGCCCTGACGCGGCGGCCTGCAAGGCCAGGAAGGTGTGCGAGAAGCGTGGGCCCCGGGTCGCATCGACCTCCGTCGCGCCGACGGCCGCAAGCCAAAGCGGCCATGTCACGAAATCGGGGATGCCCTCCGGAATCTCGTGCAGCAAGGTATGATAACACAGATCCGCGGGCTCGCGCAGCGGCCGCTCGGGATCGCCGAGAAGCGCGGCGCTGCAGACCGGAAAGAAATTCTCCTCCATCAGGAGATCCGTCTGCAGCCCCGGATAGCCGCCGCGGCCGAGGCGGATGGCGACATCGACATCCTCGCGGGCGAAATCCGTCAGCCCCACCGAGATCTCGACCCGCACCTCCAGATTGGGTTCGCGCTCCTTCAGCGAGCCGAGCCTTGGGATCAGCCAGTTCAGGGCGAAACTCGGCAGGGTGCTGACCGTGAGCGCATTCGGTGCTTCCGGCCTCAGGGCTCTGGCCGTGGCTTCGTTCAGTTGGTCGAGCACCTGCGAAATCGTCGCCGCATAGCGTTCGCCGACCTCGGTCAAGGCGACACCCTTGCTCGGCAGCCGGGTGAAGAGCGGGCGCCGCAGCCAGGTCTCGAGCGACCGCACATGCTGGCCGACGGCGCTGGCCGTGACCGCGAGCTCGTCTCCTGCCTTCTCGAAGTTGCGATGCCGGGCGGCAGCTTCGAAGGCGCGCAGGGAAGCCAGTGGCGGAAGGTGTCGGCGGCTCATGTCCGGCCAAGTCCAGCTTGGGCAAGGCGAAGAACTTCGCATTTGCTTGCTTCCCGGGCAAGGCGCAGATTTGCGGGCAACCAGATCACTCGTGAGGCGCGCCATGTTCGCCAGCCCAGCCATAGCAGGACTTTCCTTCTCCGCTCCCCGCAGGCCGAGCAGCCGCGCCCTGGCGCTGTTGTTGCAGGTCGAGGCCTGGCTCGATGCCAGGAGCAGCGCTCGCACGCTCTATGCCATGGACGACCGGGCCCTCTCCGATCTCGGCCTGTCGCGCAGCGACGTCGAGCGCGTCAATGCGGATGCCAGCCGGACAGTTGGGGCCGCGTGAGGGGCAGCCGGAGCGAACGCAGGCGGACCAGGACGAAATCCAGTGGGACTGGAGGTCGACAAGACCGCCGGTCCCTTTTCTTTCCTGCGCCGGGTCGCCGCTCAGCCCTTCGCGGAGGCTCTGTCTCCTTCGGCGGATTGAGGGAAAGCTGTTACGATCGATGTCGCTGACGCGATCTGACGCGCCGAGGCTTAAGCATGCCCGCACGCTCGCAACGGAGATCGGCCATGCCCCTGCCCAATCGCGTCAGGCCTGACGGCACGCTCTTCGCCGATCCGGCGCGTGGGCTGTTCTTCGGCAATCGCGGCGGCCGCTTCCACGATCCCGACCGGCGCGAGGTGCCCACGCGCATCCAGGCGACGCAGCATTGGCTGTGCTGCGTTCTCTCATTCAAGGAGCGGCGCCGGAAGGTCTGGGGCCGCGGCTACACCGAGCTCTTCTTCTGCGACGAGGTGACGGCCCTCGCCGCCGGCCACCGCCCCTGCATGGAGTGCCGCCGCCGCGATGCCCTCGCCTATCGCGATGCGTTGGCGAAGGGGCTCGGGCTGACAGAGACGCCGCTCTTCCCGGAGATCGACCGCATCCTCGATGCCGATCGCCGGATCGGCCGGGTCAAGCGGATGCACCGGCTTCCGGCGGAAGAGCTGCCGGACGGCGCGATGCTGCGCTCCGAAAGCGAAGGAGCGTTTCTGGCGCTGCGCGGAGACACCGCTTTGCTCTGGTCGCCGGCGGGCTACCTTTCGCCTCGACCTCGCCCGCGGGGGCCTGCAACGGTCCTCACGCCACCCGCCACGCTGGCGGCCCTAAGGGAAGGCTATAGCCCGGTCTGGCACCCGAGCGCCGCGGCCCTGGCTTCCTGCCCGCTTGCGGGCGAATAGGAACCTTCCTCCCTCCGCAGGCGTTGCCGCAGCATCATCATTTCAATGAGGGGCTGCAAAATGCGTTCGATCCTCCTGTGGCTTGTGGGCGTTCCGATCCCCATCATCATCCTGTTGTGGTTTTTCATGAAATAGGTCGAAGCCTCCTTAATGAGCGAGGCCGGGCGCATGCCCGGCCTCGTTGCGTTTGGGCAGGTTACCGCCACAAGCTGACGGACAATCATGCTTCCCCATCATGCCGCTCCCGTCGCAACCCCGAGCAATCTCGCCTATATGCCGTCCATGCATTCGCCATCGACACCGCCGATCATCTCGGTTTCGGGTCTCTCGAAGACCTATGCCACCGGCTTCACCGCGCTGAAGACCGTCGACCTCGCCATCCGGCGCGGTGAGATCTTCGCCCTGCTCGGCCCCAATGGCGCGGGCAAGACGACCCTGATCAGCATCATCTGCGGGTTGGTGCGCCCCAGCACCGGCACGGTCCTCGCCGATGGCCATGACATCCAGCGCGACTATCGCGCCGCCCGCGCCGCCATCGGCCTCGTCCCGCAGGAACTGACGACCGATGCCTTCGAGACGGTCTGGGCTACGGTCAACTTCAGCCGCGGCCTCTTCGGCAAGCCCAGGGATCCGGCCCTGATCGAGCGAATCCTCAAGGACCTCTCGCTCTGGGACAAGAAGGACACGCAGATCCGCCGCCTTTCCGGCGGCATGAAGCGGCGCGTGATGATCGCCAAGGCGCTCTCACACGAACCGCGCATCCTCTTCCTCGACGAGCCGACGGCCGGCGTCGATGTCGAGCTCAGGCAGGATATGTGGCAGATGGTTCGCCGGCTCAGGGAAGAGGGCGTCACCATCATCCTGACCACGCACTACATCGAGGAAGCCGAGGAGATGGCCGACCGCGTCGGCGTCATCTCCAAGGGCGAGATCATCCTGGTCGAGGAGAAGGCCGAGCTGATGCGCAAGCTCGGCAAGAAGCAGCTCACCCTGCAGCTCCAGCAGCCGATCAGTGCCGTTCCGGTTGCGCTCGCGGATTTCGATCTCACGCTCTCCGCCGCCGGCGACGAGATCGTCTACACCTACGACACGCATGCCGAGCGTACCGGCATCACCACGCTGCTCCAGGGCCTGTCGGAAGCCGGCATTCGCTTCCGCGACCTCAGCACGAGCCAGAGCTCGCTGGAAGAAATCTTCGTCAATCTGGTGAGGGAGCGGGCATGAGCGCCGCGAGCTTCAACCCGCGCGCCATCGCCGCGATCTATCGCTTCGAGATGGCCCGTACCTGGCGTACGCCGCTGCAGAGCATCGTCTCGCCCGTGCTCTCGACCTCGCTCTATTTCATCGTCTTCGGCGGGGCGATCGGCTCGCGCATGCAGTCGATCGACGGCGTGCCCTATGGCGCCTTCATCGTGCCCGGCCTGATCATGCTTTCGCTCTTGACGCAGAGCATCGCCAACGCCTCCTTCGCGATCTATTTCCCGAAATTCACCGGCACGATCTACGAACTGCTCTCCGCGCCGGTCGCCTGGTGGGAGGCGGTGATCGCCTATGTCGGCGCCGCCGCGTCGAAATCGATCCTGCTCGGCCTGATCATCCTGCTGACGGCCACCTTTTTCGTGCCGCTCAGGATCGAACATCCCTTCATGATGCTGCTCTTCCTGGTGCTGACCGCGACCACCTTCAGCCTGTTCGGCTTCATCATCGGCATCTGGGCGGATGGCTTCGAGAAGCTGCAGGTCATCCCGCTGCTGATCGTGACGCCGCTGGCCTTCCTCGGCGGCTCCTTCTACTCGATCAGCATGCTCCCGCACTTCTGGCAGACGGTGACGCTGTTCAATCCGGTCGTTTATCTGATCAGCGGCTTCCGCTGGAGCTTCTTCGGACTCGCCGATGTCAGCCTCGGTGTGAGCCTCGGCATGACGCTGATGTTCCTCACAGCCTGCATCGCCGTGGTCGGCTGGATCTTCAAGACGGGCTACCGGCTGAAGAATTGAACCGGCCTGTCATTCCGGGGCGGCCCGAAGGGCCGAACCCGGAACCCACGACCGGGTGAGACATCAGGGTTCTCCTCTGCCGGACATATCGATCCAAAACCACGGCCGCCCACCCGGCCGTGCGTTCCGGGTTCTTCGCTGACGCCAAGGCCCGGAATGACGAGCAGGCAGCGCCAACCGATTGACTTCCGTCCCCCTTCCGTCTTCATGCGCGCCATGACCGATCTTTCGACATTTGAGGCTCCGGCTGCGGCCAGTGGCGCGCCGCATGCGCGCCGGCGCACCTTCGCGATCATCTCGCACCCGGACGCGGGCAAGACCACGCTGACCGAGAAGCTGCTCTATTTCGGCGGCGCCATTCAGCTCGCCGGCGAAGTGCGCGCCAAGCAGGGCCGTCGCCAGACCTCCTCGGACTGGATGAAGATCGAGCGCCAGCGCGGCATCTCGGTGGTGACCTCGGTGATGACCTTCGAATATGGCGGCCACGTCTTCAACCTGCTCGACACGCCCGGGCACGAGGACTTCTCCGAGGACACCTACCGGACGCTGACCGCCGTCGACTCCGCCGTGATGGTGATCGACGCCGCCAAGGGCATCGAGGACCGCACCAAGAAGCTGTTCGAGGTCTGCCGTCTGCGCGACATCCCGATCGTGACCTTCATCAACAAGGTCGACCGCGAGACGCGCGATCCCTTCGACCTGATCAACGAGATCGAGACCACGCTGGCGCTCGACGTCGCGCCGATGACCTGGCCCGTAGGCCGGGGCCGCGAGTTCGCCGGCACCTACGATCTCAAGGCCAACACCTTCCGCCGCAACCAGAAGGGCGACGAGAGTGCCGAGGACAGACAAGTCTCCGGCTGGGACGATCCGCTCTTCGATGAGCTCCTGCCGCATGGCGCTGCCGAGCCCTGGCGCGAGGAGGTCTTCCTCGCCAGCGAGGGCCTGAAGCCCTTCGATCTGCAGGCCTTCCGCGAAGGTCACCTGACGCCGCTCTATTTCGGCGCGGCTTTGCGCGATTACGGCGTACGCGACCTGATCGACGCGCTCGGTGCCTACGCCCCGAGCCCGCGCGCCCAGCTTGCCGACAAGCGCCCGATCGAGGCAGACGAGCCGAAGATGACCGGCTTCGTCTTCAAGATCCAGGCGAACATGGACCCGAACCATCGCGACCGCATCGCCTTCATGCGCGTCTGCTCGGGCAAGCTCACCCGCGGCATGAAGGCCAAGCTCGTTCGCACCGGCAAGCCGATGCCGCTCAACGCGCCGCAATTCTTCTTCGCCCGCGACCGCTCGATCGCCGAGGAGGCCTTCGCCGGCGACATCGTCGGTCTGCCCAACCACGGCACGCTGCGCATCGGCGACACGCTGACCGAGGGCGAGGATATCGTCTTCAAGGGCGTGCCGAGCTTCGCCCCGGAAATCTTGCGCCGCGTCAAGCTGAAGGACGCGATGAAGGCCAAGAAGCTGCGCGAGGCCTTGCAGCAGATGGCAGAGGAAGGCGTCGTCCAGCTCTTCCTGCCGCATGACGGAGCGCCGGCCATCGTCGGCGTCGTCGGAGCCCTCCAGCTCGACGTGCTCAAGGAGCGCATGGACGCCGAGTACTCGCTTCCCGTCGATTTCGAGCCCTGCCAGTTCTCGATCGCCCGCTGGGTTTCCTCCGACGACAAGGCGGCGCTGGCGAAGTTCGTCGGCCTGAAGCCCTCCGCAATGGCCGATGATCTCGACGGCGACCCGGTTTTCATGGCGTCCAGCCAGTTCACGCTGAAATACGATGCCGAGCGCGCGCCGGATATCACCTTCTCGGACGTGAAGGACTATCAGAAGGTCACGAAGGCCTGATTCAACGCTGTGGCCTGAAAGAGACAGGCCTCTGCGCGCTCCCTTGGGGTTGATCCGCATCAATTCGCATCGCGCGAATCCGGCGCTGATGGAGACATGAGCCTGGCGGCGCACCCTGCGTCGTGGGCTCTCGACTCCGGGGGCTGCTGCCTAAATGTCTCGCTCGATCCGACTTTCTCTCGCCGCTGTACTGCTCGGCGCAACCGCTCTGACCGGTGCCCATGCAGCCGATCTGCCCACGACCAAGGCGCCGCCTCTTGTGCCAGTTCTGTCCGCCTGGAGCCCGTGGATGATCCGCGGCCGCGCCCTGTTCGTCATGCCGCAGGAAGATGCAAGCCTGAGGCTCGGTGGCGCCCCGATCGTCGGCGGCAAGGTCGACATCTCCAACTCGGTCGTGCCCGAGCTCGACATCACCTATTTCTTCACGAAGAACATCGCTGCCGAGCTCATCCTCGGCGTCACCCCGCATAATGTGAAGGGCGCTGGCAGCCTTGCCGGTGCGCGCATCGGTTCGGCCTGGCTGCTGCCGCCGACGTTGATGCTGCAATACCATTTCACCGATCTCGGCGCCTTCAAGCCCTATCTCGGCGTCGGCGTGAACTACACCGTCTTCTTCGACGAGAAGGCCAAGGGCGGCTTCACTGATTTCGATCTGAAAGATTCATTCGGCTTCGCCCTCCAGGCCGGCTTCGACTACATGATCGACCAGCACTGGGGCATCAACTTCGACGTCAAGAAGATCTTCCTGGAGCCCAAGGTGAAGGTGAACAACGGGCTCATTGCCGGCAAGGTCAAGATCGATCCCCGGCTGATCGGCGCAGGCGTCACCTACCGCTTCTGAGGCCCGGTACGGCCTCGGTCGATCGGGCTCGGGGAGAAGGGAGCGCTTCGCCGCTCCCTTTTTGCTGTCAGCACTCAAACCTCGGCAAAGCCCAGCGGGATCGCCGAGGTGGATTTGAGTTCCTCCATCGCGAACATCGAGGTCACGTCACTGAGATCGATGCGCGAGATCAGCTTCTTGTAGAGCGCGTCATAGGCGGCGATGTCGGCGACATAGGCCTTGAGCAGATAGTCGATCTCGCCGCTCATCCGGTAGAAATCGACGATTTCCGGCAGGTCGTGCACGGCCTGGTGGAAGCGTTCGAGCCACTCCATCGAATGACGGGCCGTCTTGATCGCGATGAAGACGGTGACACCCGCCTTGAGCTTGTCCCGGTCGAGCAAAGCGACGCGGCGCTTGATGTAGCCGCCCTCCTCCAGCTTCTGGACCCGGCGCCAGCAAGGCGACGACGACAGCCCGACCGCCTCCGCAAGCTCTGCGAGCGGCAGGCTCGCATCCTCCTGGAGCCGCGCCAGAATGCGCAGATCGAAAGCATCGAGCTTGGCCATGACACCTCGGCGGTTCGGAATCAGCTTCTTTCCAGAAGACCGAAATGGGGAATATTTTCCACATATGATCTCACACCGGGTACGAACTTCCAATAAGGGAAGAAAATTCTCCAACTCCGCAAACTGATGCCTGCGCGCCTCCCTTATGATTTTCTGGCAATCGCAAGGGGAATGGCATGCAAGGATTTCTGAGCGAGGAGCGGCGCGGGGCCGTGCTGCAGAGCCTGCGGACCGATGCCGGCACCCTGTCGCGCGACTACCTCACGGCGGCGCGCGAAGTCCTGCGGGAGCTCGTCGATATGCCCGATTTGGTTCAGCGCCTGCCGCTGGAGCGCAAGACGGGCGCCTACAGCCGCAATCTGCTGGCGGGCAATGAGAATGTCAGCGTCTGGGCCATCGTCTGGGGCGAAGGCTCGGCCACCTCGATCCATGATCATCATTGCTCATGCTGCTTCGGCGTCGTCTCCGGCACCGTGACCGAGACGTGGCATCGCGCCATCGACGCCACCCGCGCCGTGCCCACCGAGGAACAGGAGCGCAGGCCGGGCTATGTCGCCTGCATGCTGCCCTCGGGCCCGAATATCCACCGCATGCGCAATTTCGGACCGGGCGAAGCGATCTCGATCCACATCTACGGCTTCGACCACGAGGTCCGCGCCTCGTCGATCGAGACCGAATACACCGCCGTCAGCGGCTGACATTCGCGCGCCACGCTGCGGGGACAAAGCAGCAACCATGTCCCCGGTTCCGACGGCGGCGGCATACTGGCCGGCTCGATCCTCTGGGGAGCCGCGCAGATGTCGATTTTTGGCTGGACGGGTGCGTCTCCCGCGATCGTGGCGCCAGCGCCCTCGGCCGTCACCGAACCAAAGCTTCGTCAGCTCGCGCCCAATGGTAACGCCGCGATCCTCGTCGGCATTGCCGGCGGCTTCGACGGGCTGGCGCCCGGCTATAGCGTGACGACTGCGCTGCGCATCTGCCATTTTCTCGCACAGGCCGCGCATGAGACCGACGGTTTCCGCACGCTCGAGGAATATGGCGGCCCCGCCTATTTCGCCCGCTACGAAAGCCGGCGCGATCTTGGCAACACCTTGCCGGGCGATGGCATTCGCTACCATGGCCGCGGCATTTTCCAGCTCACCGGCCGGGCGAATTATCGCCGCCTCGGCCAGATTCTCGGCGTCGATCTCGAAGACGAGCCCGAGCGCGCGAAGGAACCCGCGATCGCTCTCTCCATCGC
Source organism: Allobosea sp. TAF32 (assembly GCF_052113585.1). Classification (NCBI taxonomy): domain Bacteria; kingdom Pseudomonadati; phylum Pseudomonadota; class Alphaproteobacteria; order Hyphomicrobiales; family Alloboseaceae; genus Allobosea; species Allobosea sp. TAF32. The sequence continues at coordinate 122,250 of NZ_JBFRDM010000012.1, read as the reverse complement.
CTTCGCCTACTGGCGCGAGCGCGGCATCGGCGCGGCCGCCGATGCCGACGACCTCGAGCGCGTGACAAAGCTCATCAATGGCGGGCGCAACGGCCTGGCCGAGCGGGCGCGCCATCTCGCGAAGGCGAAGGAGATTTGGGTGTGAAGCCAGCCGTCTTGCTCGGGCTTGACCCGAGCATCTCGGAAACCAGCACCCTTCTGGTCATGAGATGGTCGGATCAAGCCAGGGCATGACGGCAAACAACCTCAGCCGTGTCCCGCCTTCAACGCCTGATCGAGATCGGCATAGATGTCCTCGACGTCCTCGATACCGGTCGAGAGGCGCAGCAGGTCGGTCGGACAGGGCGAGCCGGCCCCCTCTATCGAGGCGCGGTGTTCGATCAGGCTCTCGACGCCGCCGAGCGAAGTCGCACGCTTATAGAGCCCGACATGGGCCGCAGCCTTGACTGCCGCGGCCTCGCCGCCGGTAACCTGGACCGACAGCATGTAACCGAAGCCGTTCTCCATCTGCCGCGCGGCGATGTCGTGCCCGGGGTGCTGCGGCAGACCCGGATAGAGCACGCGCGCGACCAGCGGATGCGCGGAGAGGCGCTGCGCCAGCTCCATCGCCGAGGCGGACTGGCGCTCCTGCCGCAGATGGAGCGTGCGCATCCCGCGCATCAGCAGATAGGCCTCGAACGGGCCGAGGATGCCGCCCTGCCCCTTGCGCACCGTCTTGATCCGGTTCCAGAACTCATCGTCGGCATTGGCACAGAGCGCGCCGGCGACGACGTCGGAATGGCCATTGAGAACCTTGGTCGCCGCATGCATCACGATGTCGGCGCCCAGCGTCAGCGGCCGCGTATGCACGGGCGAGGCGCAGGTCGAATCGACCGCGAGCCGGGCGCCGGCCTTGTGCGCGATTTCGGCCGCCGCCGCGATGTCGGTGATGGTCCAGAGCGGGTTGGAGGGCGTCTCGACCCAGACGAGCTTGGTCGCACCGGGCTTTACAGCGGCCTTGAGGGCAGCGAGATCGTCGGTCTCGACGAAGTCGACCTTCAGACCCCAGCGCGTGGCTTCGTTGAGCAGCCAGGCCCGCAGCGCCCAGTACATCACCTTGGAAGCGACGACATGGTCGCCGGGCGAGAGCGCCTGGAAGACGGAGGTCGCCGCCGCCATGCCCGAACCGAACAGCAGCGCGCCGGCCTTGGCCTCTTCCAGCATGCCGAGCACGGCCTGCGCCTCATGCACGGTCTCGTTGTCGGGCCGGCCATAGATGAAGCCGGAGGAATAGCCGTTGTCCTCGTCGCGGATGAAGGTCGTCGAGACATGGATCGGCGGCACCACCGCTCTGGTCAGCGGGTCGACCTTGCCCATCGCCTGCGCTGCGAGGCTCCGCGGGCTCCAGCTCTTCCTGCTCATGTTCTCTCCAACCGTCATGCTGCTGTATCGACACGATCTCGCATGATCGGTCGGAAGCACTCTAGCGATCGGCAAAAATTTAAGTTGGTGTTTTTCACCGCAGAGCGACTATTTTCGTCGCCAGGAAATTCTTGATGCTGAAAATCGCCGATCTCGATCATTTCGATCATGCACTGCTCGAAGAGATGCAGCGCGACAACCAGACGCCGGCCCGCGTCCTGGCAGAGCGAGTCGGGCTGTCTCAGAGCGCGGTGCTGCGCCGCCTGCGCCGGCTCCGGGCGGAGAAGGTCATCGCGGCCGACGTCTCCATCGTGAACCCGGCCGTGCTCGGCGTTCCCGTCACGATTCACGTGCTGGTGTCGATCGACAGGGGCTCTCAACTCGCCGATGCCTTCGCACGCAAGCTGCGCGCGCGCCCGGAAGTTCGGCACGCCTCCTATGTGACGGGAGGCGCCGATTTCGTCCTCCACCTTCAGGTCGAGAGCATGGAAGCCTATGCTGCTTTCGCGCGCGAGGTTTTCCACGACGACCCGAACGTCTCGTCATTCTATACCTATGTCGCCATGCGCGAAGTGGTCGGGCCGGCGCAAACCGGCCGGCCGAAGCGCGCCACCGCGCCGGCCCGCTCTGAGCGACCTGTCTAGCGCCCGATTTTGCAAGCGGGCCAGTCTCGGCTCCTCCGGAAAAGTTCCATGACCGGAAGACATGCCATGCGGGGCAGGATGCATGCCCGCGGCCGCCCGGCGGCCTTGCCGACCGATGCCGCCGGCCTCATCTTCCGGACATGAACACGCTTACCGGGTCCCCCTCACAACGCCGCTCCCCGCTCTGGGCGGCGCTGATCATCGCGATCCTGCCGGTGGTTGCGGCGTCGCTGCTCGGCAGCGCGGCCACGGTTCCGCAGATTGCCGGCTGGTATGCCGGTCTCGCAAAGCCGCCCTTCAATCCGCCGAACTGGATCTTCGCACCGGTCTGGACCGCGCTCTATGCGCTGATGGGGCTGGCCGCCTTCCGCATCCTGCGCATTCCTGTCGGAACGCCCGGGCGGCGACGCGCGCTGCTGGTCTATCACCTGCAGCTGCTCATCAATATCGGCTGGTCCTTCGCCTTCTTCGGCGCCAACAGCCCTCTTGCCGGGCTGATCGTCATCCTGCCGCTGCTCGTCCTGATCCTCGCGACCATCGCCGCCTTCAGGCCGCTAGACCGGCTCGCCGCCAACCTGCTCTGGCCCTATTTCGCATGGGTCGGCTTCGCGACCCTGCTCAATGCCTCGATCTGGTGGCTCAACCGCTGAGGATTATCCGCCGATCGAGCGCTCGATCACCTTCATCACGGTCGCACGCAGCTCTGCGATGGTGAAGGGCTTCGACATCACCTCCGCGACGATCGTCTCCAGGCTCTTCGCCTGTTCGCGCTGCTCGGCATAGCCGGTCATCAGCATGATCGTCAGCTCCGGGAAGCGCTGCTTGGCGGCGAGCGCCAGCGCGATCCCGTCCATCAGCGGCATGCGGATATCCGTCAGCAGCAGGTCGAAGCGCCCTTCCTCCGCAAGGAGGATGTCGAGCGCCTCGGCGCCATCGGCAGCAGTGAGGCAGCTATGGCCGTCCAGGCTGAGGCCGCGCGCCACCAGCACGCGCAGCGGCTCCTCATCGTCGACGACCAGAATACGTGACATCGTAGTTCCCTAGAGCATTTTTCGGCGAAGTGGACACTGCTTCGCGCGAAGAAAATGCGACAAAACAAAAATTCTAGATGCCCGGCAGCCCGGCCTGATCTTCCGTCTCGATCACGCCGACGAAGGGCAGCTGCCGATAGGAATGCGCGACATCCATGCCGTAGCCGACCACGAAGTAGTCCGGGCATTCGAAGCCGACATAATCAGCCTGGATGTTGACGGCGCGCTTGTGCGGCTTTTCCAACAGGACCGCGGTGGACACCTTCGCGGCGCCGCGTGCGGCCAGCAGATCCTTGGCGAAAGCCAGCGTGCGGCCGGATTCCAGGATGTCGTCGACCAGAAGCACGTCGCGCCCGCGCACCTCGCTCTGCACATCGCGCAGGATCTCGACCTGGCCCGTAGAAACCGTTCCGGTCCGATAGCTCGACAGATGAATGAACTCGACCTGCGGCGCGAGCCCGATGCGATGCATCGCCCGGATCAGGTCGGCCGCGAACATGAAGCTGCCCTTGAGAACGGCAACGACGAGCAGATCCTTGGGATTGCTGGCGGCGATGGCCTCGGCCATCTCCTGGTTGCGCCGCGCGATCGCAGCCTCGTCGTAAAGAACCCTGATCCGCCGTTCGGGCATAATCTCTCCGTCGTCGTTTCCGGCCGCAACCGGCCCCGCGCAAGCTGGATGCGCCGGGCCCCGCAGCAATGAGTCATGAACGCCGTCCGGCCGAATGGGCCCGATCGACAGGCACCCGTCCTAGCAGCATCAGTGCGTGCTGGCGATATTGGCGGTTGTCGCGGCCGAAGTGAAGCGCACCTGCACGGACCGCCCGCTTTCCGGGGGAGAAGCCAGCCGGGCTCGGAAACGGATCAGTTCGGCGGGCTCCAGGCTGGCCCGCGGTGGCTCCGTCGTCCAGCTGTAGAGCGTCGCGCCGGCCGCATCCTTCACAGCGACCTCGATCAGCGGCACCCTCGCCTTGCTCTTTGTGACGTTGGTGACATCGCCCTCGACCACCAGGAAACGGTTCGCGCCATCCTCGATCAAACCGCTCTCGATGGCGCCCAGGCTCAGGCCCCGCACATTCACCGGCAGCCCGACCGTCTCGAAGACGCTTGCGAGCTGCGGCGCAGCGCGGACGACTGCGTTGCGCTGCCACGCGGCGAAGCCGAGCAGGGCAAGACCCGCGACAGCGGCGGCGGCGGGCAACGCGACGGCACGCTCCCGCAAGCCTTTCGTCGTCGATGCCCTGGGCGAACCACGCCTGGCCGAACCACGCTTGCCGCGTCTCGCGGAAGGCCGGCTGTCGGCGGCAGCTATTTCAGCTTCCGCACCCGCCTTTTCACTGGTTTCGGCGGCAAGCGCCGTGATCTCGGCGTCGATGGCGGCGGCGCGCTCCATCTCCTCTGCCAGCAGGGCTTTCGTCTCCTCCTCGCTGGGTGCGTCAGGAAAGACGGCGACTGGCGCGACATGCCATGCGGTCTTGCAACTCGCGCAGCGCACTTTTCGGCCTTCCGGCCCCAGTTTAGCCGCGTCGAGTTCATACTGGCTGGCGCAGGATGGGCAGACGATCAGCATGGGCTTTCGGGCAATCTCTTCGCAACGATGGCCGGGTGTCTCCGGTACGCTTCGGTCCGGGATTCGCTCTTCGGAGCCTGGCGCAACGACAGGCGCTGAAGCACGGATGACGGCGAACGGAAATGCCCGCTGCTATTGGCACGATTTATGGTTAACGCCCCGTGAAGAATCTGTAGCGCAAACTGCTGCCCTCCAGCGGTTCCGGGCCGGCTTGCTTGCGGTGTAGGATCGGCCCGGATACGCGTTTCGCTGAATGAGGAAGACCGCTTGGTTCGGTTCGAAAATGTCGGCCTGCGTTATGGCATGGGACCGGAGGTGCTGAAGGACATCAACTTCAGCATCGCGCCGCGCTCGTTCCAGTATCTCACCGGGCCGTCCGGTGCCGGCAAGACGACGTTGATGCGCCTTATCCTGATGGCGTTGAAGCCGACACGCGGGCTGGTGAACCTGTTCGGCCAGGACGTCTCACGCCTCGATGCCGACACGCTCACCGCCTTTCGCCGCCGCATGGGCGTGGTCTTCCAGGATTTCCGCCTGCTCGATCATCTCACCGTCTACGAGAATGTCGCGCTGCCCTTGCGCGTGCTCGGCAAGGAGGAGGCGAGCTATCGCGCCGAGGTCGTCGAATTGCTGCGATGGGTCGGGCTCGGCGAGCGCATGCATGCCGTGCCGCCCGTGCTCTCAGGCGGCGAGAAGCAGCGCGCCGCCATCGCCCGCGCCCTGATCGGCCGTCCGGAACTGTTGCTCGCCGACGAGCCCACCGGCAATGTCGATCCCGGTCTCGGCCGGCGGCTGCTCCGGCTGTTCATGGAGCTGCAATCGCTCGGCACCGCCGTGATCATCGCGACGCATGATCTCAACCTGATGGAAATCTACGACGCGCCGCGCCTCGTGCTGGCCGACGGGCAACTGCATGTCGATGCCTGAGCCCGGCCATCACGAACCGGAACATGCGGAACGGGCGCTGCCGCCCAATCTGCGGCGCGACCTGCCACTCGTGCCTGTCGACACCGTTGCCGGCCGCGCGCTGATGGCGGTGATCGCGATCCTGACCTTCCTCGCTGCGCTTAGCGCCGGCGCCGCCGTGCTCGCCGCGCGCGCTTCCGATCAGTGGCGGGGAGCCATTTCCAACGAGATGACCATTCAGATCCGGCCTGATTCGCATCGCAGCATCGATGACGATGTCGCGCGCGCCGTGGCGATGGCGCAGGCGCTCGACGGCATCGACAGCGTGCGCGCCGTTCCCAAGGCCGAATCAGACAAGCTGCTCGAACCCTGGCTCGGCACGGGCCTCGACCTCGTCGAGCTGCCGATTCCGCGCCTGATCGTGCTCAAGCTCAAGGGTGGCGCCAGCCCGGATCTTGCGAGTTTCGGGCCGACGCTGCGCCGCGAGGTGCCGACGGCGATCCTCGACGATCACCGGCTCTGGGTCCGGCGCCTTTCGGCCATGGCCGGTACCATCGTCGCCTCCGGCTTCGCGATCGTCCTGCTGGTGCTGACGGCGGCCGCTCTCGCCGTCGCCTTCGCCACACGCGGCGCGATGGCGGGCAGCCGCGACAGTGTCGAAGTGCTACATTTCGTCGGCGCCAATGACGGTTTCATCGCGCGCGAATTCCAGAGCCGCTTCATCAGGCTGGGACTCAAGGGTGGCGCATTCGGCGGCCTTGCCGCGATCCTCGCCATCGCCCTCATCGGCTTAGTCGTCTCGCGCTGGCGCACGGCGCCGGAAGCCGAGCAGCTGCAGGCTCTGTTCGGTGCCTTCGAGATCGGCTGGGCCGGCTATGCCGCAGTGCTTCTCGTCGCGGTTGTGGTCGCCGCGATTGCCGGTCTCGTCTCGCGCTTCACCGTCCGTCACTATCTGCGGATGCTGTCATGAGCGAGCGCGGAGCGGCGGCCGGTCGTCAACCGATCCTTCACTCCTGCGGCGGGAACCGGCATGTTGCCGCCGCCGTTATGCCCGAATGCCGGGTTATGCCAGCAATATCATGGCCATGATCGGCAGCACCAAGCGCGATCTCTCGATCGAGCCGCCGGATTCAGCGGCGCGGCGCTCGACGCCGGCCGCAGGCCCGGCGCTGCGCCGCATCCTGGCACTGGCCGTGGCTGCACTCGCCGCCGCCGGCACGCTGCTGCTCGGCCTCGGCTATGTCAGCTTCGCCGCGGGCATCGACGCGCAGGAGCCGACGGCGACGCCCCGCACCGACGCGATCGTCGTGGTCACCGGCGGCGCCCAGCGCATCGGCGACGCCATCGGCCTGCTCGGGGCCGATCGCGGCGCCCGCCTCCTGATCAGCGGCGTCAACGAGAAGACGAGCCGCGAGGAACTCGCCAAGCTCAACCCCGCCTCGCGCGACCTGCTGAATTGCTGCGTCGACCTCGATTATCGCGCCCGCAACACCATCGGAAACGCCATCGAGGCCCGGCGCTGGGTCCGTCAGCATGGTTTCCGCTCGCTGCTGGTCGTGACCTCGAACTACCACATGCCCCGCACAGTCGCGGAATTCGCCCATGCCATGCCGGGCGTGACGCTGATCCCCCACCCGGTCGTGACCGAGCATCTCGACACGACGGGCTGGTGGTATCGCTGGGCGACGATCAAGGTTCTCGCACCGGAATATGTGAAATATCTCGTTGCGCGTCTGCGCAGCCTCGTCGAACGCGATCCCGAGAATTCGCGGCTCTCGGTGATCACCGGCGGCCGCAAGCCTGTCTCGTCGAAGCCGGCGGAGCTTCTGGGGCCGGCGGCCGAGAAGCGGTCGCGGCTGCCGGGCCATATCCGTCACGAGGGCTGAGTCCCGAAAACCGCGCAGGCGCTTGACCGGAGCCGCATCTCAGGCTCATTGCGCAGCATGCTCGTTCTGCGCTCCCTCGCCTTCAACACGCTGTTCTATGCCAATCTCGTCCTCTGGCTGATCTTCATCATCCTGCCGGCGCTGTTTCTGCCCAAGCGGATCCTGCTGGCCGCGGCGATCGCTTGGTCGCGATCCTCGCTCTGGCTGCTGCGCGTGGTCGCCGGCACGCGCTACGAGGTCACCGGCATCGAAAACATTCCCCAGGGCGGCCTGATGGTGGCGGCGAAGCATCAGTCCTTCGTCGAGACCTTCACACTCATCACCTTATTCCCGGACCCCGTTTTCATCCTGAAGCGCGAGTTGACCTGGATCCCGCTCTTCGGCTGGGCTCTGAATCGGCTGCGAATGATTCCCGTCAATCGCGGAGCCCGCGCCCGCGCCCTGTCCGATGTGACCCGCCGCGCCAAGGTCGAGCTCGGCCAGAACGGCCGTCAGCTGCTGATCTTCCCGGAAGGTACGCGCCGCCCTCCCGGCGCGCCACCGGCCTACAAGTTCGGCGCCGCCCATCTCTACGCCGAGCTCGGCGTTCCCTGCGTCCCCGTAGCACTCAATACCGGCCTCTACTGGCCGCGCCGAAAGTTCCTGCGCCGCCCCGGCACGATCCGCATCGAGATCCTGCCACCGATCATGCCCGGCCTCGGCAAGCTCGCCTTTCAGCGTGAGCTGCAGGAACGAATCGAAACAGCCTGCGACAGGCTGCTGGCGCAGGGGCGTGCGGAGCTCGCCGCGCTCGGCCTCGACCCGCTGGCGACGCAGGCTCCTGACAAGCCCTGACAGCAGAGACGGCGCCGTCCCGGAGTCTGCCGGGTCCGACGCTTGACTTATCCCCATGTCGTTCCCATTTTGTTCCCACCACGGAGGAACGGACATGGCCGCTCTCGCCTATCGCTACACCCCCGATCTCTTCGACGAGCCGCTGGAGCGTCGGGCCGAGAAGCGGAATCGTCTTTTCGGAGAGATCCGACGCTCGAACAAGGAGATGGATCGCCGCTTCGCGCCCGAGGAGACGCAGGACGATCTGGTGGCGCGCGAGATGCCGCTGCGCAGCACGGCCGGCCTCGGCGAGCGCCGCTTCACCGCCTGGCGCGGCCGGTCCGGCCGGCGCTATGTCGCGTCGGTGTTCTCCATCGACGATGTTCATGCGCTCGGCTTCATCGACGCCGTGCTGCTCGCAGTCTCGCCCGATCGGCGCATCATCGCGGCGCGCGATTCCGGCCCCTTCGGCGTCGAGGCGGCCCTGAGCCGCTGGCAGCGCGCGATCATGGCTGCGGGCGCTGCCGAGATCCATGTGCACCTTCTCGCCGAGGATGGCTTGAGCCGTCGCGCCGCGCTGCTCGACCTGATGCCGGAAGCCTGCCCAGAGGGCTGATCAGCCGCGCGCCAAGGGCGGATGCGGGGCGCCCAGGCCGGGCGCCAGCTCCTGCGCGAGGCAGGCCAGGACCGGGTCGTAGATCCCCATCTTGCGCAGATGCTCATGCGTACGCAGCACATAGTCCGGGTTCTCGCCGGACTGGCCCTTTCCCTCCCGAACGAGCTTGAGCAACTGGGCGGGCGGCAGCTTGCCGGCATATTGCAGATGCTTGCGATCGGCCACATAGACCAGCCCGCGCGCCTGGCGGCCATCCTCCAGCCTGAGCGGAACATGGCGCTCGAGATAGACGGCCGTCGCCTGCTCGCGCGCCCTCAGATAGTCCACGGTCTCCTTCGCCTGCGCCGCAGCGACCCGGAAGGCGAGCCCCCGGCAGACACCGCCGCGATCGAGCCCCAGCACCAGGCCCGGCCGCTCGGGCGTGCCACGATGGACATGCGAGAAGACGCAGAGCGAACGGTGATAGCCGTGCAGCCGCGCCTGTACGCTTTCTTCGAAGGGAAAGCCCGGCCGCCAGATCAGCGAGCCGTAGCCGAAGACCCAGAGATCGGTCGCGCCGAATTCGGTCGTCATCGCCATCCCATAATTTAGCCGCGCCAGCCTGCTTGCTGGGCCCCGCAGTCCAGCAAGGCCCTCGCCGCTCTGGCGCCGGTTCCTGCGGCGAGCTAAGGCATCGGACAGAAAAGTGAAACTCGGTTTTCGGGCGAAAACGATGCCACATTGAAGAGCGATATCGCCAGGGCCGTCTTCGCCCTGGCGATATCGCGCGCCGCCCGCCTCCGCGCAAGGAACGCCTGCCGCATGACCGATCCCCTTCCGACGCGCCGTCACAGCCGCTTCTGGCTCTACGGTCCCACGCTTCTGCTCGTCATCCTGGCCGCCGCCTGGTCCGCCTTCTGGTTCTACGCGCGGGGCCGCGCCACGGCCGAGATCGATGCCGCCCTGGCGCGCGAGGCCGAGCGCGGCCGCACCTGGACCTGCACCGACCGCACGATCGGCGGCTATCCATTCAGAATCGAGCTGCGCTGCAATGCGCTCGCGCTGACCTCGACGCGCTGGGGAGACGCTGTCCGCGTCGAGACCGGTCCCGCCGTCGCCGTCGGCCAGATCTACTCGCCCAGCCTCGTGATTTTCGAGTTCACCAGCCCCGCCAAGGTCACCCTGCCGGAAGGCCGCTCGCTCGCGCTCACCTGGAGCAATCTCGATGCCAGCCTCGCCTGGCGCAATCCCGAGCGCTTCGCTCTCGTCGCCAGCGACCTGACGGCCGTTCAGACGGCGCCCGGCCTGAATCCGGAGACCTGGAGCAGCAAATCCCTGGAGACCCATCTGCGCCGCAATCCATCTCGGCCAGCTACCGACCAGGCCGTCGACATCGCCCTCACGGCCAAGGGGACGGTTCTGCCGCCGATCGACGCGCTGCTCGGCAACACCGATACGGGCGAGATCGCGCTGGATGCGACGCTGACCCAGGCCGAGGCCTTCCGCAAAGGCTTCAACCCCGATGCGCTGGAAAGCTGGCGCGGCGCCAACGGGGCCTTCGAGCTGACCCGCCTCGTCTCGACCAAGGGCAAGGCCCGCGTCGACGGCAGCGGCGTGTTGCAGCTCGACCCGATGCGTCGCGTCTCCGGCGACCTCCGGCTGGCCGCAGCAGGCATTGAGCAGATCGGCGGGATGCGCATCGGCAACCTGCTCGGAGGGCTCGGCGGCCTTCTCGGCGGCCGGGGCGCGGAGAAGTCGGCGGCACCCGGCCTCACCCCGCTGCCGCCGGTGTCGCTGCGCGAGGGCCGAGTCTTCATCGGGCCCTTCCGGCTGCCGCTCCAACCGCTGCCGCCGCTCTACTGAGCACAAAAAAAGGGGCGCCGCGGCGCCCCTTGCTCGTTCTGTGATGCGGCGCCGGCTCAGGCGGCCGGCAGGGCCGCGCGCGGCGCCTCGATGCGGGTGATGGCCTTCTTGACCGCCTCCTGCACCTTCTCGAAGGCGCGCACTTCGATCTGGCGGACGCGCTCGCGCGAAACGCCGAACTCCTCGGAGAGCTGCTCCAGCGTGATCGGATCCTCGGCGAGACGACGCGCCTCGAAGATCCGGCGCTCGCGCGGGTTCAGCACCGCGAGCGCCTCGTGCAGAGCCGTATGACGGTTGCTGCTCTCCTGCGAATCGGCGAGGCGGCGCTCCTGGCTCTCGGAATCATCGACCAGCCAGTCCTGCCATTCGCCCTCGCCATCCTCGCGCAATGGTGTGTTGAGCGAAGCGTCGCCGCCGAGGCGGCGGTTCATCTCGACCACATCCTGCTCGTTGACGCCGAGCTTGGTCGCGATCTGCTTGACCTGATCGGGGCGCAGATCGCCCTCGCCCAGCGCCGAGATCTTGCTCTTGGCCTTGCGCAGGTTGAAGAACAGCTTCTTCTGGTTGGCCGTGGTGCCCATCTTCACCAGCGACCAGGAGCGCAGGATGTACTCTTGAATCGAGGCTTTGATCCACCACATCGCATAGGTGGCGAGGCGGAACCCCTTATCAGGCTCGAAGCGCTTGACCGCCTGCATCAGGCCGACATTGCCTTCGGATACGACTTCGCCGATCGGCAGGCCGTAGCCGCGGTAGCCCATGGCGATCTTGGCGACGAGGCGAAGATGCGAGGTAACGAGCTTGTGCGCCGCGTCGCGGTCGCCATGCTCGCGCCAGCGCTTGGCCAGCATGTACTCCTCGCTCGGTTCCAGCATCGGGAACTTGCGGATTTCGTCGAGATAACGTGACAGCCCGCCTTCGGCGGACAGGACAGGCAGCGAAGCACTCGCCATGCGCGTGTCTCCTCATCAAGGCTCCCGCTGTGCGGCAGGCCCACCGCGCGATCAACCTTCGCGCAGGTTTCGGATGATGCGAGTAGATCCAACGCAGCAACTGCTGTGGAGTTCGGCTGGACTGATCGCGTGCGGCGCCCCCTTGGCCATCCGCATCCGACAACCCCAGTATATGCGAACTCAGTCTGGCGGAAAGGTGGCAGAGAAGCCAGATTGACTCACAGCGTCGCGAGCGCGGTTTGCAGATTCGCAAAATCCCTGGGCGGCTCGGACTCGAACAGCATTTCCTCGCCCGTGGCGGGATGCGCAAAGCCCAGGATGGCGGCATGCAGTGCCTGACGCCCCAGCGCGGCGAGCGCCGCCTGCGCGTCCGCGGGCAATCGCACCGCCTTGGTGACGAATCCCGAGCCGTAGAGCTGGTCGCCGAGCAGCGGGTGGCCGATATGGCTCATATGCACGCGGATCTGATGCGTGCGCCCGGTCTCCAGCCGGCACTCGATCAGGCTCGCCAGCGGCTCGGTCTCGTCGAGCCCCTTGAGCAGGGGCGGGTAGCGCTCAATCAATTCTATGTGCGTGATCGCCTCGCGGCCACGCCCCTCCTTGACCACCATCATCTTCTCGCGATTGCGGTTCGATCGCTCGATCGGCGCATTGATCGTGCCCTGGTGCAGCCGCGGCACGCCCCAGACGATGGCGAGATAGGCCCTCTGCAGAGGGCCGGTGCGGCCGTGATCGGCGAACTGCTTGGCGAGCTTCTGATGCGCCTGATCGTTCTTGGCGACGACGAGCAGTCCGCTGGTATCCTTGTCGAGCCGGTGCACGATGCCCGGCCGCCTGACGCCGCCGATGCCGGAGAGGCTCTCGCCGCAATGCGCGATCAGCGCGTTGACGAGCGTACCATCCTCATGGCCCCCCGCCGGATGGACGACCAGCCCCGCCGGCTTGTCGATGACGATGAGATGTTCGTCCTCATAGACGACATCGAGCGGGATATCCTGCCCGATGGGCTCGGCCGGCTTGGCCTCGGGCATGACGAGGGCGAGTTCGTCGCCTTCGACAACCTTGCGGCTCCCGTCGCTGACGACGGCGCCGTTGAGGCGGACGCCGCCCTCCTTGATGACGTGCTGCAGCCGCGCACGTGAAATCTCGCCCGCGAGCAGCGCGAGTGCCTTGTCGAGGCGTTGGCCGGCCTGTTCGGGGCCGACCTGCAGGGTCACGCTGGCATTCGGATCGAGAACGGATGTCATCGCGCCGCTATACGTTGCATGCGGCGGTACCGCACGCCTTTTCCGCGTCCGTGACAAAACCTCCGCAGTCATCCTGGGTCGACCTGGGGGCAACCGGGATGCTTGCGGAGGGTAGCGATACGAACTGGCTCAGCCGAACAGGCGGAAGCCGCTCTTCTTCGGCTCCGGCGGCGGCTCGTCGTCCGGCCCCGGATCATCAGGCGCATGCGAGACCGGGAAGATCACCGGCTTTGGCGGCGCGGCTTCGCGCGCAACCGCCGCAGGCTTGACGGTCTGGGCCGACGTGACTTCGGCGGCACGGGCTTCGGCTGGCTTCGCGGCCTCCACCACCACGTCGACCGGTTTCGCCGCGGCAGCCGGCTTCAGCTCCTCCTTTGGAGGGGGCTGCACCACCGCTGCGGCCGGCTCCGGCTTCGGTTCTTCCTTCGGCGCGGGCGCGGCCGGGGGAGCGACCGCCACCGGCTCGATCGTCGTCGCCGAGACCGGCTTGATCTCGATCAGCTTGGTCGAATCGTCGAGGTCGACCAGCACGTCATCGAGTGCCTGAGGCGGGCTCCCCAGCGTCGCCGGCGGCACGGTCCAGACGAAAGCGTCGAGGCGGCCGGTGATCGGTGAAACCGGCATCCAATGGTCGGAGACCAGCCCGTCCGCGACCCAGGCCGCATCATGCGGTGCCCGCGTCGCCCGCGCCAGCCATTCGCGAACCCGGCCAGCGGCGCCATGCTCGGCTTCCTCAAGCTCCGCCATCAGCAGGCAGGCGCGCACCGAGGCGCCGCCGGCTAGCAGCGGCTTCAGGGTCTCGCGCGCCTTCTGGAATTCGCGCGCCTGGATCGCGGCGCCGGCCAGCGCCAACACGCTCTCCGGATCGGCCGGCCGCAGCTTCGACAAGGTGGTCGCACGGTTGAGCCGGTCGAGCGCACTGTCACCCGGCCGCGCGTCGAGATAGGCGGCCGCGATATCGGGATGCGGAGCTTCGCGCCAGGCGGCCTCCAGCAGCCTGGACGCCTTGCGGACATCTCCGCGCTCCGACAGCATCCGTCCGGCAAGCGCGGCGGCCGGCGTCAGCGACGGCGCGAGCTTCACCGCCTCGAGAGCGGCAGCGAGCGCCTTCTCCGGCTCACGGTCCCGCTCCTGCAGAGCTTCGGCCGCGAGCAGCACGGCGCGCTGGCGTCGCGCCTCCGCCTTGTCGGCAAGCCGCAGCGCGGCGCGGCGCTCGACGGCCGTGCGCGCCGCCTGCCAGTCGCCGGCATTGGTATGAAAATCGAGCAGCGCATCATTGGCCCAGGCGAGCGAAGGAGAGCGGCGCACGGCGTCATCGGCGAAGGCGCGGGCGGCCGCCATGTCGCCGCGGCGCTTGGCCTCGACGAAAAGGCCGCGCAGGCCGAGCACGCGTGTCTCCGGCTTGTCGAGCATGGCCTTGAAGGCAGCCTCCGCCTGACCGCGATCGCCCGAGAGCTGCGCCGTCTGCGCTTCGAGCAGCAGCGTCAATGGCTCGTTCGGCACGAAGCGGCGCGCTTCGCTGGTATAGCGCCCGGCCGCGACGGGATCGCCCGCGCCGATCGCGACCATGCCGCGCGAGACGGCCTCGAAGCCGCGCGCCCGGCGCCTGGCGCGCGAGGACAGGCTGAAGGCCGAGGGCAGGCCGAAGACGAAGCGCAGCACCGCCCAGACCAGCAGCACGATGAACGCAAGCGCCACGACGCCGACCGCGGCAATCGCGACGCTGGTCTCGATCCGGTAGCCCTGCCAGAGCACCGAGACCTCGCCCGGACGATCCGCAAGCCACACCGCGCCGAAGGCAAGGCAGGCGAAGACGGCAAGATAGATGAGAACGCGAACCATGGACCCTCTATCCTCCGTCAGCCGGCGGCGCCGAGCGCCGCGACTGCATCCTGCGCGATCTTGGCGATCGCCGCATCCGCCGCAGCCCGTTTCTGTAGATCGGCGCCGAAATCCGCACTGGCACGGCGCGCCGGCTCGGGCAACTGTCCCCACAGTGCCGCAGCCTTCGGCATGTCGCCGGCCGCAATGGCAGCCTCGAGCCGGATGGGCAGCGTCGCCGGGTCTGTGGAGCCATTATCGCCGACCGGGCGGACCGTGACGATCCGGCTGGCGAGGCCGAGGAGCTTGTCCGACCAACTGCCGGATTGCGGCGTGACCTCGCGCTGGAACATCGCACCATGCTTGCGGAAGCCGCTGAGCAGCGCGTCGCGCGTCGTCGCGCCTGAAGACGCGACAGCGCCGAGAGCCGCCAGATCGGCCTGTGCGACGCCGCTCTTCGCCAGCGCCGCGACGTCGCCGACGAAAGGACGGCCGCCGGCGAGCGCACGCTGCACCCGCTCGGCCAAGACGACCCGCGCCGCGGCGGTCGCTTCGGGGCCGATCGCGGCCGCGCTCTTCGCCTGCGCCTCGACCGCGCCGACGCGACCCGTGATCTGGTCGAGTCGCTGCCCGAGCGCCGCTGTCGCCGCCTCTGCCCGCTGGGCCTGGGCCGCGAAGGCGCTCGTATCGGGCGCAGATGCGTTGCCGAGGGCCCCCAGCTTGCCGGCGAGCGCTTGCATCTCCGAGCCCGCTTTCGTCACCGCGTCCGACGCGGCGGTCGCCTTGCGGTCGGCCAGCGCGATGCTGGTCTGCACGGCATCGATCCGGTTGCGCAGCTCGGCGATCTGCTCGCCGGTCGCCGCCGGGCTGACCCGATTCAGCGCCAGGAACACGCCGCCCGCTCCGATGATTCCGCCGACAAGCCCGGCTGCGATCAAGTGCAGCCAGGGCGTTCCCGCCGGCGGCTGGCGCTCGCCGGCATCTCGCTGCGGCTCGACGGGCGGCGGCCTGAATTCCTGCGGCAGGGCCTCCGTCGGCGCAATCGCTTCCGAGGGATGGGCGTCTGCATGAGCGGTATCAGGCGCTGCTGCAGGCGCTTCCGCCTCGGCCTTGAGCTCGATGGTCGGCGGGGTGCGTTTGAGGCTGCCGCGCGGCTCCGGCCGGGCGGGGTCGGATGCGCCAGCCCGCGCGGAAACCTGTTCCAGCGCGGCCAGCATCCCCGCCTCCTCCGGGTGCTCGGCGACAAGCACCGTGCTGGCCCCCGCCGCGATCAGCGGTGCCGCGACATCAGCCGACATGACGACATGGGTGAGTTCGAGCGCCGCGTCCGAGACACCGGCGGCCTGTGCCAGTGCGATGAAGGTGCGGGCCCCGCGCGCCGAATAGTGGAGAGCCGCATCGCCCGGCTGGCCATGCCGCAGCGCGGCTTGCGTATCCTCGGGCAGGACGGTGACGGGCTCGGCCGCATAGGCGGTCCAGAGCGTCACCGCGTAGCCGGCTTCCTTGAGCCGGTCCGGCACATCCTCCTTGCGATCGCGCCCGACGATCATCAGCAGCTTCGCCGGAGCCGGAAGCGTCCGCTTGATCAATTCGATCAGGTCGTCGCGGTCGCCATCGGCACTGCGCGCATCGTCGAGTCCGGCTTCGCGGACCCTGGCCGCCGTTCGCGCACCGACGGTGAAGACCGGCAGGTCACGCCAGCCGGCCGGCCCTTCGGTGAGTGCCGGGATGGCGTTGCCGCTCGTCAGCACGATCGCGTCGAACGCAGCCTCCGGTGCTGCTCCGGGCAGCCGCACTACGTCGAAGAGCGGCGCGAGCACAGGCTCGAAACCATGATCGGCAATGGCGCGCGCGGTCCGTTCGGCATCGGGGCGGGGACGGAAGACGAAAACGCGCATTCACAGCTCCTGACAAGAAGGGCAACGACCACCGGACGATGCGCAAACGATGCAGCGAACCGCGTTCGATCCGCATTGAGGCGGAACAATGATGCCGTGCATGCCGTCTCCGTTTTTGTCTCTGCAGCAAAGGTCGTGGCCCACGCCCCTTGGCCTTGCACCGTACCGCGCACTATACGAAGGAATGGCCGGCGAGGAACTGCCGGACATGACCCCTCGTCCCGTTCTTCCGTTCCGTGAGGTTAATCGAACGATCATGCGTGTCCTTGGGATCGAGACGACCTGCGACGAAACAGCGGCCGCGATCGTCTCCGTCGAGCGCTCGGGCGAGAGCAAGATCCTGTCGAACGAGGTGCTGAGCCAGATCGCCGCCCATGCGGCCTATGGCGGCGTCGTCCCGGAGATCGCGGCGCGCGCCCATGTCGAGGCGATCGACCGCATCATCGCGCGCGCCTTCGCGACGGCAGGCATGAAACCCGGTGAGATCGACGCCGTTGCGGCGGCGGCCGGTCCCGGCCTGGTCGGCGGTGTCATGGTGGGCTTGACCGCCGGCAAGGCGATCGCGCTCGCGACCGGCAAGCCCTTCATCGCGATCAACCATCTCGAGGCGCATGCGCTGACCGCCCGCCTCACCGACAACCTCGCCTTCCCCTATCTCCTTCTGCTGGTTTCCGGCGGCCACACCCAGTTGCTGGCGGTGCGCGGCGTCGGCGACTATCTCAAGCTCGGCGGAACCATCGACGACGCGGTCGGCGAGGCTTTCGACAAGATCGCCAAGATGCTGGCCCTGCCCTACCCCGGAGGCCCCTCGGTCGAGCGCGAGGCGTTGAAAGGCGACCCCGAGCGCTTCGATTTCCCCCGCCCGATGCAAGGCCGCGCCAATCCGGATTTCTCGCTCTCCGGCCTCAAGACCGCCGTGCGCCTCGTCGCCGAGCGGATCGCACCGCTTTCCGACAATGATGTCGCGGACCTCTGCGCCTCCTTCCAGGCCGCCATCGTCGACGTCATGGTGGACCGCACCCGTGCCGGGCTGCGCGCCTGCCGCGAGGCCGGCATCACGCCCTCGACGCTCGTCGTTGCCGGCGGCGTCGCAGCCAATCAGGCGATTCGTAGCGGGCTGACGCGCCTTGCCACCGAAGCCGGCCTGCCGATGGTCGCCCCGCCGCAGGCGCTCTGCGGCGACAATGGCGCGATGATCGCATGGGCCGGGCTCGAGCGTCTCCGCCTCGGCCTCGTCGACGACATGACGGTTGCCGCCCGCCCGCGCTGGCCGCTCGACGAGCTCTCGGCCAAGCCTACGACCGCGGCATGAAACGCGCGGCGGCCTACGCGACCATCGGTGTCGTCGGCGCCGGCTCCTACGGCGCGGCGCTGGCGCTCGCCGCAGCCCGCGCCGGGCGCAAGGTCCGGCTTTGGGCGCGTGACCCGGAGACCGTCGCGGCCATCGAGCGCAGCGGCCAGGCGCCGCGCCTGCCCGATGTCGTGCTGCCCGAAACGATTCACGCCACGGCCTCTCTCGACGACCTCGCGGATTGCAGCGCGCTGATCATCGCCGTACCGACCCAGAATTTGCGTTCGGCCTGCCAGAATCTGGCTGGGCATCTGCCGGCGGGCGTACCGATCGTCTCCGCCGCCAAAGGCATCGAGCAGACGAGCGGCCTGTTTCCGACCGAGATCATCGAGAGCGTGCTACCCGGCGCCCGCACCGCGATCCTGTCCGGCCCGAGCTTTGCCGCCGATATCGGGCGCGGCCTGCCGACGGCGGTGACGCTCGCGGCGGCAGAACCGCAGCTGGCGCAGGCGCTGGCCGAGGCGCTCAGCTCGCCAGCCTTCCGCATCTACCATTCCGACGATCCGCTCGGCGTCGAGATCGGCGGCGCTGCCAAGAACGTGCTCGCCATCGCCGCCGGCATCACCATCGGCCTCGGCTACGGCGAGAGCGCACGCGCGGCGCTGGTCGCGCGCGGCTTCGCAGAACTGCGTCGCTTCGGCGAGGCCTATGGCGGCGAAGCGGAAACCCTGATGGGGCTGTCGGGCCTCGGCGACGTCGTGTTGAGCTGCGCCTCCCCGCAATCGCGCAATTTCGCCTATGGTCTGGCGCTCGGGCAGGGTCGCAGCCCGGCCGAGGCGGCAGGCGGCAAGCTCGCCGAAGGCGCCTTCACCGCCCCGGTTCTGGTCGAGATGGCGCGCTCCCGGAGCATCGAGACGCCGATCGCCGAAGCCGTGGCCGAGATCATCGCCGGACGCATCGGCGTGCGGGAGGCCGTGGCCGCCCTGCTCGCCCGCCCGATCCGGGCGGAACGATAGGGAGAGGGACATGGCAAACGACTGGTCCGACCTCACCAAGCGCGTCGCGCGCGGCATCGCCGAAGTCCGCAAGACCACGGGCTCGGAGCTCGTCGCGGAGGGACAGCCCGTGCCGCTGGCCGGGCGGATCGCCGGCCCGGTACTCCAGCATCGCCGGCGCAAGGCCGAGGGCACGCATCGCTTCGTGCTGATCCTGCCCTTGGGCGAGGGCGAGGTCCGGGTCGAGCTCGACCCCAAGGATTACGCCGCACTGACGCGCGAGATGGTGCGGTTCTGGAATGAACAGGGCGAGGCGGCGTCGCAGCCGCCGGTGCCGCTCAAGGAGGACGAGGCCTGATGGCTCACTGGCTGATCAAATCCGAACCCTCGGTCTGGTCCTGGGACGACCAGGTCAAGGCCGGCGCCAAGGGCACGCATTGGGACGGGGTGAAGAACCACACCGCCAAGCTCAACCTGATGGCGATGAAGAAGGGCGATCAGGTCTTCTTCTACCACTCCAACGAGGGGCTCGAGGTCGTCGGCATCGTCGAGGTCATCACGGAAGCCTATCCCTGGGAAGATGCCGGGCCGCCCTGGGTGCTCGTCGATTTCAAGGCGGTGAAGCCGCTGCCGAAGCCCGTTTCGCTCGCAGCGGTCAAAGCCGAGCCGAAGCTCGCCAAAATGTCGCTCGTCACCTCCTTCCGCCTCTCGGTCCAGCCCGTGACGGACGAGGAATGGGCCATCGTCTGCAAGATGGGCGGCCTCTGACCGCTCAGCCGCGATAATATCCGGCGAAGGGCGGATAGGTCGCCAGGGCCCGTGGCCTATAGGGCAGCTTCTCATCGAGGATCGGCACCGCCTGCGCCTGCAGGCGCGTCTCGACGGCCGGCGCCATCCGTGCCGGCTGCGGCTGGAACCCGTGCAGCACGAAACTCTCCCGCGTGCCCTCGCTCCAGGGCAGCCACGATGTCTTGCGCTCGTCATGCTGCAGGCCGAGCGCATCCGGTCTGAGCTCGGCGACCAACCCCGGCTCGACCATGAGCGGAGGCATGGCCGCCCGCGCTTCCGCGATCATCCAGCCGAGCGTCAGGTCCGACAGCCCCATCTGCAGGCCATAACCGCCGCCGATGTCGGTATGGACGCCGGCGAACCAGACCTGCCTGATTTGTCCCGGCGGCGCCTGCGTCTCGTCCCAGAGCTCGGGCGCGAAGACCTGCCGGTTCTCGTCGATGGCGAGCGCCTGGCGGCCATGGGCGACCTGCCGGTTGAGGATCGCGTCGTGGAATTTGTGGCGCCCCGGCAGGCTCCCGATAGCCGGCAGGCCGAGCGCGCGCACCGTATCCCAGACGCCGACGAAGAAGGGGGGCGCCGGCTGGGTGGCATGGCGTTGCCGGAACGCCGCCGCGGCCTCGATCCGCGCTGCGCGGTCGAGGATCATGTAGACATCCTTCACCGCGCTGGCCGCAAGCGCCCGCACCTCGCGCGCCTGAATCGCGTCGGTGAAGCCGTCCCAGCGCAGGACATTGAGAAAGCCACCCGGCACACCGCAGAGCGCAAGCACCCCGCCGAGGCTGCGCACCGTGTAGGCGCCGCGGCTGAAGCCGAACAGGAAGATGCGGTCGCCCGGCCTGTAGGCGCAGAGCAGCGCGGCGTAGCAGTCGATGATGTTGTCGGTGATGCCGTATCCGGTTGCCTGGGCGAGGAGGTCTTTGAAGCGCCGAAACGGCCCGCGAATCTCGCCCTCGTCGGGATTGGAGCCAAGGCCGGGGTCGTAGAAGCAGATCTGGCGGGCGGGATCGACCTCCCGCGTCGCTATGAACAGGCGATAGATGCTCGTCCAGTTGATCGGGTTCGCGCCTCCGGCCTGCCCCGTCCCATCCGAGAAGATGCAGACATTGCGCGCCATGGAGCCCCTCCTGCCCCCGCACCCTACCATGTGATGAGACGCTCCGGGGACAATTTGGGCCGGAACCATGCTTCCAGCGCCTGCCCCTGCCACGAAAGTGCGACGCACAATGGGTTGCCGCGCCGTGCTCGCATCCTATGATGCGCGGAATTCAAAGGAAGCGATGTCCCCGACAGCTCGCGAGAGCCGAGGGACCAACGCAACACAGACGGCCTAAGTCTGGGGAGACACCCGAATGTCCGAGACGATCTACGACGTGCCCGCCGGCTGGTCCGAGAAGGCCTGGGTCGACAACGCTCGCTATCAGGAGATGTATGCGGCCTCGGTCGCGGATCCCGAGAAATTCTGGGGCGAGCACGGCAAGCGGATCAACTGGTTCAAGCCCTACACCAAGGTCAAGAACACCAGCTACGAGCCGGGCAAGGTCTCGATCAAATGGTTCGAGGACGGCACCACCAATGTCGCCCATAACTGCGTCGACCGGCACCTCGCCACCCGCGCCGACCAGACCGCGATCATCTGGGAAGGCGACAACCCTGCCGAGTCGAAGACGATCACCTACGGCCAGCTCCATGCCGAGGTCTGCAAGTTCGCGAACGTGCTCAAGGCACATGGCGTCGCGAAGGGAGACCGCGTCACCATCTACCTGCCGATGATCCCCGAGGCGGCCTATGCCATGCTCGCCTGCGCGCGCATCGGCGCTGTCCATTCGGTGGTCTTCGGCGGCTTCTCGCCCGATTCGCTGGCGAGCCGCATCGAGGATTCCGATTCCAAGATCGTCATCACCGCCGATGAAGGCCTGCGCGGCGGCCGCTCGGTCCCGCTCAAGAAGAACGTGGACCTCGCCGACGACAAGGTGAAGGGCGGCATCGGGACCGTCATCGTCGTCAAGCGCACCGGCGGCAATGTCGCGATGAAGGACGGCCGCGACGTCTGGTATCACGACGAAGCCGCCAAGGTTTCCGGCGATTGCCCGGCGGCCGAGATGAATGCGGAGGACCCGCTCTTCCTGCTCTACACCTCGGGCTCGACCGGCAAGCCGAAGGGCGTTCTGCACACCACGGCCGGCTATCTGGTCTACGCCGCGATCACCCACCAATACGTCTTCGACTACCATGACGGCGACGTCTACTGGTGCACCGCCGACGTAGGCTGGGTGACCGGCCACAGCTACATCCTCTATGGCCCGCTCGCGAATGGAGCGACGACGCTGATGTTCGAGGGCATCCCGACCTATCCGTCGATCTCCCGCTTCTGGGAGGTGATCGACAAGCACAAGGTCAACACCTTCTACACCGCGCCGACCGCGATCCGCTCGCTCATGGGCGCCGGCGAGGAGCCGGTGAAGAAGACCAGCCGCGCCTCGCTGCGCCTGCTCGGCTCGGTCGGTGAGCCGATCAATCCGGAAGCCTGGGAGTGGTATCACCGTGTTGTCGGCGAGCGCCGCTGCCCGATCGTCGACACCTGGTGGCAGACCGAGACCGGCGGCATCCTGATCACGCCGCTGCCGGGCGCCACCAAGCTCAAGCCCGGCTCGGCCACCCGGCCCTTCTTCGGCGTCAAGCCCGAGATCGTCGATGCTGCCGGCCAGGTGCAGGAAGGTGCTTGCGAGGGCAACCTCGTCATCGCCGACAGTTGGCCCGGCCAGATGCGCACGGTCTATGGCGACCATCAGCGCTTCATGGATACCTATTTCGCGACCTACGCGAACAAGTATTTCACCGGCGACGGCTGCCGGCGCGACGCCGACGGCTATTACTGGATCACCGGCCGCGTCGACGACGTCATCAACGTCTCCGGCCATCGCATGGGCACGGCCGAGGTCGAATCGGCCCTAGTCGCGCATCCCTCGGTCTCGGAGGCCGCCGTCGTCGGCTATCCGCACGACATCAAGGGCCAGGGCATCTATGCCTATGTCACCCTGATGGCCGGCGAACAGCCCAGCGACACGCTGCGCAAGGAGCTCGTCGCCTATGTCCGCAACGAGATCGGCCCGATCGCCTCGCCGGACCTGATCCAGTTCGCGCCCGGCCTGCCCAAGACGCGCTCCGGCAAGATCATGCGCCGCATCCTGCGCAAGATCGCGGAGGACGAGTTCGGCGCGCTCGGCGACACCTCGACGCTGGCCGACCCGGCCGTCGTCGACGACCTCATCGAGAACCGCCAGAACAAGCGCAAAGCGGGCTGAGCCCTTGGTGGCGGCGCTCAGTGGGCAGCCGCCACCACTTCGATCTCGACCTTGAATTCCGGCCGGGTAAAGCCCGAGACGATCATCAGGGTCGAAGCCGGCGGCAGCGCGCCGACATGGGCGTCGCGGGATTCCATATAGCCATTCATGTAGGCGCGGTCGGTGACATAGGCATTGACCCGCACGATGTCGGCGAGCGTCATCCCGGCCTCGGCCAGAATCGCTGCGATATTGGCAAAGCACAGGTCGGCCTGCGCCCGGACATCCTCGGGCACGCTGCCATCGGCGGCGATCCCGAGCTGGCCGGAGCAGAAGACGAGCCGCTTGCCCACCGGCAATTCCATACCATGGCTGTAACGGGCGAAGGGCGGCGCAATCGCGGCGGGGTTGAGCGGCTTCATATCGCGAGGTCTCCGGGAATCGCCCGGACTATGCCTGCCCACATCTGTTGGAACCAGAGCATCTGTCACGGGTTCGCATTGCGCCCGGCCTGCGCTAGATCATGCTCATGCCGCGTTCATTGCGTTCCTGTGTTAATGACGCAAAGTTCGGCTGACCGAGATCGGAACCCGCGCCGCATGACGACGACGAAGATTGCCACGCCTGCCGCCTTCACCCGCGCGGCCGCCCTTCTGCCTCTGCTGGTTCTGACCGCCTGCGCAGGTTCTCAACGCTTCACCGGCCCGGTGATGAATTCGCCATCTTACGGTCAGCCGGTGCTGCCTTCCGCGCCTCCGGTCAGCTCGGCACCGATCACGTCGGAGCCGCTGCCGCCACCCCCCGGCTCTCCGATGGCCTCCGCTCCCCCGTCGGCAGGCGGTGGCCTGCCCGCGCCGCAGGACCCGTTCTTCAATCCCGGCGCCGGCGCGCCGCAGGGCCAGCCGCTGCCGCCCGGCGGCCAGCCCTTGCCGCCGACAGGCCAGCCGGAGCAGTCGCCCGGCCTGCGCGGCAGCAGCAACCAGGTCGCGGGGCTCGGCTCAAGCGCCACCGCGCCGCGCGCGGCCGGAAGCCGCGACGGCATGGTCGGCGGCTGGACGGCACGGGAGGCGACCGGCGGCTCCTGCCGGATTCAGCTGTCAAGCACGCCGACGCTCGATCTCTATCGCGCCAGCTCGTCGGGCTGCGCGAATCGGGATCTCCAGAAGATCACGGCGTGGGACTATCGCGACGGCGAGGTCTATCTCTACCAGCAGGGTGGCACCGTTGCGGCCCGTCTGCGCGGCGGCCCCAGCTCGCTCGATGGGGCAGTGACCAAGTCCGGTGCGGGGCTGTCGCTCAGCCGGTAATCGGCGGTCCGGCATCTGGATCGCAGGCGGAAGGATGCCAATCCGCCCTCGCCGCATTCGACCGACGAGGAATTAGGGTCTGAGCGCGCGTGCAAGCAGGGTCGTCGGCCAGAAATTCTTCTGGATCGACAGGGCGAGTGTCGCTAAGCCGGTCGCATTGTCGAGCGCTTCGTCGAGAATGGTGAAGGGTGTCGGCCCTCCCGTCATGATCACGCCTTCGACATCCGCGTAGCCGCCGACGAGATCCGCTTCGAACTTGGCGGCGAGCCGGCGCATCGCCGCATTCCCGGGCAGGCAGGTCATGTAGAGCGTGCGGATGCTGCGATTGCGCGCCGCGGTGATCAGTCGGTGAAAAAGATCCGAGCCGATACCGCGTCGGCGCCAGCCGCTCTCGACGCTGAAAGCCGCCTCGCCGGTCTGCGCGACGATGTCGTCGAGACCGCGCAGCTCGGCCGCACCGCGCACGATCCCGTCTTCGACATAGGCATAGACGAGTCCGCCCACGCCGAAGGTCGTCGCCGCGTAGTTCTCGAGAAAGGCATCATTGACCGCGGTGCCGAACCGCTGATGGCGCGTCACGGGATCGAGCCGTAGCAGATGCTCCCGCAACAGATCGCGTTCCGTCGGCCACAGCCGCCGGATCATGCCGGTGCCGGCCTTCACGCCGGCGAGTTTCGAACGAGCCAATTATCATCTCCTGAACAGCGCGAAGCGCGCACTGCCGACCAGGAGCGTATCTTCCCTAAAGCGTTCTCCAGATTGTGCGGGATTCGGGCGAATGCAAGGCGCCGACCTGCGGCATTTTTGCCGGGTCTGACCAAGATTTAAGCCAGAAACGCAAAACATCATGCAGAAAAGGCATGATGACAGGCTCTCCACAGCCTGGGGATGCCACGAAAAAAAGCACTACAACCGCGGATATCATCGTGCGATAATTTCGCACGTACCCCGATGACGGCGCGTCCGGCATGAGCTAAGTTGCGTGCTCCCGGTCACTCATACTTGAAGCTCCATGTTCGATCGTCGCAAGCCTCCTGCTGCCCAGCCTTTCGTCACGCACGAAAATATCGAAGCCAAGGTTAAGTGGTTCGACCCCGAGAAGGGGTTCGGTTTCGCATCGCCCTCCGATGGTTCGGGCGATGTCTTCCTGCACGTCTCGGCAATCGGCCCGCTCGATCAGCAGGACCTGCTGCCCGGCGCCACCATCGTCGCCGATCTCGGCGAGGGACGCCGCGGTCTCCAGGTCGTTGCGATCCACGAGATCGATGCCTCCACCGCGACCCAGACCGCGCCGGCTCCGCGCGCCTTCTCGCCGCGCCCGCCGCGCGATGATTTCGGTGGCGGCTACGGCGATCGGGATCGGGGCGGATTCGGCGGCGATCGTGATCGCGGCTTCGGCGGCGGCGACCGCGGTGGCTTCGGTGGCGGCGGCTTCGGCGGCGGCGATCGCGGCCCTCGCGGCGGCGGCTTCCAGGATCGCGACAGCGGCCCGGTCGAAGGCCCCTTCGACGGCGCCGTGAAGTTCTTCAACTCGGATCGCGGCTTCGGCTTCATCGCCCCCGACAAGGGCGGCCCGGACGTGTTCCTGCATGTCTCGTCGCTGAGCCGCAGCGGCCTCCAGCCGCCGGTCGACGGGCAGCGCGTGCGCTTCTCGATCCGCGCCGGCCGCAAGGGCCCGGAAGCTGCGAACGTCAGCTTCATCTGATCCGAATCAGATCGCTTCAAACGTCAAAGGCCCGCCGATGGCGGGCCTTTTCTTTTTCTCGCTTTAGCAGCAGCCAAACGGCAGCATGAAACCGGGAAACGCGCCAACGGCGCGCTCCCCGCCCCATTCTCAATGGTCGTGATCGCCTTCGAGACCGCCGATGTGCTTCTGGGTGTAGAGTTCGAGGCCGACGCGCTCAATCAGGTCGAGCTGCGTTTCGAGGAAGTCGATATGGCCCTCCTCATCCTTCATCAGCGCCTTGAACAGGTCTTCGGACGGGTAGTCGCCGACGTCACGGCAATACTTCGCCGCTTCCTGATAGAGGGCGCGCGCCTCGACCTCGGCCTTGAGATCGCACTCGATGACTTCCTTGACGTTCTCGCCGATGCGCAGCTGGTCGAGCGTCTGCAGGTTCGGGAAACCTTCGAGGAAGAGGATACGGTCGACGAAACGGTCGGCATGGACCATCTCCTCGATCGATTCCTTCTTCCAGGTCTTGGCCATCTCCTTCAGCCCCCAATTGTCGAGCATCCGGTAATGCAGCCAGTACTGGTTGATGGCTGTGAGCTCCGAGCGCAGCCCCTTGTTGAGATATTCGATGACCTTCTTATCGCCCTTCATGGCGGAGCACCTCAATGAATTACATTAGAATGATACTAATGTAGACAGGGTGGCCTCAGAAGGGAAGAGGGAAAACCGTCTTCGCTGCGCGCCCGATGCGAGCGGGCAAAACGAAAAAACCGCAGCGGCTCAGGCCGCGGCGGCATCCTCGGCGATGGCGATGCCTTCAAGCATGCGCTCGACGGTGACATGCACCGCGCATTCGATCTCGCGGCTGGCGCAGCTATGGCACTGCGTTGCGCAAGCGGCACGCGCCTCGGCCAGGAGGGTCCGCACCTCGCGGGCGCAGCGCCCGCAATCCGGGCTGCAGCCGAGGCAGTCATAGGCCTCGCCCGCCGTCCGCGGACCGCTGCCGTCAGCAGCGACGGTGCCCTTGATCTGACGGCAGGAGATAACGTTGCAGGAGCAAACAATCACGCGTGATGGCCCACCACGCGCTTGGTCTCGATCTCTTCGCCATCGGCGCGGCGCAGGCGCACGATCACCTCAACCGAGGAGATCAGCATCCCTTCCGGTGCGTCCGGCAGGCCGGCGACATGGATCGTCGAGCCCGGGATATCCGTGACCGTCTCGTCGTCCTCGTTATAGAAGTGGTGGTGCTCCGACACGTTGGTGTCGAAGAACGTCTTGGGCCCGGAGACCGAAACCTGGCGCAGCAGGCCGGCTTCCGAGAACTGGCGCAGCGTGTTGTAGACGGTCGCCAGCGACAAGGGCTCGCGGGCGCGGATCGCCTCCTCATAGAGCATCTCGGCGCTGACATGGCGGTCGCCCTTGGCGAAGAGCAGCCAGCCCAGCGCCATGCGCTGGCGCGTCGGCCGCAGGCCGGCGGAGCGCAGACGGGCCTTCACCGAGCTGATCGGGCAGGAGGCAGGGTTCTTCTGCGGCCACGGAATATGGTCGCCTGCCACCGGCTTATGATCCTGATCCTTGTTCGTCAGAACGCCCATCGATAACGCCTTCCACCACGCCGGTTGCCCGGCCGCGCAGTTTAGAAATCCTCTAAACTACTGATATTACTAACATATTTGCCAAGGTCGGCGTCGGTTGTCAATCTTCGCGGCTGCGACATCCGGCAGCGACCACAGTTTGCCGATCACGAAATCGTACGCTCGGAGACGTCTGCGAGACCTGGCGCGGGGCAGCGGGGCCCGGCCGGCGGCCGCGCTCGCAATCGGCCAGGGGGTCAGTGACCGCCGCCGCCCCCGGCAGCCGCCTTGGGCGGCTTGCGCAGGAAGAGCGACAGCACGACCAGGCTCGCGAAGATCAAGGTCAGGGCAAGGAAGACGTCGCTGAAGGCCATGACCAGCGCCTGCTTGTGGACGCGCTGGTTGATCAAGGCCAGCGCCATCTTCTGCGCTGCGTCGCCATAGTCGCCGAAGCGCTGCACCGTATTGGCGAGCGCCTCCTCCGCCACGCCGCGGCCGGCCACTACCATCTCGTGCAGCCTGGTGATGTGCAGGTCCGTGCGAGTGTTCAGCATCGTGTTGATCACCGCGAGCCCGACGGCGCCGCCGAGATTCCGGGTCAGATTGTAGAGGCCGGAAGCGTTCTTGAGCTGCTGCGGCGGCAGCGTCCCCAACGCGATATTGTTGATCGGCACCATGCACAGCATCAGCGAGCAGCCGCGCAGGATCTGCGGGACGAGAAGCTCGTAGAAGTCCCAGTCCGCGGTGATGAAGGAGGCCCACCAGGTTCCGAGCGCGAACCCTGCGAAGCCGATCATCATCATCACGCGCGGATCGAGCTTGGCCGAGAGCCGCCCCGCGATCGGCGCCGTCAGGAACATGGCAAGGCCGGTAACGAACATGGTCTCGCCGATCATCAGTGCATCGTATCCGCGGATGCGCCCGAGATAGACCGGGTAGAGATAGGTCAACCCGTACAGGCCGATGCCCATGCAGAAGGAGAACAGCGAGCCGAAGGCGAAGTTGCGGTCCTTGAAGGCGTAGAGATCGACCAGCGGGTCGTCGCGCGTTAGTGCCCGCCAGAAGAACAACACGGCGCCGAACACCATCACGACCGAGAAGAGCACGATCTCATGACTCTGGAACCAGTCGAGCCGCGTCCCTTCCTCGAGCACATATTCGAGGCTGCCGAGGAAAGCGGCCATGCCGGCCAGGCCCAGCCAGTCGAAGCGCTTGATCAGGCTGTGGTCGGGCTTGTCGAAATCGATCAGCGTCCAGGCCGCGATCGTCACGCCGATGCCCGGCACGACGTTGACGAGGAAGAGCCAGTGCCAGGAGAAGGCGTGGCTGAGATAGCCGCCGACCGTCGGGCCGATCGTCGGCGCCAGCGTCGCGACGAGGCCGATCAGCGGCGAGACCACCGGGCGCTTCGACGGCGGAAAAATGGTGAAGGCCGCGGCGAAGACGCCGGGGATCATGCCGCCGCCGATAAAGCCCTGCACGGCGCGCCACAGGATCATCTCGTTGATCGAGGAGGCCTGGGCACAGAGCACGCTGGATATGGTGAAGCCCGCTGCGGCGATCGAGAAGAAGACGCGCGTCGACAGCGCCCGGCTGAGATAGCCGGAAAGCGGGATCATGATCACTTCCGCGATCAGATAGGCCGTCTGCACCCAGGCGATCTCGTCGGCCGAGGCGGACAGGCCGGCCTGGATCTCCGCCAGCGAGGCCGAGACGATCTGGATGTCGAGGATCGCCATGAACATGCCGAAGACCATCGCCAGGAAGGCGAATATCCGGCGTAGGGGGATGGCGTCCGTTGCCGGCCGCGCTCCCGCCGGCGCATTCAGGGTCGCGGTGGCCATGGCGGCCTCCTCGATAGGGGGTCAGCGCTGGCTGGCGGGACGGGGATCGATCGAGACCACGACGGACATGCCCGGCCGCAGCACGTGCTGGCCGGCCGATTCCTTGTCCAGCGCGATGCGCACCGGAACGCGCTGCACGATCTTGGTGAAGTTGCCGGTCGCGTTGTCGGGCGGCAGCAGCGTGAACACCGAGCCCGTGCCGCCGGCGATGCCGCTGACCGTGCCATGGAAGACCTTGCCCGGCAGGGCATCGACGGTGATGCTCGCCTTGTCGCCGACCTTCAGCGGTCCGACCTGTGTCTCCTTGAAATTCGCATCGACATAGACCTGATCGAGCGGAACGATCGACATCAGGCGCTTGCCGGCGCTGACGAGATCGCCGAGCTGCAGATTGGTGTTGGCGACGACGCCGTCGATCGGCGCGGCGATCTTCGTGAAGGTGAGGTCGCGCTCGGCCTTCTGCTCGGCGACCTTGAGCTCGTCGATCTGGCGGGCGGCCTCGACGCGCTGCGCCTCCAGCACCTTGATATTGGCCTGCGCCTGCACGACGCCGGCCTTGGCACTCGCGACCGAAGCCACCGCCTGGTCGCGCGCAGCCGTCGCCGCATCGAGCGTTGCCTGCGAGCCGTAGGACTTGGCCGCGAGGCTGTTGGCGCGCTCGAAATCGGCGACCGTGCGGGTCACCGCCGCCTCGGCGGAGTTCTGCTGGGCCTGGGCCTGGGCAAGTGCGGCGCGCGCCGCCTCGACCTGGCTGTCGATGCGCGCCAGCGTGGCTCGCGCCGTGGCGGTCTTGGCCCGGGCACTGTCGAGCGCGATCCGCCAGTCGCCATCATCGAGCGCGACCAGCGGCTGGCCGGCCTTGACTTCCTGGTTCTGCGTCACCGAGACCGCTGCGATATTCGCCGCGAGCTTGGCCGAGATCGTCGCCATCTCGGCGCCGACATAGGCGTCGTCGGTCGAGACGATGAAGCGGCCATTCCGCCACCAGTCGATGCCGTACCACAGGCCGGCGCCGACGACGGCAGTCGCCGCGACCATCATGAGGCCACGCTTCAGCGGGCTCTTGCCGCCCTTGGCCTTCGCAGGCTCGGCGGCAGGCGGGGCGTCCCTGACCGGCGCTTCACGCGCCTCGCGGGCGATGGCGGGCTCGGCCGGCTGGGCGGTCTCGGCCTTGGCATCGACCAGCTTCAGCCGGTCGCGGCGGGGTTCTGATGCGGTTTCAGCAGACATCGTGCGTCCTGCATGTCAATTCGAACCATCCGGTTCGATTGCGCTTGAAATAGCGCGAGAGATATTGCATATCAAGTCAAATCGAACCGATTGGTTCGATTCTTTTTCGCAGCTGCCATGCAGAGCCCGCAGGTCGGGCCAGAGTATGATGACGGAAACCTCTGAAGTCCCGGTAAAGACGGGCCCGCGCAACCGCCGGATCGCCGGCACGGATCCGGACAAGCGCCGCCAGATCCTCGATGGCGCCTTGCAAATCTTCACCTCGCGCGGCTTCGACGCAGCCAGCATGAGCGACATCGCCGCGGCAGCGAACGTCTCGAAGGGTACGCTCTACGTCTATTTCCAGGACAAGGAGCATCTCTTCGTGGCCCTGATCCAGCGCGAGCGCGAGACGCAGAAGCGCGGCGCCATCGAGGCCCTAAACGAGGATTCCGATCCGGTACGGGCGCTGGGCAATTTCGGCCGCTGCATCGTGCGAATGATCAATGGCGATCTGGCCGTCAGCGCGCATCGCGTCGTCATCGGCGTTGCCGAGCGCATGCCGGATCTCGGCCGGGAATTCTACGAGAACGGGCCGATGCTCGGCTCACGGCTGATTGCGGGTTATCTCGACCGCATGGTCGCCGAGGGCAAGCTCGCGATCGACGATACCTATCTGGCCGCCGTCCAGTTCCTCGATCTCTGCCAGGCGACGCTGACGCGCCCACGCCTGTTCAATGCCGTGCGCATGCCGCCGAGCGACGAGGAGGTCCAGCGCGTCGTCGGCGAGGCGATCGCGATGTTCATGGCGCGCTATGGGCGCGGGACCGGCGCCGAGCCGGTCCCACGCTGATCGCGACGTCTTATTTCAGCGCCTTCAGGCTGTCGATGATCGACGCCAAATCCTTGAGGTTCTCCTTCTCGCCCTCGGGCGAGGCCCAGTAGGTCACCACGAGGCCCTTGGTGTCGGTGGCCTGCAGCAAGGTCAGGCTGACATGGGTAGGGCCGTCCTCGTCCTTGCCGGTCCACTGCACCTGGACGCCTTCCATGCCATTGTTGGAGAATGGCTTCTTCTCCTGTGTCGCGGGATCGACGACGACGCCCTTGCTCTTCAGCCAGGTGACCGCTTCGGCGATGGCCTGTGCGGCGTCCTTCAGCTCCGTCACCTCGACCGAGATGTAGACGGCCTCGTCGTCGGACGTCGATTCGACACCTTTGGCGATCTCGGTGGATTCCCAATCGTCCGGCATCGTGATCACCGCAACGGGGTTGGGATCGGGAATCGAATAGGTCTTGGCGCTTGCGAGCCCGGGCAGCAGGAAAAGGCTGGCGGCGAGAACCGCGCGTGCGAGATGGATCGGCATAGGTCGTTCCTGGGAAGAAGACGCCGGATGGCGTAACGTCATCCTATAGCAACATTGCCGCACTGCCGCGCATCCTAAGGCGAAGCTGCGTCTCTATCGCGATCCTTGGTTACCGACCGTCAGCCGGCGACCTGCCTGGCGCGGATGCGCTCGCGATGGGCCGTGTATAGTCCTGACGCCGCGATGATGCTGGCGCCGACATAGGTCCAGATATCCGGGATCGCTGCAAAAACCAGAGAGCCGAAGATCGAGGACCAGAGCAGTTGCGAATAGGCAAAGGGCGCTAGCAGCGAGGCATCCGCATACCGGAAAGCCTGGATCAGGAAGATATGCCCGATCGTCGAGATGCCGCCGATGAAGCCGCCGATCAGGATCGCCTTGAGGTCGAGCGCCTGCCAGCTGAACGGCACCGCCAACGAAAGCAGGATGAAGCCGATCGTGGCGGAATAGGCCAGCGTCACCACCGGGATCTCGGTGCGGCTCATCATCCGGGTCATGATCAGCGAAAACGCCCAGAAGAACGACGAGCCGAGAACGAAGAACGACGCGCCATGAAAGCCGGCGCCACCGGGGCGCACCACAACCATCACGCCGATCAGCCCCACGATCGTGGCCAGCCAACGCCGCCAGCCGACGACCTCGCCCAGAATGGGAATGGAGAGCGCCGTCACGAACAGCGGCGAGACGAAGGAGGTGGCGGTGGCGTCCGCCATCGGCAGGTCGTGCAGCCCCGCCACGAACAGGATCGAGGAAATCGTCACGCCCAGCGCCCGCAGCACCTGCAGGCCCGGCCGCCGCGTGCTCATCCTGCGAAAGCCGCCGGTGAAACAGACGGTGGCGAGCATGATCGCGGCAAACGTGCCGTAGCGCATCCAGGTGATCTGGAGCGCGGGCAAGGTGGTCGCGAGATATTTGGAGGCGATATCGCCGCTGCACATGAAAATCGACGAGAGCAGCAAGAGCGCGATGCCGCGCGCGGAATTGTCGATGCGAAGCGATCTGCCTTCCTGCGGAGGGGCGACCGGTTGCTCAGGAAGGGGAGCGTTGGGCAAGGGCTCGGTTCACGCGCAGGGATGCCCAAGCCTTAGCCGTTTTGCCCTGCATATTCACACGCAAAGACGGTCACCCGCCCATGCGCGTGGACATTGCCCGTGACCCTGCCCGGTTTCCGGACAGGGTGGGCTGCGCGGTCTGTTTTAGGCTGCCTGCTTGCGCGGCTGGATCAGCTTGCGGTTGACCAGCACCTCGGCGATCTGGATCGCGTTCAGCGCCGCGCCCTTGCGCAGGTTGTCGGAGACGCACCAGAAGGCCAGGCCGTTCTCGACCGTCGCATCTTCGCGGATGCGCGAGATATAGGTCGCGTCCTCGCCCGCCGCCTCATGCGGGGTGATGTAGCCGCCGGGCTCATGCTTGTCGATGACGAGGATGCCGGGCGCGGTGCGCAGCACCTCGCGCGCCTCGTCGGCGGTAACAGGCTTCTCGCACTCGATATTGACGCTCTCGGAATGGCCGATGAAGACCGGCACGCGCACGCAGGTCGCGGTCAGCTTGATGTTCCTGTCGAGGATCTTCTTGGTCTCGACCATCATCTTCCACTCTTCCTTGGTGAAGCCGTCCTCCATGAAGACGTCGATCTGCGGGATGAGGTTGAAGGAGATGCGCTTCGGAAACTTCTTGGTGGTGACCTCGCCGGCCGAGAACACGGCGCGGGTCTGGTTGAAGAGCTCGTCCATGCCTTCCTTGCCGGCGCCGGAAACCGACTGATAGGTCGAGACGACGACGCGCTTGACGCCGAACTTGTCATGCAGCGGCTTCAGCGCCACGACGAGCTGCGCTGTCGAGCAGTTCGGATTGGCGATGATGTTCATCTTGGAGAACCCGGCGGCGGCGGCGGCGTTCACCTCCGGCACGATCAGCGGCACGTCGGGATGCATGCGCCAGGCCGAGGAGTTGTCGATGACGACGGCACCCTGCGCGCCGATCTTCGGCGACCAGATCTTCGAGATCTCGCCGCCAGCCGACATCAGGCAGATGTCGGTGTCGGAGAAATCGTAATGCTCGAGCGCCTTCACCTTCAGCGTCCTGTCGCCGAAGGAAACCTCTGTGCCGACCGAGCGGGACGAGGCCAGCGCCACGACCTCACCGACGGGGAAGGCGCGCTCGGCGAGAATGTCCAGCATCTCGCGGCCTACATTGCCGGTTGCACCGACCACTGCGACCTTGAAGCTCATGATGTGATCCTTTGCGGATAGGGCGGTTCGGATCTCCCTTTGGGGGCCGCCCCGCGCCGGGCTCGGGCGGGTTCGGCGATCTGCCCCCGCCGGGGGGAGATGGACCCGGAACCGAGGCGAAGCGTCAGCGCGACGTACCGGCTTTCCCGGTCGTCGTTTTGGTCGTGAGTTTCGTCGTCGTCAGACGGACAGTCACAGAGCCAATCCCGAAGGGCTGCAAAACTTCGCAAGCAGCGCATCGCTGCACCGCGCCATGTCAGAACACCCGCGGCGCGAAAAAGTCAATTCCCCCCGACGGCCAACCTGAATCTCCGCCATTAACCCTGCTCGTTGACCGGTCGTTCACGCTGCCGAGCGATCGGCCCCAGGCGGTAACCTGCCAGCGACTCTTCGCGGCCAGCCTGCCCCGTTGAAGGTTCAGGCGCCAAGGCCAGCGGCGCGGGAGTTGCGTGTTGCGTTTGCGTTCGGTCGATGTGGTCCTGACAGTGCAGGCCGGGCTTCGACGGCTCAGGCCGTGGCTTCTGCGCGCCGTCGCCTTCTGCCGCAGCATGGCCGCGCGTCTTGCCGGCATCGACATCATCCCGGTCATCATCGCTTGCGCCGACCGCGTCGAGGCGGCCTTCCGCCGGGGCGAGCGTGTCGCTCGCCGCCTTGTGCCGCAGCGCGGGATCGGGCTGACCGGGGCGCTTGCCTGGCGCAGCGCAGCCGCGCTGAGCGGCATCGGTCTGACAGCGGCGCTGATCACCGGCCTTTCCGCCAAGGATGAAGCTCCGCCCCAACTGGCCGGCCTCGCGCCGGCTGCGGCAAGCTTATCGGCTCAGGCCGGGACATCTCCGCCTCGACCGCGCAGCCCGGTTACGGCTGAAGATTGGGTCGCGATCGCCCGCCCCGCCGCGAGGTTCAGTTTGGAGACGTCCGAGCTAGGCCGGGAAGCGCCCGCCCTGGAAGCACGGCGCAGTCAGGACGGCAGCCGTCGCGAGGATCTGTTGAGTTTCGGCAGCTTCGCCGAGCCGAAACCGCATCTCGTGCTGCGCCTGGCAACTGGAGACGGCGCAGCCCCCGGAGCCCGCTCCTTCATGGTCGCCCTGGTGCATGAGGCCGCGCAGCGCAGCCTGGCGGTGGAGCGCAGCAGCACGCCGGCCCCGACCGAGACCCGTTTCGGCCCGCTGGAGACAGCCGATGTCGTGCTCGGGGAAGGCACGCAGAGCCGCAGCTGCATCGCCTTTCGTTCGCCGCCCGGCGGGGCAACCTTCGCCATGAGCGGGTGGTGGTGCGCAGGATCGAAGCCGAGCGACCGCCGGCAGTTGGCTTGCCTGATCGACCGGCTCGATCTCGCCGGCCCGGTCGATCCGGAATTGCGTGGCATCTTCGCCCGCAGCGAGCTCAATCGCGAGCCGGCCTGCGCACCTCCGCGTCTCTCCGCGACCGGCCGCAAGGCGTCCTGGCTCGATGTCGACGGCAACCTGCCGGCCCTGCGGGTGAAGACGGCCAGCGCCGAACCGGTGCGCGCCGTTGCCGAGCCCGGCAAGCGTCGCGACAAGCCGAATCGCCGCCAGCCCTGACACTCTCCCGAAACGCCGCCGTTCTAACAAAATTGTTAACGACGGCGTGCTACTCTTTGCGTCGGATTTCTGATGCCTACATGGAGTGGGTGCATCCACTACCGGAGATTGCCGCCATGATGCCGTTCAAGCGTGTTGCCACTGTTCTCGCCATCACCCTGGCGGCGTCGACCGTCTTCGCGGCGATGGCCGAAGCGCAGAACCGCCGCGCACCGCTGCGGATCACGATCCAGAAGCGCAGCTATTTCGATGCCGGCAACGTCGTGCCGGTCGGTTCGCTGAACCGCTACGCTACCCAACAGGTTTACGCCTCGCCGGTCTATTCCAACACGGGCGAGTTCTATGGCGAAGGCGCCCTGCCCCCACGCATCGGCGCCGGCGTCAACCCCTTCGCCAATACCTTCTCAACGCCGGGCTACTGACGAGACGCGTCATGGTCGGGTCGAGCCCGACCATGACGGATCGCTTTAAGGCAAAGCCTTGAGATAGCGCACCGGACGCCCGGGCGACGCGGCATTCGCGGCATGGACGATCGCATTCGCGTCGATACCGAAATGCCGGTAGAGGTCGGCGACCGTCCCGGTCTGGCCGAAATGCTCGACGCCGAGCGCCTTCTGCTTGTGGCCATGGACGCTGCCAAGCCAGGCGAGCGTTGCCGGATGCCCGTCCAGCACTGACACGATACCGCAATTACGGGAGAGATCCCCGAGCAGCCGCTCGATATGGCTCGTCGCCGCATGGTTGCCGCGCTGGCGCGCCCGCTCGGCCGCCTGCCAGCCGGCATTGAGCCGATCAGCCGAGGTGATCGCGAGCAAACCGACATCGCGCCGGTCCTCGCCGAGCAACCCGACAGCCTCGATCGCCTCCGGCGCGACCGCGCCGGTATAGGCGATGACGACCGAGACGTTCGGCCCCGGCTTCCTGAGCCAATAGGCGCCGTCGATGATCTCGCGCTCCAGCTCCGGCGTCATGGTGCGGCTCGGCTGCTCGACCTGCCGGGTCGAGAGACGCAGATAGACCGAGCCGCCGGTCTCGTCGCGCAGCCAGGTCCGCTCGTCGGGATCGCCCTCGCCATCGCGCTGCATGTAGTCGAAGGACCAGCGCATCATCACCGCGAGCTCGTCGACGAAAGCCGGCTCGAAGGCGCAGAGCCCGTCCTGGCTCATGCCGATCAACGGCGTCGCGATCGACTGGTGCGCCCCGCCCTCCGGCGCCAGCGTCACGCCCGACGGCGTCGCCACCACCATGAAGCGCGCATCCTGGTAACAGGCATAGTTCAGCGCATCGAGCCCGCGCGAGATGAAGGGGTCGTAGAGCGTGCCGATCGGGATCAGCCGCTCGCCGAAGATCGAATGCGACAGGCCGAGCGCCGAGAGGTTGATGAACAGGTTCATCTCGGCGATGCCCAGCTCGATATGCTGGCCCTTCGGCGAGAACTCCCATTTCTGCATCGAGGGAATGCGCTCGTCCTTGAAGGTGTCGGCCATCGACGCCCTGGCGAAGAGCCCGCGCCGATTCACCCACGGACCGAGATTGGTCGAAACCGTCACGTCCGGCGCCGTGGTGACGATGCGGTCGGCGAGCGGGCCTCCCGTCTTGGCGAGATCGTCGAGCACCTTGCCGAAGCCCATTTGCGTCGACATCGAGGGCTGGATGCCGGCCTCCAGCCTGTCCGGAACTGGCAGCTTGGCGGCCGAGAAGCGCCGCCGCCCCTGCGAGAAGAACGGCACCTTGTCGAGAAAGGCCCTCATCTCGCTTTCGGGCAAGCCGAGGCCCTCGAACAGGTCCCATTCATGGCCGGGACGGACGCCGTTCGCCTTGCGGAAGCCGTCGAGCTGCTCTTTGGTCATCAGCCCGGCATGGTTGTCCTTGTGCCCGGCGATCGGCAGGCCGAAGCCCTTCACCGTATAGGCGAGGAAACAGACCGGCCGGTCATGGTCGATGCCCTCGAAGGCTTCGAGGATTGACGGCAGATCGTGGCCACCGAGATTGCACATCAACTTTGAGAGCTCGGCGTCGGAACGGCTCTCGATCAGCTTCGTCACAGGCCCCTGATCGCCGAGATCGTCCATCAGGCGCTTGCGCCAGGCCGCGCCGCCCTGGAAGGTCAGGGCCGAATAGAGCTGGTTCGGGCAGGAATCGATCCAGGCTTTCAGCCGCTCGCCGCCCTTCTCCTTGAACGCCGCCTGCTGCAGCGAGCCGTATTTCAGCGTCACGACATCCCAGCCGAAATTGCGGAACATCGTCTCGAAGCGGTCGTAGAGGCCCTCGCGGATGACGGCATCGAGCGACTGGCGGTTGTAGTCGATGATCCACCAGGTATTGCGCAGGCCGTGCTTCCAGCCCTCCATCAGGGCCTCGAAGATGTTGCCCTCGTCGAGCTCGGCGTCGCCGATCAGCGAGACCATGCGGCCTTCGGGGCGATCCTTCGCCCAGCCATGCGCCTTCACATAGTCCTGCGTCAGCGAGGAGAAGAGCGTCTGCGCGACGCCGAGTCCGACGGAGCCGGTCGAGAAATCGACGTCGTCAATGTCCTTGGTGCGCGAGGGGTAGCTCTGCGCGCCCTTGTAGCCGCGGAAATTCTCAAGCTTCTCGCGCGTCTGCAGGCCCATCAGATAGTTGATGGCATGGAAGATCGGCGAGGCATGCGGCTTCACCGCGACGCGGTCCTGCGGGCGCAGCGCGGCCATATAGAGAGCCGTCATGATGGTGGCGAGAGAGGCCGACGAGGCCTGATGCCCGCCCACCTTCATGCCGTCGTCGTTCTGGCGGATGTGATTGGCGTTATGGATCGTCCACGATGCCAGCCAGAGGATCTTCTTCTCCAGCTCGGCGAGGTACGGCAGGCGCTGATCTGTTGTCATGAATTTGGCCCGAACTCCCAGTGCTTCCGATCATGCACGGAAGCACTGGCAGAACGAGCCAAATTTCTGTGTCCAGCCGCCCGGCTTTGGCGGCTTTCGCCAATCACCAGCGAAAACCTGCAGGAAATCGCCAAACCGTCCCGCCGGGGCGTGGGTCGGATTGCCGGCTACTTGTCGATCTGCGCGATGCGGTCGAAGGCCGCGGCGAAACCGGTCAGGGATATGTTGAAGGGAACCGGCTCGTTATTCGACAGGTTGAGCGCCGCAACCGTCAACGCCTTGCCGGCCTTCATCGCATCGGTCGCGACCGTCGGGAACGAGATCGGCAGCAGGCAGCCCTGCGCCATGCAGGTCGAGAAGCGCAGCCCCTGCCCCAGATCCTTGTCGTCGAGCCGCAGCACCGCGCCGTTCTCGAGCTTCATGCCGAACGGGAAGAGGATCGTGCCCTCCGCCCGCCCGTCCTTCGGCGTGCGCAGCTCGATGGCGAAGACGCGCTGCCCGGTCTGGCTGTTGCCCTGCGACTGAAGGAGGACGCAGAGCCGCTGGCCATTGGCGATGCGGCAATCGACCGTCCAGTCGCCATAGGTCTCGTTGATCGCGCTCGCGCCGTTCGGCAGCGTCGCATTCTGAGCCGCGGGCTGGCCCACGGCCGGAGCAGCCTGGTTCTGCGCGAGTGGCTGGGCGGGCTTCGGCGCGGGACGGGCCACAGGAGCCGGTGCTCCCTGCGCCATGACCATGGGCGCGACGGCAAGAGCAGCGATCGCAAAGACGAGAGCGGCGACGGGGGCGTTGCGGAAACGATGACGGGGCATGGCGCTACAATCTAGTGACTATATCGCCAGCGATATTGCAGAAACCTGTAGCCAGAGGAAGAGCAAATCGGCCTGAAAAATCCAATAAAACGGCAAAATATCCATGCATTCAAATCGAAATCAACAATAGAATGATTTCAATCTGAAAGACTCGCACCGCATCCGCGACCGGCTGCTACGGTCGCTTCATCTCAGCTTTTGCAGAGCGCGGCATGAATTTCTTGCGGGCGGCGGCCCCGGCGGATCGCTTCGCGAACCTCCGGCCGCTGCAGGCGCCGGGCTACGCAGGCGAGCGCGTTGAGGTGCTGCCCTTGCCCGGCTTCCGGCGTCAGAATCAGGCAGAGGATGTCAACCGGCGCGCCATCGACCGCTTCGAAATCCACCGGCTTGGCCAGGTTGGCCAGCAGAACGAAGGGCGTGGCGAGGCCGGCAAGCGGCGCATGCGGCAGGGCGACGCCGCCGCCGATGCCCGTCGAGCCCAGCGCTTCCCGCCGCTTGAGGACGGTAGCGATGACATCGGCCGGTATCCCCGTGCATCCCGCCGCATGGCGGGAGAGCAGATCAAGGCACTGCTCCTTCGACGTCGGCTTGAGCCCGGTCAGCACGGAGCCGGGGTTGATCAGCTCGGAAATGTCCATTGGATCAGTCGCTTTCGCGCAGCCGGTAGCCGACGCCGGGCTCGGTCGTGATGTAGCGGGGCTGCTCGGGGATCGGCTCGATCTTCTGGCGCAGCTGCCGAATATAGACGCGCAGATACTGCACATCCTCGTTGCCGCCCCAGACTTCCTTCAGCAGATGGCGATGCGTCAGCACCTTGCCGGCATGCTGCACGAGCGCGCGCAGGATGTCGTACTCCTTCGGCGAGAGCTTCACCTCGGCGCCGCCGACCTGGACGATGCGGCGGACGAGATCGACCGAAAGCTCGCCGGTCCGGAAGATCGGCTTCTCACCCTGCTGGTGCAGCTTGTGGCGTAGCGCGACGCGCAGCCGCGCAGCCAGTTCGCGCATCCCGAACGGCTTGGTGAGGTAATCGTCCGCGCCTGCCTCCAGCGCCTGGACGATGCCGGCCTCGTCAGTGCGGCTCGACAGGATGACGATGGGCAGGGTGCGCCCCTCGCTGCGCCAGAGACGCAGCAGCTCCTGCCCGGTCATGTCGGGCAGGCCGAGATCGAGCAGCACCAAGTCGGGCTCTTCCGCGTCGATCCGTGCAATGGCGTCCTTCGCGTTGCCGGCCTCGCTGATCGTGTATCCCTCGGTGCCGAGCCCGACCCGCAGCAGCTTGCGGATCGGCGGTTCGTCGTCGACGACGAGTACCCGGACGGCCATCGTTGTCATGGCAATACCCTCATCTGCTGGGTCTCGGGCGGGATCGGCATGCGGATCGTGAACACCGCTCCCTGCCGATCGCGGCGGTTGGCGGCGGTGATCGTCCCGCCCATCGCCTCGACAAAGCCGCGGCAGATCGCAAGGCCGAGGCCGGTTCCGGCGCGGACCTGATCTCCCTTCCCCACCCGGTAGAAACTGTCGAAAATCCGTTCGAGGTCGTCCGGCGGCAGGCCCGGCCCTTCGTCGAGAATGTCCAGAACCACCGCATCACCATCGGCGCGGGCATGGACGCCGAGCGTGGTGCCCGTCGGCGCGTATTTCGCGGCGTTGTCGACGAGGTTGAACAGCACCTGATCGAACAATACGGGGTCCAGTCGCAGCATCGGCAGGCCGGCGGCCAGCGACAGATCGATCATGTGGCCGCGCGTGATGCTTTCTGCGCGTCGCAACGCTGCGCCAACAACGTCACCGACGTCGAGCAGGGCATAGTTCGGCTCCATCGCACCGGCCTCGATCCGCGTCATATCCAGCAGGTTGGCGATGAAGCGGTTGAGGCGTTCCGATTCCTCTACGACCGTCCCCAGAAGCTCGGATCGATCCGCTTCGGGGATAGCCTTCCCATAGTCGCGTAACGTGCCGGCCGCGCCCATGATGCTGGCGAGCGGCGTCTTGAGATCATGCGAGATCGAGGTCAGCAGCGCCGAGCGCAGCCGGTCCGCCTCCGCCGCGAGCTTCGCCTTGTCGACATCTGCCGCGAGCTGAACGCGCTCGATCGCGATCGCGGCCTGGTCCGCCAGCGCATCGAACAGGCGCTGCTGCTCGGGCGTCAGAAGCGCGCCCGGCCGGTCGGAATCGAGCCCGATCACGCCGATGGCGCCGCGCCCGGTCCGCAGCGGGAGATAAAGCCGCTTCGCGCCCGGCAGCGTGTCGGCGCCGCGCCCAGCCGGACGGTCATGCTCCCAGGCCCAATGCGCCGCGGCGATATCGGCATCGTCGAGCGTATCATCGGGCGGATAGCCGGCCCGGACCGCGATGCTGGTTTCCTCCGGCAGCAGGATCACAACGCGCACGCGCAACATCGCGGCAATCTGGTAGGCGCTCGCCCAAAGCACGTCGTCGAGCGTGCCCGTGCCGGCGAGCTTGCGCGAGAACAGATAGAGGTCTTCCGTCGTTCGCGCGCGCTGGCGCGCCGCCGTGGCTTGGCGCTGGACGCGGGCCGTGAGATTGCTGGCGATCAGCGCGACCAGAAGAAAGAAAAAGAAGGCGAGCACGCTTTCGGGGTCGCCGATGACCAAAGTGTAGAGCGGCGGCAGGAAAAAGAAGTTGAAGGCCAGCGCCCCGATCACGGAGGTGAACAGCGCCGGCCAGAGCCCGGCCGTCACCGCCGAGGCCAGCACCGCCATCAGGAAGACGAGCGCAATGTTGCGCACGTCGAGCACGAGATGCAGCAACATGCCGAGCCCTACGGCCACAGCCACGAAGGCCACGCCCGCCAGATAAGCGCCTGGCTCGAAACGCTGCTCGCCTGAAGAGCCGGCAGCGCGAACCTCCCCGGCGCCGGCTTCCTGCCCGGGAATCACATGGATACTGATGTCGCCGGCCTCGCGGATCAGCGTCTGCGCCACCGATCCGAAGAGCAGCTCGCGCCAGCGCGTAGCGCTCGACGAGCCGATCACGATGTGGCTGACATTCTTGGAGGCGGCATAGCGCAGCACCTCGTCCGGCACGGTCTCGCCCGGCAGGATCACCGCCTCGCCGCCGAGCTGTTCAGCGAGCCGCATCGCCGCCGAAAGCCGGTCCTTCTCTGCCTCCGACGGCCCCGCGCGGCCCGGCGCCTCGATATGCAGCGCCGTCCAGGAGGCCTTCAGCTTTTCGGCGAGGCGCCGCGCATGGCGCACCAGCGAGGCGGCGCGCGGGCTGCCGTCGATGCAGACGATCAGCCGGTCGCTGGCACCCCAGGGCCCCTGAATTGCATGAGCCTGCATATGGCTGAGCAGTTGCTCGTCGACGCGCTGCGCGGTGCGCCGCAGCGCCAGCTCGCGCAGCGCCGTCAGGTTGCCGGGCGAGAAGTAGTTGGAGACGGCGCGCTTGGCCGTCTCCGGCAGATAGACCTTGCCCTCGTTCAGCCGCTGGATCAGGTCCTCAGGCGTGAGGTCGATGATCTCGATGGCATCGGCCCGGTCGATGATGGAATCGGGCACTGTTTCGCGGACGCGGATGCGGGTGATTTGCGCGACGACGTCGTTGAGGCTCTCGATATGCTGGATGTTGAGCGTGGTGTAGACGTCGATGCCGCGCTCGATCAGCTCGAGCACGTCGAGATAGCGCTTGGGATGGCGGCTGCCGGGCGCGTTGGTGTGGGCGAGTTCGTCGACGAGGACGAGTTCCGGCCGCCGCGCCAGCACCGCGTCGAGATCCATCTCATCGACGCTCTGGCCGCGATAGGCGACATGCGCCCGCGGCACCACCTCGTAGCCCTCCATCAGTGCCTGCGTCTCGCGCCTTCCATGCGTCTCGACGACGCCGATGACCACGTCGACGCCTTCGGCACGGCGCGCCCGGCCCGCGAGCAGCATCTCATAGGTCTTGCCGACGCCGGGGGCGGCGCCGAGGAATATCTTTAGCCGGCCGCGCGTCTCGCTGCGCACCTTTTCCAGCAGCGCATCCGGCGACGGCCTTGGCGGCTCGGTACGAAGCTCGTCGGGCATGGCTGGAATTCGGTCCCCAAACGGCGCGACGGCAGGATCGCTCCAGCCGCCGCGCTCTTCTTAGCGTTATTTCGTGGTCGCCGCATCGAGAGCGAGGTTGAGTTTCAGCACGTTGACGACGGGCTCGCCGAGGATGCCGAGCTGGCGTCCCTCGACATGGCCCGCGATCAGATTGCGCAAATCGGCCTCGCTCAGGCCGCGCGCCT
The DNA here is from genome assembly GCF_052113585.1 of Allobosea sp. TAF32. Taxonomy (NCBI): domain Bacteria; kingdom Pseudomonadati; phylum Pseudomonadota; class Alphaproteobacteria; order Hyphomicrobiales; family Alloboseaceae; genus Allobosea; species Allobosea sp. TAF32. Next base: position 78,578 of record NZ_JBFRDM010000012.1, on the reverse strand, counting down.
TAGCGATGCGCGGCACCTGGAAATAGGCCGCCTCCGGCGAGACATGCGGATCGAGCCCGCTGGCCGAGGTCGTCACCAGATCCATCGGCACGGCGGCCTGCGGGTTCTCGTGCTTCAGCGCCACGACATCGCCCTTGATGCGCTCGATCAGCTTGGGATTGGTCGGGCCGAGGTTCGACCCCCCGGAGCCGGCGGCATTGTAGGGCGCGTCAAGGGTCTTGCTGCTGTCGTTCGGGTCTGCGCCGACCGTCGCCGAGGGCCGGCCATGGAAATAGCGCTCGCCGGTGAAGGACTGGCCGATCAGCTCGGAGCCGATCACCTTGCCCTCCTTTTCGATCAGGCTGCCATTGGCCTGGCGCGGGAACACCGCCTGGGCGAGGCCGGTCATAGCCAGCGGATAGGCCAGGCCGGTGATGGCGGTGAGCGCGACGATCATCACGATCGCGGGGCGGAGTTGCTTCAGCATGGTTCAGATCCTTCAGATCAGGCCGACGGCCGTGACGGCCATGTCGATCGCCTTGATGCCGATGAACGGGACGATGATGCCCCCGACGCCGTAGACCAGCAGGTTGCGCGAGAGCAGCGCCCCTGCGCCGACCGCCCTGTACTTCACGCCGCGTAGCGCGAGCGGGATCAGCGCGACGATGATCAGCGCGTTGAAGATGATCGCGGAGAGGATCGCGCTCTGCGGCGTGGCGAGCTGCATGAAGTTCAGCGCGCCGAGCTGCGGATAGAAGGCGATGAACATCGCCGGGATGATGGCGAAGTATTTCGCGATGTCGTTGGCGATCGAGAAGGTCGTCAGCGCGCCGCGCGTCATCAGGAGCTGCTTGCCGATCTCCACGATCTCGATGAGCTTGGTCGGGTCGCTGTCGAGGTCGACCATGTTGCCGGCCTCGCGCGCCGCCACGGTGCCGGTGTTCATGGCCACGCCGACATCCGCCTGCGCCAAGGCCGGCGCATCGTTGGTGCCGTCGCCGCACATCGCGACGAGCTTGCCCTTGCCCTGCTCCTCGCGGATGAGCGCGAGCTTGTTCTCAGGGGTCGCCTGGGCGAGGAAGTCGTCGACGCCCGCTTCGGCTGCGATGGCGGCAGCGGTCATCGGGTTGTCGCCGGTGATCATCACCGTGCGGATGCCCATGCGGCGCAGCTCCGCGAAGCGCTCGCGAATGCCGCCCTTGACGATGTCCTTGAGCTGGATGACGCCGAGCAGCCTGCCGTCGCGCGCCACCGCCAGCGGGGTGCCGCCGGTCTTGGCGATCTCCTCGGCGATGGACTGAACCTCGCGCGCCGCCTCCCCGTCCCCGCCGGTCGCACGCACATGGGCGAGCACCGCATCGACCGCGCCCTTGCGGATGCTGGAGCCGTCATGGTCGACGCCGCTCATCCGGCTCTGCGCAGTGAAGGGCACGAAATGGGCGTTGAGCCCGACGAGATCGCGCGCCCGGATGCCGTGCTGCTCCTTGGCAAGCACGACGATGGAGCGACCTTCCGGCGTCTCGTCGGCGAGCGAAGCGAGCTGCGCCGCATCCGCCAGATCAAGCTCGTTCACGCCTTTGACCGGCCTGAAGGCCGTCGCCTGGCGGTTGCCGAGCGTGATCGTCCCGGTCTTGTCGAGCAGAAGCGTGTCGACGTCGCCAGCCGCCTCGACGGCGCGGCCGGACATGGCGAGAACGTTGAAGCGCACCAGCCGGTCCATGCCGGCGATGCCGATGGCCGAGAGCAGCGCGCCGATGGTGGTCGGGATCAGCGTCACGAACAGCGCGACAAGGACGATGACGGGAATGGCGCCGCCGGCATAGCCGGCGAAGCTCGGGATCGTCGCCGTCGCCAGCACGAAGATCAGCGTCATGCCGGCGAGCAGGATGTTGAGCGCGATCTCGTTGGGCGTCTTCTGCCGCTCGGCGCCTTCGACCAGCGCGATCATGCGATCGATGAAGGTCGAGCCCGCGGTCGCGGTGATGCGCACGCGGATCCAGTCCGACAGAACCTGCGTGCCGCCGGTGACGGCTGAGCGGTCACCGCCGGATTCGCGGATCACCGGCGCCGATTCGCCGGTGATCGCAGCTTCGTTGACCGAGGCGATGCCCTCGATCACCTCGCCATCGGAGGGGATGATGTCACCGGCCTCGACCAGCACGACGTCATTGAGCTTCAGGCTCGGCCCCGGCACCAGCGTGTATTTGCTGCGGTCCGCGCCGCTGAGCAGCTTGGCCTGCGTTTCCGCCCGCGTCCGGCGCAGCGAATCCGCCTGCGCCTTGCCGCGCCCTTCGGCGACGGCTTCGGCGAAATTGGCGAACAGCACCGTGAACCAGAGCCAGAGCACGATCTGGAAGGAGAAGCCGAGATGGGCAGCGCCAGCTAGCCAGTCGCGCAGCAGCAGGACCGTGGTCAGCGCCGAGACGACGGCGACGACGAACATCACCGGGTTTCTGGCAAGGCTGCGCGGATCGAGCTTGCGGAAGGCGCCGCCGAGCGCCGGGACGAGAATACGGGCATCGAGGATGCTGCCGGACCTGGGATGACTCATGACGAAAGCTCCGTCGTGGCCTGCGAGCGGGACCCTTTCGGGTCAGACCGCGGCAAGCAGGAAAGAAAGGGCCTGGAAGACGATGGCGAACAGGAGAACCGCGATAGTCGCTCCGCAGATGAGGGTGGAAGGACGAGGTCCCGTTTCGGTGCGCATGACACCTCCTCAGAAGCTCTGGCCGGCGAGCATCGCCAGATGCTCGACGATCGGGCCGAGCGCGAGCGCCGGGAAGAAGGTCAGGCCACCGACGATGACGATCACGCCAGTGAGCAGCCCGATGAAGAGCGGCCCATGGGTCGGGAAGGTGCCCGCCGATTCCGGCACGGTCTTCTTGGCCGCGACCGAGCCGGCCAGCGCCAGCGCCGGGATGATGACGAGGAAGCGCCCCATCAGCATGGCCACGCCGATCGTCAGATTGTACCAGACCGTGTTGCCGGAGAGCCCGGCGAAGGCCGAGCCGTTGTTCGCAGCCGCCGAGGTATAGGCATAGAGCACCTCGGAGAAGCCGTGCGGGCCGGCATTGGCGATCGAGCCGACCGCGTCCGGCAGCGCGATGGCGACGGCGGTGAAGCCGAGCATGGCGAGCGGCAGGCAGAGCACGGCGAGCATCGCCATCTTGACCTCCTTCGCCTCGATCTTCTTGCCGAGATATTCCGGCGTGCGCCCGACCATCAGCCCGGCGACGAAGACGGCGATGACGACGAAGAGGATAATGCCGTAGAAGCCGGCGCCGACGCCGCCCACGATGATCTCGCCGAGCATCATGTTGATCAGCGGGATCATCCCGCCGAGCGGCATCAGGCTGTCATGCATCGCATTGACCGCGCCGCAGGAGGCGGCCGTGGTGATCACCGCGAACAGCGCCGAGAGGCTGATGCCGAAGCGCGCCTCCTTGCCTTCCATATTGCCGCCGTCGAGTCCGAGCGCCTGGACGAGCGGATTGCCGGCCGCCTCCGCCCAATAGCAGACGACCACGCCCGCCACGAACAGCAGGCCCATCACCGCCAGGATCGCCCAGCCCTGCTTCTCGTTGCCGACCATGCGGCCAAAGACATTGGTCAGGGCCGCCCCGATCGCGAAGATCGCGACCATATGGATCAGGTTGGTGAAGGCTGTCGGGTTCTCGAAGGGATGCGCCGCATTGGCGTTGAAGAAGCCGCCGCCATTGGTGCCGAGATGCTTGATCATCATCTGCGAGGCGACCGGCCCCTGCGCGATGGTCTGCTGCGCGCCTTCCAGCGTCGTGGCGACCGTATAGGGGTTGAGGTTTTGCGGCACGCCCTGCCAGACGAGGGCGAGCGTTCCGATCACACAGATCGGCAGCAGGACATAGAGCGTCGCGCGCACGAGATCGGCCCAGAAATTGCCGACTGTCCGGACCGAGCGGCGCGCGAAGCCGCGGATTACGGCGACCGCGATCGCGATGCCGGTCGCGGCCGAGACGAAGTTCTGCACCGCCAGCCCCGCCATCTGGGTGAAGTAGGACATCGTGCTTTCGCCGGCATAGTTCTGCCAGTTGGTGTTGGTCACGAAGCTCGCTGCCGTGTTGAAGGCGAGATCGGCCGGCACCGCGCCCATCCCTGCCGGGTTCAAGGGCAACGCGCCCTGCAGCCGCTGCATCCCGTAGAGCACGAGGAAGCCGGCGAGGTTGAACAGCAGCATCGCCGCGACGTAAGTCGTCCAGTGCTGCTCCTCCTTCTCATGCGTGCCGGCGGCGCCGTAGAGCAGCCGCTCGACCGGGTGCAGGACAGGCGAGAGCAACGTGCGCTCGCCTGCGAAGACGCGCGCCATGTAGCCGCCGAGCGGCCTGACGAGGGCAAGGACGATCCCGCAGTAGAGCAGGATCTGGATCCATCCGTTGAGGGTCATGGATGAGGTTCCGAATCTGAGGGGCCGCCGCCGTCAGAACCGCTCGGGGCGGATCAGCGCGTAGGTGAGGTAGGCGAACAGGAACAGCGTCACCGCTCCGCCCAGGGCGTAATCCAGAAGCATCCCGGCCTCCCCTAGAGCGCGTCGCAGGCGGCGACATAGGCGAAGGAGAGCCCGAAGAAGACGAGCCCGATGGCGAGTACGATGGTGTCCATCATCGAATAACCCCGACGGTCTGGGCTGCCGGACCGACCGCCCGGCAGCAAGCACCGGTTCCATTGGGGCGGGACCGGCCGTTCGGGGCGAATATCGCGCCGAGGCCATAGCCGTTCGAGAGAAGGAGGCAGGCGCGGAAATAAAGATTTTATAGGAATTTTCCGGCGCGACGCCGCGCGAATATCAAACGCCGGAGCCGCGAAAAGCAGTCTGCCCTGCCGCGAACGCAGGGAAACCCTCTCGCCGGACCGCTTGTGAGCCACATGCAGGCCGTGCCAGAAGCTGGCGCGAATTCGGGCAGAACGGCCCGTGCAGGAGGAAGCCTTCCATGAGCAACAGCAAGGACGTTTGGCGTCTGGTCGACGACAAGGCCCCGGCCTATTTCGAGCTCTCCGACCGCATCTGGCACACGCCCGAGCTGAATTATCAGGAGGTTCGCTCGGCCGCCGAGCATCAGACCATGCTGGAGCGCGAGGGTTTCCGCGTCACCACCGGCGTCGCCGGCCTGCCCACGGCCGTGGTCGGCGAGGCTGGCGAAGACGGCCCGGTCATCGCGATCATGGGCGAGTTCGACGCGCTGCCCGGGCTGAGCCAGGAAGCCGGAATCGCCAGCGAGACACCGGTCGAGAAGGGCGGCAACGGCCATGGCTGCGGCCACAACATGCTGGGCTCGGCCTCCCTCCTCGCCGCCACGGCGGTGAAGGACTACCTCGCCGCCAACGGCATCAAGGGTCGCGTGCGCTATTATGGCTGCCCGGCGGAGGAAGGCGGCTCGGCCAAGGGCTTCATGGTGCGCGCCGGCGCCTTCGACGACGTCGATATCGCGCTGTGCTGGCACCCGGCCTCGTTCAACGGCGTCAACCGGCCCTTCTCGCTCGCCTGCGTCGAGATCGAGTTCACCTTCAGCGGCCGCGCCTCGCATGCCGCCGCGGCGCCGCATCTCGGCCGCTCGGCGCTCGACGCGGTCGAGCTGATGCATATCGGCGTCAACTACATGCGCGAACACATGCCTTCGACGGCGCGCGTCCACTACGCCATCATCAATGCTGGCGGCATCGCCCCCAACGTCGTCCAGGCCACGGCGACCACGCGCCAGTTGATCCGCGCAGCGACGCTCGCCGAGATGTGGGAGCTCGTCGCCCGCGTGAAGAAGATCGCCGAGGGCGCCGCGCTGATGAGCGAGACCACCGTGGCGATCAAGCAGCTGTCGGGCGATGCCAACCTCGTCGGCAACCGCCCGCTTGAGGAAGCGATGCAGGCCAATCTCGAGGCGCTCGGCGGTCCCGGCTTCGATGCCGCCGACCACGCCTTCGCCGCCAACTTCCAGAAGACGTTGAGCGCGCAGGACATCGCCGCCGCCTATGGCCGCTTCGACCTTGAGCCGAAGGACGGTGAGGCTCTGAGCGACGAGATCTACCCGCTCGGCGCCGGCAACGACACTTCGGTCGGCTCTACCGATGTCGGCACGGTGAGCTGGGTCGTTCCGACCGTGCAGTGCCGTACCGCCTGCTATGCGGTCGGCACGCCCGGCCATTCCTGGCAGCTCGTCGCGCAGGGCCTCGCGCCCGCCGCGCATAAGGGCCTGGCGCTCGCCGCCAAGGCCATGGCTGGCGTCGCCGCCGACGTGCTGAACGACCCCGCTTTGCTCAAGGCGGCGAAGGACGATTTCGCCGCGTTCCGCGCCAAGAACCCCTTCGCCAACCCGATCACCGACGATGTCGAGCCGCCGCTCGACATGGCGGCACATTGACGCTGTTCCCAACGGAAATGCGCGATGCATGTGAGCAAACCCGCTCGATGACTTGCGCATTCGCTCCGCCGCGGGAAACAAGCGCCTCGTCACACCGCTCGGATGGGCGGGGCTTCCTGCCCCTCCCATCCGGCGGCTTTCTTTTTGTCGAAAGCAGGGGCCGATGAACCAGCCTGGCTTCTTCGAGATCATCGGCTTCGGCGCCAATGGCTGGGGCCCCGCCCTGCTGGCCGCCACCGGCATGACGATCGCCGTCGCGATCTGCGGCTTTGCGCTCGGCGCCATCATCGGTGCGCTCGGCGCCTGGGCCAAGCTCTCCGGCGGCCCGGTCACGCGCCGCCTCGCCGACGGCTACACCACCGTGCTGCGCGGCATCCCCGACCTGCTGGTGATCTACCTGTTCTATTTCGGATCGAGCGCGGTGCTGACCCCGCTCGGCCGTCTCTTCGGCGCGACCGGCTTCATCAGCCTGCCCGGCTTCCTGGCCGGCGCACTCGCCATCGGCTTCGTCTCCGGCGCCTATCACACCGAGGCCTTCCGGGGCGCGTACCGCGCCGTCTCGCGCGGCGAGATCGAGGCCGCCATCGCCTGCGGCATGAGCCCGTTTCTGAGGCTCAGGCGCATCATCGCCCCGCTGGTGCTGCGCTATGCCCTGCCCGGCCTCGGCAATGTCTGGCAGCTCGTGCTGAAGGAAACGGCGCTGATCTCGGTCACCGGCCTGGTCGAGATCCTCCGCCAGGCCCAGATCGGCGCGGGCTCGACCCGCCAGCCCTTCACCTTCTTCTTCATCGCCGCGATCCTCTATCTCGTCATCTCCTCGGTGTCGGGCTGGGGGCTGCGCGCGGCCGAAACGCGCTTCACGCGTGGCCTCAGGAGGGCGTGATGGATTTCGCCTTCATGTATGAGACGCTGCTGACGCTGATCGGCGGCATCCCGCTGACGCTGAAGCTCGCGCTCTCCTCGGTCGCCTGCGGCTCGGTGCTCGCGCTGCTGCTCGCCCTGCTGCGAATGTCCGGCATCGCGCCATTGGAATGGTTCGCGCGCTTCTACGTCTTCATCTTCCGCTCGACGCCGCTGCTCGTGCAGATCTTCATCATCTATTACGGCCTGAGCCAGTTCCGCGAGGTGCGCGCCAGCTTCGCGTGGCCCTTGCTGCGCGATCCCTATTGGTGCGCGCTGCTGGCGCTCTCGCTCAACACCGCCGCCTATGCCAGCGAGATCTTCCGCGGCGGGCTCCAGGCGGTGCCAGCCGGGCAGATCGAGGCGGCCCGTGCCGCCGGCATGACGCGCTTCCTGATGTTCCGCCGCATCGTGCTGCCGCTCGCCATCCGCCAGGCCCTGCCGGGCTACGGCAACGAACTCATCCTGATGATCAAGGCGACCTCGCTCGCCTCGATCATCACGCTGATGGAGATCACTGGCCTTGCCGCCAAGCTGATCTCGGAAACCTACCGCGCCATCGAGGTCTTCATCGTCGCCGGCGCGATCTACCTCGTCATCAACTTCGTCGTGACGCGGCTCGTCCAATACGCCGAATACCGGCTGACGCCGCATCTGCGCCCCGCCCCCGGCGCCGCCCCGACCATCGAATCCGGAGCTTCCGCATGAGCGCCGCCTCAGAACGCCCGCTGGAACGCCCCCTGGCGGTCTCCGTCACCAATCTGCGCAAGACTTTCGGCTCGCTCGAAGTGCTGAAGGGCATCTCGCTGGAGGCGCACGAGGGCGACGTCGTCTCGATCCTCGGCTCGTCGGGCTCGGGCAAATCGACCATGCTCCGCTGCATCAACATGCTGGAGGTGCCCGATAGCGGCGACGTCACCGTCGCCGGCGAGACGATCCGCCTGCAGCAGACGGCGAACGGTACGAGACCGGCCGATCCGCGCCAGGTCGACCGAATCCGGACCGAGCTCGGCATGGTCTTCCAGAACTTCAATCTCTGGTCGCACATGACGGTACTGGAGAACGTCATCGAGGCGCCCATCCATGTGCAGGGCCGTCCGCGCACCGAATGCATCGAGGAAGCCGAGGCGCTGCTCGCCCGCGTCGGCATCGCCGACAAGCGCAACCACTATCCGGCGCATCTCTCCGGCGGCCAGCAGCAGCGCGCGGCCATCGCCCGCGCGCTCGCCCAGCGCCCGAAGGTCATGCTCTTCGACGAGCCGACTTCGGCGCTCGACCCCGAACTCGTCGGCGAAGTCCTGCGCGTGATGCGCTCGCTCGCCGAGGAAGGCCGCACTATGCTGGTCGTGACGCATGAGATGGGCTTCGCCCGCGACGTCTCCAGCAAGGTCGTGTTCCTGCACAAGGGGGTGATCGAGGAGGAAGGCCCGCCGCAGCAGGTCTTCACCGCCAGCCGTTCCGAACGCTTCCGCCAGTTCCTGGCGGGCTGAACTTCAGCCGCGCGCCGCTCGTGGCCGCATCATCAGGGAAGAGACCATGAAGACCATCGCAAAGCTGTTCGCGCTCGCCGCGCTCGGCGCCGCCGCATTCGCCGCGCCCGTCCTCGCCCAGGCGCCGCAGAAGGTGCGCATCGCCACCGAAGGCGCCTTCCGTCCGTGGAACTGGACCGAGGCCAACGGCACTCTCGCCGGCTTCGAGATCGACCTCTACAAGGACCTCTGCAAGCGCGCGAACCTCGACTGCTCGATCGAGGCCCAGGCCTTCGACGGCATGATCCCGGCCCTCAATGCCGGCAAGTTCGACGCGATCATGGCCGGCATGTCGGTCACCCCGAAGCGCGAGGAGGCAATCCTCTTCTCGACCCCCTACGGCTCGACCGGCCAGACCTTCGCCGTCATCAAGGGCAGCCCGCTCGCCGACCTGCCGGACACCGGCAAGGTCTTCCATCTGGGCAATGACGAGGCCGGCGCGCTCGCCGAGATCGAGAAGCTGAAGCCCCTGCTCAAGGGCAAGATCATCGGCGTGCAGACCTCGACGATCAACGGCGCCTTCCTCGAGAAGTACTTCAAGGGGCTCGTCGAGATCCGGGAGTACAAGACCACCGAGCAGCACGATCTCGACCTCGCCGCCGGCCGCGTCGACCTGATCATGGCCTCGATGGCCTATCTCTCCACCGTCTCGAAAAAGGCCGGCAACGAGGACATGGTCGTGGTCGGCCCGCGCTTCCAGGGCGGCATCGTCGGCAAGGGCAGCGCCATCGGCCTGCGCAAGAGCGACACCGAGCTGAAGGCCAAGTTCGACAAGGCGATCGCCGAAGCCAATGCTGACGGCACCATCAAGACGCTGGGCGAGAAGTATTTCGGCTTCGACGTCTCGGTCCGCTGAAGCGCCTTATCCTGCGCGATCGTCCGATGCGGCGATCGCGCAGTTCTTTTTGAATGAGCCTCAGCCGTCCTGCCGCCCGGCGATCTCGATGCGCATCGCCGGCTTGGTCGCCTTGAACTCGGCGACGGCTGCGGCCGAAAGATCGGAAATCGAACCAGGCCCGCGCGACATCGCCTGCAGGATGATGCGCCCGAGACGATCGCGCGCTTCCGCTTCAAGCTCCGCATCCGTGCGCGCGTCATAGTCCAGCGCGGCCCAGGCTCTGGCGAGCACGGCTTCTGCGACGAGAAGCTCCTGGGAATTCAGGACACCGGGAAAGCGGAAGTTCTGGGCGGGCATCATCGATTCGAGCATGGCGGCGCAACGGATATGGGGGCGGCGAGGTTCCCCACAAGGCGGGCGGAATTGCGGCCATGCCCTGAACACCCGCCGCAAGAACGGCATCACCCACAAAAACAACGAGCCGTGCATAGGCGAGGATATCGAACCCGGCTTCGGCGCTGCTGCGGGCCGTGGCGGTGCGGGCCGGTCGCTAACCGACGCCGCAACACGGAGTAAATAAACAGTAAGTCCAAATTGGACTGATTGTCCAAATTTGACTTGACCCCTCGACCGCCCGGCCTCACAGATCAGGCAAACGCGCTGCCCTACGATAGCGGGGCTCGGTGCGGCATTGCCGGAGGCTCCCGTGAAGTTCGACATTTTCCAGATGGAGCGGAATCAGACGCTCTTCGAGAACGACGTCGAGATCAATCTGACCGAAAGCGGCGTCCATCCCTGGGCGATCGAGGATATTCTGGGCGAACAGGCGGCGCGCGACCTGCTCAAGCAGCCTCTCGGCTATGGCTGGACCGACGGCCGGCCGGACCTGCGCAGCAACATCGCCTCCTGGTATCCGGGCGCCACCGCCGCCAACGTGCTGGTGACCAACGGCTCCTCCGAGGCGACGATGATCGCGTTGATGGCGCTGTTCGAGCCCGGCGACGCGCTGGTCTTCGCCCTGCCTAACTTCATGCAGATCGACGGCCTCGGCCGCGCGCTCGGCTTCGACATTCGCCGGCTCGAACTCTCCGGCGAGAGCGACTGGCAGATCGACGCAGAGCAGCTCGCCGCCGTCGCTGCCGGCGCCAAGGCCATCGCCGTGACCAACCCGGCCAACCCGACCGGCAGCGTGCTCTCCGCCGCAAGCCGCGCCGTTCTCATCGAGGCCGCCGAGCGTAACGACGCCTGGCTCATCGTCGACGAGATCTACCGCGGCGGCGAGATCGACGGCGCGGAGACGCAGACGCTCTGGGGCAGCTACCCCAAGGTGCTCGTCACCTCGAGCCTGTCGAAATCCTTCGCCTGCCCGGGCCTCCGTCTGGGCTGGATCGTCGCTCCCGCGGAGGTCGTCTCCGCCGCGGCCGAGCGACAGGACTACACCACCATCGGCAGCGGCATCCTCAGCCAGATCCTCGCGGAAGAGGTGATGCGGCCGGAAACGCGCGGCCGCCTGCTCGCGCGCGGTCGCGATTTGCTGCGCAGCAATGCCGATCTCGTTGCGCAATGGATGGCGCAGCATAACGACTGGTCATGGCGGCGTCCTCAGGCCGGCGGCATGGCCTTCCTGCGCTATTCGCTCAACATGTCCTCGGAGGCCTTCTCGCAGAAGCTGCGCGAGGAAGAGAGCGTCTTCGTCGTCGCCGGAAGCTGGTTCGGCATCGAGAACCACATCCGCATCGGCATCGGCGTGCCGACCGAGGTGCTGCGGGACGGGTTGGCGCGGATGGATCGCTTTCTGGCGCGTCACAAGGGCTGACTAGCCTTTCCGCCTCGCCATCATGCTCGGGCTTGACCCGAGCATCTCCTGCCGACGAAGGCTCCCGTGCCTCACTGTCCAGAGAATCTCGGGTCAAGCCCGAGAATGACGGCCGGAACGAGTCTTCAGCGCCCGATCCCCTCCAGCACCACCCGCGTGATCGCGATGTCCTGAACTGCAACACCCGTTAGGTCGGCGATGGTGATATCGCTGTCCGAACGCCGGGCTGGAACATCACCGGCCAGCACGGCCCCCAACTCAACGCAATCGCCCGCATCGATCAGCCCGACGGCCGCGGCGGCAGCGAACTCGCCATGGTCGAGGCTCTGCTCCAGCGAATCCGCGATCCGGGTATCGGCAAGCGCGACAAGCGCTGTGTCTAGCTCCTGCTTGCCCGGCGCATCGGCCCCGAGCGCGGTGATATGCATGCCCGGCCTGATCCAGTCGTCGCGGATGATCGGCGCAGCAGCCGGCGTTACCGTGATCAGCGCATCCGACTGCGCGCAGAGCGCTTCCAGCTCCGCCGCCGTCTCGACGACGATCCCCTCCCCGTCAAGATCGCGCCGCAACGCCTCCAGCTTTTCAGGCGAGCGCCCCCACACCGCAAAGCGCGGCTCGCGCTCCCGCAGCAGATGCGCAGCAGCGCGGATCTGGAAACGCGCCTGCGTGCCCGCGCCCACGATCCCGATCCGGCGCGCATCGGCCCGCATCCCCGCCCGCGTCGCGATGGCCCCGGCCAGCGCCGTCCTGAGATCGGTCAGCCAGCCCTCGTCCCGCAGGATGGCGACGACAGCGCCGGTCTCGGCCGAGAGCGCGATCATCATCCCGCTCGTCGTCGGCAGCCCCTTGGCCGGGTTGTCGTAGAACCCCGTCGCAATCTTCACGACGAAGATGGAATCGCCGGCGATATGGCCAAACTTGATATGGCAATCGCCATGATGCGCGGGGAAGCCGAGATAACCGACCGGCGGCATCTGCACCTGGCCGGCAGCAGCCGCCTTGAACCCCTCCTCCAGCGCGATGAAGGCCCGGTCGAGATCGACGGCGGCCTCGATCTCAGCGCGCGACAGGTCAAGCATCCGGGGCCTCGTTGGCCTGGTTGAGGTAGTTGTAGACGGTCGCGCGGGCGAGCCCGAGGATGCGCGAGATATAGGCGGCCGCATTGCGCCCACCGAAGGCGCCGTTGGCGGCGAGATCCGCCACCAGTTCGCGCTTCTCGGCCCGGCTAAGGCTGGTCACGGCAAGGCCACGGCTTTGCGTCCATTGCTGCACGAACTCGTTGATGCGCTCGTGCCAATCTTCCTTGAACAGCGCCTGCGGCTTCTCCGCGCCGGCCGGTACAGTCGCCAGTGCGGACAGCGTCTGCATCAGCGCGTGGAACTGCGAGACATCGACATTGATGCAGAGCACGCCGATGGCCTTGCTCCCGGCCGAGAGCACGATGCTGATCGATTTCAGTCGCCGCCCGTCCCAGTTCACCTTCTCGTAGGGGCCGATGATCGTTTCGTCGGGATCGAAGCCGATCTCGTCGAGCAGGGACGGCTCGCCCAGCACGCGCTGCGAGAAATTGCCTGCAATATGCACGACGCTCTGCGAGGCGAGGTCGTGCAGCACGACTTCGGCATGCGGCCGGAACAGCAGCGCCACCGCATCGCAGACCGGCAGATAGGGAGCGAGTTCCGGCGTCATGCGCGCAGGTTCAGCGTGGCTGCGACTTGAGATAGTCGCTCAGTCGCTCCAGCCCGGCGGAGAGGTGGTCCCCCGGCGCGCCGATGCCGATGCGGATATAGCCGTCCATCCCGTAGACATCGCCCGGCAGCAGCATGATGCCGCGCTCCTCGCGCAAGCGATGCACCAACTCGGTCGAGTTCATCGAGTGGCTGTACTTGATGAAGGCCATGCCGCCGGCCTTGGGCGACACGAAGGAGAAGAACTCGTCATTCGCCTTCACCCAGTTCGAGAGCAACGCGAGATTCTCCCGCAGGATGGTCTTGCTTCGCTGCAGAATCTCGGCGCGCTTCGCCGGCTGGATGACGATGCGGGCGATATGCTCGCTCAGCGCGCTCGTGGTGATCGAAGTGTAGTCCTTGTTCTGCCAGGCCGTGTAGATGTCCTTGGCCGGCCCGACCAGCCAGCCGATGCGCAGGCCCGGCAGCGCCATCGCCTTGGAGAGCCCGCTGGTGATGATCGCCTTGTCGTAGAGATCGGCGAAGCTGGGCGGCTCGTCGGTTTCGAGCTCGGCGCCCTTGTAGACCTCGTCGGCATGGAGGTAGCAGCCCTGCGCCCGGGCAATCTCGACGAGCGCATCCATCGTCTCGCGCGAAAGCAGGCTGCCGGTCGGATTGTTCGGGTTGCAGATCGTCATCAACTTGGTGCGCGGCGTGATCGCCTGGCGGACCTCGTCGAGATCGGGCGTCCAGCCCAGCTCCTCGCGCAGCTTCACTTCCTTGACCGTGGCGCCGATCGCCCGCGCCCAGCCCCAGATCTGCAGGTAGTTCGGCACGAAGACGACGATCTCATCGCCCGGCTCGATCAGCGACATCACCATCAGGAAATTGGCTTCAGCCGAGCCGTTGGTGACGATCACCTCGTCCGAGGTGCGGTTGCGATAGAGCTTGGCGATGTCCTCGCGCAGTTCGACCGCGCCATTGGTCCAGCCATAGCCGAGCTCGACCTCCATCAGTTTGGCGCGCTGCTCGGCGCTCAGCAATTCGTTCAGCGAATAGGGATGGACGCCGCTATCCGAGAGATTGAACTCGACGGTGTTCTCGTAGAGCGACTGAATGCGCTCCAGGCTAAATTCTTCGATCTTCATGCTGCCCATCCCGCGCCGGCCGACCCGTCGCATCTCCCGCGAGTATGATGGGCATCATTTGGACGTCAAGGTCGATTTTGGAATTTACAGTCCAAATCGTGGTTGCTATCCCTTGGCGACCACGTCGCAGCCGCTCCCGGAGAGCCCATCATGTCCGACCAGAAACCCGGTGCCAACAAGATGTGGGGCGGTCGCTTTACCATGGCTCCGGCCGATGTGATGCGCCGGATCAATCCCTCGATCGGCTTCGACTACCGGCTTTACCGGCAGGACATCGCGGCGTCCAAGACCCATGCCGCGATGCTCTCCCGCCAGGGCATCATCGCGAGCGCGGACAACGAGCGCATCCAGGCCGGGCTCGACCAGATCCGAGGAGAGATCGACCGCGGCGAACTCCAGTTCAGCATCGACCTCGAGGACATCCACATGAACGTGGAAGCGCGCCTCAAGGAGATCATCGGCGAGCCGGCCGGGCGGCTGCACACCGCCCGCAGCCGCAACGACCAGGCCGTCACCGATGTCCGCCTCTGGATGCGCGACGCCATCGACGGGCTCGACAGCGTGATCCAGGATTTGCAGCGCGCCCTGATCGAGCGTGCCAGCGAGCATGCCGAGACGATCATGCCCGGCTTCACCCATATGCAGGTCGCGCAGCCCGTGACCTTCGGCCACCACCTGATGGCCTATGTCGAGATGTTCGGGCGCGACCGCGAGCGCCTCGCCGGCGCACGCCAGCGCACCAATATCTCGCCGCTCGGCGCCGCCGCGCTCGCCGGCACCGCCTTCCCGATCGACCGAGAGTTCACGGCTGCCGAACTCGGCTTCGCTCGGCCGACCGAGAACTCGATGGATTCGGTCGGCTCGCGCGATCATATCTGCGAGCTTCTGTTCTGCTGCTCGATGCTCGCCGTGCATCTCTCCCGTATCAACGAGGAGATCACGCTCTGGTGCAGCGACGGCTTCCGCTTCATCGCGCTGTCGGACGCCTTCACGACGGGATCCTCGATCATGCCGCAGAAACGCAACCCTGACGCCGCCGAGCTGGTGCGCGGCAAGACCGGCCGCGTCGTCGGCTCGCTCACCGCCCTGCTGATGACGGTCAAGGGCCTGCCGATGACCTTCATGAAGGACATGCAGGAGGACAAGGAGCCGATGTTCGACGCGCTCGAAACCGTCGAGCTCTGCGTTGCCGCCACTACCGGAATGGTCCGCGACCTGACGGTACGTCCGGAAAACATGCGCGCCTTCCTCGATCGCGGCTTCCCGACGGCCACCGACCTCGCCGACTGGCTGGTGCGCGAGGCCGGAATCCCCTTCCGCGACGCACATCACATCACCGCCCGCGTCGTCGCGCTGGCCGAGGCCAAGGGCTGCACCTTGCAGGCGCTAGACCTCGACGCCATGCACTCGGTCGATCCCCGCATCAGCGCCGCGGTCTTCGAGGTGCTGGCGCCAGAGCATTCCGTCCGCAGCCGCCGCAGCTATGGCGGCACCGCCCCCGACACGGTGCGCGAGGCGATCGAGCGGGCGAAAGGGCATTGGTTATCCAGCAAGCCGATCCAGGCTTAGTTGTCATTCCGCGGCTTCGCGCAGCGAAGAACCCGGAATCCACGACTGGGTGAGCGGCCAGCAACCGAACACAGGATGTCTCACTCGGTCGTGGGTTCCGGGTTCGCGCCTTCGGCGCGCCCCGGAGTGACAATCGCCCTCGCCCCACGCATCCCGGCAGCCGCCGTCACGCAAACTTTGCGGGATCAAACCGGCTGCCTTTCTGGCTATGGATGACGGGGCCGGTCGATTCGACCGGGCCTGAAGGAATGAGCGCGGAGCCCGTGTAGCTCTGCCGCGGGGAGGCGAGATGGAACACGTCTGGTTGCGTGGGGTGGCCGAGCGGTTCGGCATCGATGGCGGGCTGCGCCAACTCGGCGGCGAATACGATCTCAACTTCCGCGGCAGGACCGCCGAACGCGACGTCATCGTCAAGGCGATGCGTCCGCAAGGCGAGCCGGCTCTGGTCGACCAGCAATGTGCCGCGATCAGCCATGCCCTCGCCGCCGATCCCACGCTGCCCCTGCCCCGCCTGATCCCCGCCGAGAGCAACCGCTTCTGGCAGAATGTGGCTGACCCTCAGGGCCATCAGCGCATGGTCTGGGTCCAGCGCGCCTTCGAGGGCATCCCGATGGGCGAAGCCGGGCCGCAGCCGCCCGCCGTCCTCACCGAGCTCGGCGCGCTGACCGCGCGTCTCGATCTCGCCCTGCGCGATTTCAAGGTCACGGCGGCGCCAGACGCGGCGAAGTGGGACCTGACCAAGGCCAGCTGGATCAAACCGCATCTCGATGTGCTGGAAGGATCGCGCCGGAAGCTCGTCGCGGAGATCGTCGCCAGCTTTGAGGCTCTGCAGCCCGTCCTCGACCGACTGCCGCGGCAGACCATCCACAACGACCTCAACGACTTCAACATCCTCGTCGAGCCGCGCCTCGGTGAGCCTGCCCTGATCAGCGGCCTGATCGATTTCGGCGACATGACCAATGGTCCACGGGTCTGCGAGATCGCCATCGCCGCCGCCTATGCCATTCTCGACCACGAGACTCCCGAAGCGGCGCTCGCGGCCTTCGTTGCCGGCTATCATGGCGTCTCGGCGCTCAGCGCCGAGGAGATCGGCCTGATCTGGCCGCTCGTCCGCATGCGGCTCGCGGTCAGTGTCGTGAACTCGACCATCGAGGCCAAGGGCCGCCCGAACGACCCCTATGTGACGATCTCGCAAGCCCCCGCCTGGCGCCTGCTGGAGAACCCCGCCATCGACGGCAAATTGATGGGCGCGCGCCTGCGCAATGCCTGCGGCCTGCCCGTCACCGACGCTGCCGGTCGCATTGCGAGCTGGATCGCCGGACAGCGCGGCAGCTTCGCGCCCGTGCTTGGCCGCCCGCTCGACGGTCTCCCGGTCGGCTCGCTCGGCGTCGCCGAGGCGACGATCCCGCAGAACCCATTCGAACTGCGTGCCGACGAGGCCCGCAATCTCGGCACCGGGCTCGGTATCACATCCGAGTGGTGGCTCGGCCAGTACGGTGAGCCGCGGCTGGTCTATACCGACAAGGCCTTCCGCAAGGGCCGCTGGCTGGCCTCGAACCGCCGCACCATCCACATGGCGATCGATGTGTTCGGCCCGGCAGGCGAGCCGGTTCGTGCGCCCCTCGCCGGCAAGGTCGCGCTGGCGGAGAACCGCGAGGGCCATCTCGACTACGGTGGCGTCGTCATCCTCGAGCATCGCACGCCCGCAGGCGATGTCTTCCACACCCTCTATGGCCACCTCGCCGCCGACGGCGCAGCCAAGCTCAAAGCCGGCCAGGAGATCGCGGCGGGTGAGGCCTTCGCCAGGCTCGGCCCGGCCGAGGAGAACGGCGGCTGGGAGCCGCATCTGCATTTCCAGCTGGCGCTGACGCTGGACGGCATGGGACATGATTGGCCGGGCGTCGCCGATCCCGACGACTGGGCGCTCTGGCAGGCGATCTGCCCGAACCCCGCCGCCCTGCTCAACCTGCCCGACGAGGTCGTCGCCTATCAGGCGATCGACGAGGCCGCGCTGCTGGCCGAGCGCAAGGCTCGCTTCGGCGCCAATCTCAAGCTCAGCTACAAGAAGCCGGTCACCTTCCTGCGCGGCTGGCGCCATCATCTCTTCGACGCGATGGGCCGGCCCTATCTCGACGCCTATAACAACGTGCCCCATGTCGGCCACGCCCATCCGCGCATCCGCAAGGTAGCGATGGACCAGCTCGCGCGGATGAACTCCAATACGCGCTATCTGCACCCAGCGCCGATGGCGCTGGCCGAGCGCCTCACCGCCAAGCTCCCCCAGGAGCTGGAGGTCTGTTTCTTCGTCAATTCCGGCTCGGAAGCGAACGAACTGGCGCTGCGCCTCGCGCGGGCCGCCAGCGGCGGTTACGACATCGTCACGCCCGATCACGGCTATCACGGCAACACCACCGGCGCGATCGACATCTCCGCCTACAAGTTCAACAAGCCGAACATGGGCGGCCGCAAGCCCTGGGTGCAACTCATCGACGTCGCCGACGATTATCGCGGCCGCTTCCGCCGTGACGATGCCGACCGGGCGCTGCATTACGCTGAGCAGGTCGACGGCGCGCTGACGGCCATCGCGGAGCGCGGCGGCAAGGTCGCGGGCTTCATCGCCGAGACCTTCCCGAGCGTCGGCGGCCAGATCATCCCGCCGCCCGGCTATCTCGCCGCGGTCTATGAGCGCATCCGCACCGCAGGCGGCATCTGCATCGCCGACGAAGTCCAGACCGGGCTCGGCCGCCTCGGCGACTATTATTTCGGCTTCGAGCAGCAGGCCGTGCAGCCGGACATCGTCGTGCTCGGCAAGCCGCTGGGCAACGGCCACCCGATCGGCGCGGTCATTACCACCCGCGCCATCGCCGAGCGTTTCGCCGAGGGACCGGAGTATTTCTCGACCTTCGGCGGCTCGAACCTGTCCTGCCGCATCGCCTCCGAAGTGCTCGACATCGTCGAGGAGGAAGGGCTCTCGGCCAATGCCAAGGCGATGGGCGACAAGCTGCTCGCAGGCATGCGCGCGCTGATGGCGGACTATCCCAGCGTCGGCGACGTGCGCGGCATCGGCCTCTTCCTCGGCCTGGAGCTGGTCACGGACCGCGAGACGCTGGAGCCCGCGACGGACGCGGCGGCGCATGTCATGAACCGCCTGCGCGACATGCGCATCCTCGTCGGGCGCGAAGGCCCGGCCGACAATATCCTCAAGATTCGCCCCCCGCTAACGGTCGGTGCGGATGATGTCGAGATGATCCTCGACCGGCTGAGGATCTGCCTGCGCGAGGTCGAGGCGGCGCGCTGAGCCGCCTCAGCCGGCCTTCGGCTCCTGCTGCAGCGTGTAGCGAAAGTTGCAGTGGGTCGCGCCGCCCATGATCGTCTGCGTGCGTTCGAGCGTGATGCGCGGGTCGTAGCCCGTGCAGAACACGCCGTCGCGGTTGCAGGAGAGCAGGTGGCCGATCTTGCCGAGCCCCATCTCGCGATAGGTCTCGGCATAACGGCAGCGATGGACGTTGTAGTCGAACTCGGTGTCGGTCGCCTTGACCACCTCGATGACGAGCGCGTCGTCCTGCGTCCACAGCGCCTGCAATTCCTGGAAGCTGCGCAGGCTGGTGCCGCCCGGCGTCTTGGCCGCGAAGGATTGTCCGGCTGCGATCGCCGCCTTGCGGATCGCCTGATCGAGGATCGACTGCGCCATCTCCTCGCCCAGGCGCTCGCGCATCTCCTCATAGATCGGCGCGATGATGCCGGCCTCGATCCGCCTGCGGGCGAGGATACCGATCTCGCCGTCGAAGACCGGGTTATCGCCTGGCTCGGCCGGTTGCTCCGTCTCGCTCATCGCGTTCCTCCGTCTGTCTGCATGCGGCGGCGCAAGTTTAGAACATGCGGGGCGTCGCGGAAAACCGGTGGTCAGCTCGGCCGAAGCACGCGGCGCGGTGGCGACGGCAGGAAGTTGAACTTCTCCTCGATCACGGTGCCGTCGTCGGAGACGATCGCGAACCAGCGCCGGTTGCCGCAATGAACGGAGAGCCGCCAGCGGCCCAGATCCTCGCCTTCGCCGCGTTCGACGCGGCTGGTCACGAGGCCGCGGCGCTGCATCTCCAGCCATTCCGCCGACGACCAGCCGAAGCGGGCCGCGATACGCTCCGCATCCAGCACGAAGGCTCCGCTGGCATCGCGGATGATCGGAGCCCAGGCCGGCTCAGCGCGCTCCTGTTCCATCGCTCACTTCCGGAGACGTGGCCGATGGCGGCGGCATGATCCGCAGCGTTTCGGCCAGACACAGGAAGAGATGATAGAGGACGCGGGACGGCAGCGATACCGGCAGGGGCCCACCTGCACGGTCGAGCTGGTTGTGCCAGAGCCCGGTCCGCGCATCGACGAAATGGCGGAACATCAGGTCGAGGTGCTGCGGCAGCCGCGAGCCGGCATCTTTATCCCCGGCGAATTCGAAACGCGCGCCGAGCGCCTTGATGAACTCGGTCTGCGGCCAGAGCAGCTTCGTCGAGGCGACGACAGCGCCCTCGGGGTCAACGCCATCGAGCACCAGCGCCGGGAGCCCCCGCGCGCGGTCGAGCCCGTGCACGAGACCGAAGCTGTAAAGCCCGTCGGCAAGCGCACGCGCCTTCTCCCAGCCGGTCAGCCGATGATGGTGATGCAGCAGCCAGACCCATTCGAACTGATGCCCGGGCTCGCGCAACCGGCCCGCATCGCCCGCGACGGGTTGCCAGTCCGGCGTGAAGAACTCGCCGAGCGTACCCATGGCGTCGATGAAGTGTTCCGCCGCCAGCCGGACGATGCGGCCGGCAGCGTCAAGCCAGCGCTGCTCGCCGGTCGCTTCCGCAAGCGCATGGAAGGCCTCGAGCAGATGCATATGCGGGTTCTGGCGGCGCGGCAGCGTGGCGAGATCGTCCTCGGCATAGCCGCCAAGCGGAGCAGAAAGCTCCATCTCGATCAGATCCATCGTCGCCCCGGCGAGGCGAATTGCGGCTGTGTCGCCGGTCGCGCGGTGATAATGCGCGCAGCCGAACAGCACGAAGGCGAGATCGTAGAGGTCGCGACGCGGCACGCTCGCCGCTCCATCGGGCAGGAAGCGCTTCGGCACATAGCCGTTGGCTTCCTGCGCCTTCAGCAGCAGCGAGAAGCCGTACTGCGCCGCCTCCAGCGCCGCCTGGCTTCCGCTTAGTCGGGCGGCGTGGCTAAAGGTATAGGTCAGGCGCGCCGTCGTCAGCGCGCTGCGATCAGGCGCGGTGACCGGCCGACCATCCGGCGTGAACTCTTCGACGAAGCCGCCCACCTTGCGGTCGACCGCGCGCTCGATCCACGCTGGGATCAGCGTTTCATGAGTCCAGCGCTGCAGGCCGGCAGGCGACAGGTCGAGCATGGGCCGGCTCAATGCGCCTGCGTCTGCGCGTGCAGGATCTGGCCGAGGAACTGGCGGGTACGCTCGTTCTGCGGCGAGGAGAAGAACTGATCGGGCGGCGCGACCTCGACGATCTCGCCGGCATCCATGAAGATCACCCGGTCGGCGACCTTGCGGGCGAAACCCATCTCATGGGTGACGCAGAGCATGGTCATGCCGCTCTCGGCGAGCTCGACCATGACGTCGAGCACTTCGCTGACCATCTCAGGGTCGAGCGCCGAGGTCGGCTCGTCGAACAGCATGATCTTGGGGTTCATGCAGAGCGAACGGGCGATCGCGACGCGCTGCTGCTGGCCGCCGGAGAGCTGTACCGGATATTTGTTCGCCTGTTCCGGGATATGGACGCGCTCCAGGATCCTGCGGGCATTGGCTTCGGCCTGCGGCCGCGGAATGCCGCGCACCTTCATCGGAGCGAGCGTGCAGTTCTCCAGCGCCGTCAGATGCGGAAACAGGTTGAAGCTCTGGAACACCATGCCGATCTCGCGGCGGATATCCTCGATGCCCTTGAGCCTGGCATCGACGGTCGTGCCGTCGATGACGATCTCGCCCTTCTGATGCTCCTCGAGCTGGTTGAGACAGCGGATCAGCGTCGACTTGCCCGAGCCCGACGGCCCGCAGATGACGATGCGCTCACCGCGCGACACGGTGAGGTCGATATCGCGCAGGACGTGGAAGTCGCCGTAGAACTTGTCGACCTTGCGCATCTCGATGATCGGGGCGCCGATCTCGGCTGCGGTTGAGGCGATAGCGGCCATCTGGAAAACCGTTCTGGACTGGCTGGTGGAAGAAGAGCCCGGCCTATGACCGGGCGCTTCCGCTGTTACGGGAACCGATGCGATTGCGCTGGCCCGTATGTCATCCTGGATCAAATCCGGGACGAAGTCGTGGTTGAGAAGGCAATCAGAACTTTCCGGATTCGAACACCGGCATCGGCGGCAGCTTGGACAGCGGGATGCCGAACCACTTCTGGTTGATCTTCGAGAGCTCGCCATTGCCCTCGATCTCGGCGATGAACTTGTTGGAGAACTCGGCCAGCGCGGTGTCGGACTTGCGGAAGGCCATGCCGTTGGCCTGTTCCTTCAGCGTGATCTTCGGCTCGATGCCGAGCTGCGGATAGTCCTTGTTGAGCTGGGCGAGGATGGTGTTGCTTGCGCCCATCGCCTGGACCTGGCCGGAAATCAGCGCCTGGAGGGTGGTGGCATCGTCGTCGAAGCGCTTGAGCGGCGTGCCCTGCGGGGCGACGGCGCTGATCGCGATGTCCTGCGTCGAGGCGCGCGCGACGCTGATGGTCACGTTCTTCAGGTCTTCCGGCGTCTTGATGCTGAGGCTCTTGGGAGCCAGCACATAGATCGTCAGCGTGCTGTAGGGGTTGGAGAACAGTACCTGCTTCTGGCGCTCGGGCGTGATGCCGAAGGTCGCGATCAGCACGTCGACCTTGTTGGTCAGCAGATAGGGGATGCGGTTGGGCCCGGTGACCGGCACGAGTTCGAGCTTGACGCCGAGCGCCTTGGCCATCAGCGCCGCGACATCGGCATCGTAACCGGCTGGCTGCTGGTTCGCGTCGGTGCCGCCGAAGGGCGGGTAGTCGGTCAGCACGCCGACCATCAGCTTGCCGCGCGCCTTGATCTCGTCAGGCGTCGCGGCCTGCGCCGGGGCAACATTGAGTGCAGCGGCAGCGAGGCCGGCGAAGACCAGCGCGCCGAGGCTGCGGCGGCAAATCGATTTAAACAGCGACATGGACGTTCTCCTCTGAGGGGCAGGCTTGGTGTTGCGCAGCCGCGCTCAGCGCGCGGCGACGAGGAGCTTATGCTCCATTCTTTTGCTGTAGGCCGAGAGCGGCCGGCAGATGACGTAATAGACCAGCGCGACGAGCGCGAAGATGGTGAAGGGCCGGAAGGTGGCATTATTGATGATCTGCCCCGCGCGTGTCAGCTCGACGAAGCCGATGATCGAGGCAAGCGAGGTGCCCTTGATCAGCTGCACGACGAAGCCGATCGTCGGCGGGATCGCAATACGGATCGCCTGCGGGGCGATGATCAGCGCCATCTTCGGAACATAGCGCAGGCCAAGCGAGGTCGCAGCCTCCCATTGCCCGCGCGGCACCACCTCGATCGCGCCGCGCCAGATCTCGCCGAGGAAGGCGCTGGCATGGAGCGACAGGCCGAGCGCCGCCGCCGTCCAGGGGTCGACCGACCAGCCGAACAGTCCGGGCACGAAGAAGGCGAGGAAGAGCTGCATCAGCAACGGCGTGCCCTGGAAGAGCTTGATATAGCCGGCCGAGGCGATCCTCAGCCATTTGAACTCGCTGGTCCTGGCGAGGGCGACCAGCGCCCCGCCGATCGCCCCGCCGAGGAAGGCGACGAGCGACAGCAGCAGCGTCCAGCGCACCGCCATGATGATGTAGATGATGTCGGCTGATCCGAGCGTGCGCATCGTCGTCACCTCACCGGGTTGGCTTGCGCAGGAAGGCGCGCTCGATCCCGGCGAACACCGTCCAGAAGAAGACGGACAGGCCGAGATACATGCATGTGACGACGAAATAGACCTCGAAGCTGCGGAAGGTGCGCGACTGGATGTCGCCCGCCACCGCCGTCAGCTCGCTCGCCGCAATCGCCGAGCAGACGCTGGTGTTCAGCATCAGCAGGATGAACTGGCTGGTCAGCGAGGGATAGATCGCCTGGATCGCCGGTTTCAGGATGATGTAGTGGAAGATCTGGAGCGGGCGCATGCCCAGCGACTTGCCCGCCTCGACCTGCCCCTTGTGAATGCTCTCGATACCGGCCCGGATGATCTCGATGCCGTAGGCGCCGACATTGACGACGAGCGCCAGCAGCGCTGCCGCGTTCGAAGACATCTTCAGCCCCATCGAGGGCAAGCCGAAATAGATCACGAAGATCTGGATCAGGAACGGCGTATTGCGGATCAGCTCGATATATTCGTCGATGATCCAGCGCAGCCATTTTGGCCCCGAGGTCTTGCCGAGCGCGCCGGCTATCGAGACGACCATGCCGATCGCCATCGCCAGCGCCGAAAGCACGAGCGAATTGAGGAGCCCGTGCAGCAGCTCCGGCCACGCCGCGAAGACGTCGGCAAAATCGAATTCATAGCTCATGCGAACCGCCCCTGCCGGGCCGCGAAAGCAGAACAGCCTTCATGCGCCTTCCTCATCCAGTCCTCCCGGCCGGCATTGTTCCACCAGCTCGGCCGATGTTGTCGCACCATCCCTACAATCGCGGAATCAGCAAGCCGCCATCGACGTTGATCACTGTGCCTGTTGCATAGGCGAATTGCCCACTCGTCAGAGCGGCGACGCAGGCCGCGACATCCTCGCCCTCGCCCCAGCGCCCGGCGGGGATCAGGCCCTCGGCGATGCGGGCATCATATTTGGCGGCGACCTTGGCGGTCATGTCGGAGCGGATCACGCCGGGACGGACCTCGAAAACGGGAATGCCTTCTGGCGCGAGCCTGACCGCCAGTGCTTTCGCCCACATCGAGAGACCGAGCTTGGAGACGCAGTACTGCGCCCGGTCGATCGAGACCAGCTCCGTCGAGGCCGAGGTGATGAAGACGATCGCCGGACGATCCGGCTTGTCCGCCAACATCGCCTTGGCGACTTCCTGGCTGAGGAAGGCCGCGCCGCGCAGATTGACGTCCATCACGAGGTCGAAGCTCTCCTCCGTGATCTCCAGCATGTCGCCGCGCACCGGCGCGCCGATGCCGGCATTCGAGACGAAGAGATCGAGCCGGCCGAAAGCCGCCTTCACAGTCGAAACTAGACCCGCATGGCTCGCGACCGCCGCGACGTCGTGCTTGAAGAACCGTGCCTTGGCACCGGCTCCTTCGAAAAGCTTCAACGCCTCGGCCACCGCCTCATCCTCGGCGATATCGGTGAAGGCGATGTCGTGACCAGCCTTGGCAAGCGCCACGCCGATCGCGCGGCCGATGCCGCGTCTTGCGCCGGTGATCAGGGCGACGGGACGCGTCATCTCACTCTCCGCGGTAGGTTGGCGTGCGCTTCTCTTGGAAGGCGGCGACGCCCTCCTTCACGTCCTCCGTATAGGAGACGAGCGAGCTCGCCAGCGTCTCCAGGATCGCGCCGCCATCTTCGCCCTCTGCCGCGTTGATGAGCTGCTTGACGATGAGGTTCGCGACCGGCCCGCGCTGGCTGATACGCTCGGCCATGGCTTGCGCCGCGGCGAGTGCCCCGCCCTTCTCCACGACCTGATCGACGATGCCGAGCGTCAGCGCCTGTTCGGCGGTGACGATCTCGCCGGTCAGCGCAAGGCGCCGCGCCACCTGCCCGCCGAGCCGCCTCACCAGGCGCTGCGTGCCCGACCATCCGGGGATCATGCCGAGCCCGGTCTCGGGCAGGCCGATTTTGGCCCGGGCCTCGCAGATGCGGATATCGGCGGTGACGGCGAGCTCGAGCCCGCCGCCCAGCGCATGTCCGTTCATCGCGGCGATGACCGGCGGCTTCATCCGCGCCAGCTTGTCGAAGACGCGATGGCCGGAGCGGACCCAGCCCTGCCCCATTTCCAGCGGAGAGAGCCCGCCCCAGGCGACGATGTCGCCGCCGGCGCAGAAGGCCTTGCCCTCGGCCGTCAGGATGACGGCGCGGACCGAGCGGTCGGCATCAACAGCGTCGGCGAAGCGGCCGAGCAGCCGGACCATGACGTCGTCGAGTGCGTTGAGCTTTTCCGGCCGGGCGAGCGTGATCGTCGCGATGCCCGCGGCGATGTCGAGGCGAACGGGATCGCTCATGCTGCCCTCTTGGGAACGTCGAGGCCGATCAGCGCATCATTGAACAGCGCCGCGTCCATCAGCTTCGGCGGCTGCGGCACGAGCAACGGGAACTCGCTCTGGCTGAGGATGTCGCGCTCCAGATCGACGCCCGGCGCAATCTCGGTGACGACGATACCTTCGGGCGTCAGCTTCATCACGCAGCGCTCGGTGATGTAGGTCACGTCCTGCCCTTGTGCGACGGCGCGCGGGCCGGAGAAGGAGATGTGTTCGACCGCCTCGACGAGCTTCTTCACCTTGCCCTCCTTCTCGATGACAAGCTTGCCCTCAGTGATGGCGAGCTTGGCCGCAGCGCTGAAATAGCCGGAGAAGACGATGCGCTTGGCGCGCGCGGTGATGTCGATGAATCCACCGGCGCCGGCCGTGACATGCGGCCTGACGCCGAGCTTGGAGACGTTGACGCAGCCCTGCCGGTCGATCTGCAGGAAGGAGAGCAGCGACATGTCGAAGCCCGCACCCTGAAAGTAAGTGAACTGGTAGGGCGAAGGCACGATCGCCTCGGCATTGGAGGCGCAGCCGAACTGGAATTCGAGCAGCGGCACGCCGCCGACGGCGCCCTGCTCGATCACCCAGGTCACGGCGCCGTGCTGGCCTTCCTCGATCAGGATACGCGGGACATTGGCGGAGATGCCGAAACCGATATTGACGGCATCGCCATGGCGCAGCTCCTGCGCCACCCGGCGCGCAATGACCTTGGCGACGTCGAAGGCCGGCGTCTCAAAGCTCGACAGCGGCCGGCGCACCTCGCCGGAAATCGCGGGGTCATAGACGGTCTGCGTCGTCTGCATCTGGTCGGGGGCGACCACGATGGCATCGACGAGGATGCCGGGCACGAAAACCGCTTGCGTGTTCAAGCTGCCGGCCTCGACCACGCGCTTCACCTGCGCGATGACGATGCCGCCATTGTTGCGCACCGCCAGCGCCTGGTCGAGCGGGCCGAGCAGGCCGCCCTCATGCTCATAGGAAAGATTGCCCCGCTCGTCGGCCGTGGTGGCGCGGATGATCGCGACCTTCGGCACAATGCTGCGGAAATAGAGCCAGTCCTCGCCGTCGAACTCGACTCGGGAGACGATCGGCTCGGCGGCGGCGCGCGCATTCATGGCGCAGCCCTGGTGCTTGGGATCGACGAAGGTGTCCATGCCGATCTTGGTCAGCACGCCCGGCCGCTTGGCGGCGGCTTCGCGATGCATGTCGAACAGGATGCCGCTCGGAATGTTGTAGGCCGGGATCTCGTCGCCTGTGACCATCTTCCAGATCGCGGGCGGCTCGGCCGAGGATGGGCCGGACGGGTAGGAGCCGCCCATGATCCGCGCCAGCAGGCCGGGCTTGGCGAGATGGTCGATGCCCTTGACGCCCCACATGTCGCCCGCCGCGATCGGATGCAAAGTCGTCAGGTTGCGCGGATGGCCGGAGGCATCGAAGCGCCGGCCGATCGCCGCCAGCACGGCATCGGGACATCCGAGGCCGGAGGAGGAGGAAACCGTGACAATGGCCTCGTCCGGGATCAGGGCGGCGGCTTCGTCGGCAGAGAGGATGCGGGGAAAGGCCATGATTTTGTCTCTTGGGAGGTTTCAGCCGGCGGCGGCGAGTGCGCGCTGATAGGCGCCGCAGGATTCGCGGATGACGAGATGGGCGGGGCCGATGAAGCTCTCAGGCTCTGCGGCGGGATCGGCGATCTGCTTCAGCAGCAGCGCGGCGGCGCGCTCGCCCAAGCCAACAGGATCGACCGCGACGGTGGTCAAAGCCGGCGAGACATGGCGCGCCTCGCTGGTGTCGTCGAAGCCGACGATCGCGATGTCGCGCCCGACGACGAGGCCGTGCCGCGCCGCCGCCAGCATCGCGCCGATGGCGGTGACGTCGTTGTAGCAGACCACGGCCGTTGGCCGATCGGCGAGTGAGAGCACGGCGCTCATCGCGCCGAAGCCGCCATCGCGGGTCGGCATGCTTTCGAGGTTGAGCGCCGGATCGATGCTGCGGCCGGCCGCCTCCATAGCCGAGAGAAAGCCGCCATGGCGCTCCTGCCGGACGACCATGGAATGCATGCCGCCGAGAAAAGCGATGCGCTCATGGCCGAGATTGATGAGATGGCGGGTGACGCGGCTGGCGCCGACGAGGTTCTCGGGTACCACGACGCTGGTGTCGGCACCGGGCAGGCGGCGGATCGCCACGAGCAGGGCGGTGCCGGCTGCCTTGGCCCAGTCGAGGTGCTCCGGTCGCGTATCCAGCGCCGGGCAGAGAATGATGCCGCCGGCGCCATGTTCGCGCATCATCCGCATCACCTGCTCCTGCCGCACCACGCTCTCGGCGGTGTTGGCCATGAAGGCGACATAGCCCGCCATCTGCAGGACCTTCTCCACCCCGATGGCGAATTCGGCAAAGAACGGGTTGGAGAGATCGTTGAGGACGAGGCCGACGATGCGGGATTGCGCATTGCGCAGATTCGCGGCGCCGCGATTATAGACGTAGCCGAGCCGGTCCATGGTTTCGAGGACATGCTGGCGTGTCTCGGGCTTGACCGCGCCGCGGCCGGTCAGGACGAGCGAGACCGTCGATTTCGAGACGCCCGCGGCGTCCGCGATCTCGATGATCGTCACCTTTCCCTTGCTGCCTTTCGGCTGCGGCATGGTTTCGTCCCTGATGCGCGAGGCGCTGTTCTTTTCTTGGAACGTTCCATTATCAGTGTATGGAGCGATGCGCAATATCTCCCTTTCAAACGTTTTGATCGAGAGATATAAGGCCGTAAGCACGTTTCTGAAATGGAACGTTCCAATAAATCAATTCGGAGGAAGCGATGGCCGAGATCACCCTGCCCCGCATGGATGGCAGCAGCGAACGTTACAAGCTGTCGTCGCCCTCGCCCTTTCCGCGAACAGCTCCGGCCAATGGCATCCGCACCGTCTATGCTGCCGCCCATGTCGTCGCCGACCCGCTGAAGCTGTCAGAGCCCTGGCGCGTTCCGGCGGTCGACTGGGACGCGACGCTGGCCTTCCGCCACCATCTCTGGGGCCTCGGCTTCAATATCGCCGAGGCGATGGATACCTCCCAGCGCGGCATGGGGCTGGACTGGCAGAATGCGGCCGAGCTGATCACCCGTGTCCTCGCCGAGGCCAAGGCGACGCCGGGCGCGGATCTCGCCTGCGGCGCCGGTACCGACCAGCTCGCTCCGCAGGATGCCCGCAGCCTCGACGACGTGATCCGCGCCTATGAGGAGCAGATCGGCCATGTCGAAGAGCATGGCGGCAAGATCATCCTGATGGCGAGCCGCGCGCTTTGCCGCGTCGCCAAGGGGCCGGACGACTATCTCGCCGTCTATGGCCGCCTGATCCGCCAGTGCCGTGGCAAGGTGATCCTGCACTGGTTGGGCGAGATGTTCGATCCCGCGCTGGCCGGTTATTGGGGCAGCCGCGATTTCGAGCCCGCCATGGAGACGGTTCTGACCCTGATCCGCGAGCACGCCGACAAGATCGACGGCATCAAGATCTCGCTGCTCGACGCCGGCAAGGAGATCGAGATGCGCCGCCTGCTGCCGGAAGGCGTCGTCATGTATACCGGCGACGACTTCAACTATGCCGAGCTGATCGCCGGCGACGCGCAAGGCTTCTCGCACGGGCTGCTCGGCATCTTCGACCCGATCGCGCCAGCCGCCGCCGCCGCTTTCGCCAAGCTGGAGGCGGGCGACCGCGCCGGCTTCCACGCCATCCTCGACCCGACCGTTGCGCTGTCCCGTCGGCTCTTCGAGGCGCCGACGCAACATTACAAATGCGGCGTCGTCTTCCTCGCCTGGCTGGGCGGCTTCCAGAGCCATTTCCGCATGGTCGGCGGCGCCGAATCTGCGCGCGGCATCCTGCATTACGCCGACCTCTTCCGCCTCGCCGATCAGTCCGGCCTGTTCGTTGACCCGGATCTGGCAGCGCGCCGCATGGCGCAGCTCTGCGCCATCAACGGCATCGCCTGAGGAGCAAGCCATGCACGCCCCCCTGCTCGACGCCGAGATCTACGACCAGATCCGCGAGACCGCCCGGCGTTTCGCAGAGGATGTCGTCAAACCCGCCGCCAACGATCTGGACCGCGACGAGACCTTCCCCGCCGAGATCTACCGCCAGATGGGCGAGCTCGGCCTGTTCGGCATCACCGTGCCGGAAGAGCATGGCGGCGCCGGCCTCGACACCTTCGCCTACGCGATCGTGATGGAGGAATTGTCGCGCGGCTATTCCTCGGTCGCTGACCAATGCGGCCTCGTCGAGCTGATCGGCGCGCTCCTCACGCGCTACGGCACGCCGGAGCAGCTGAAACGCCTGCCGGACATCCTCTCGGCCAAGACCCGCATCGCCTATTGCCTGACCGAGGCGGAGGCAGGTTCCGACCTCTCCAATGTCCGCACCACCGCGCGCGAAACGGCTGATGGCTACGTCATCGACGGCGGCAAGCTCTGGATCCACAATGCCCCGGTCGCCGATCTCGGTTTCGTGCTGGCTTCGACCGATCCGGCCGCCGGCCATCGCGGCATGAGCATCTTCCTGGTCGACCTCAACGCGCCCGGCGTCTCGCGCGGCCCGAAGGAACACAAGATGGGCCAGCGCGCGAGCCAGGTCGGCGCGCTCAATTTCGACGGCGTCACCGTGCCGCGCGAAGCGCTGCTCGGCCCCAAGGGCCGCGGCTTCCACATCATGATGAGTGTGCTGGAGAAAGGCCGCGTCGGCATCGCCTCGCTGGCGGTGGGGATCGCGCAGGCCGGCCTCGAAGCGGCGCTGGCCTATGCTCGCGACCGGCGCCAGTTCGGCAAGCCGATCCTCGACAATCAGGGCCTGCAATGGATGCTGGCCGACATGGCCAAGGACATCGCCGCCGCGCGCGCCCTCGTCGAGCGCGCCGCGCTGCTGATCGACCATGCCAAGCCAGCGACATCCGCTTCGTCGATGGCCAAGTGCTTCGCCAGCGACATGGCCGTGGCGCAGACGGCCAATGCCGTGCAGATCTTCGGCGGCTCCGGCTATATCCGTGGCTTCGAGGTCGAGCGGCTCTATCGCGACGCCAAGATCACCCAGATCTACGAAGGCACCAACCAGATCCAGCGCACCATCATCGCGCGGGAGCTGATCAAGGGCGCCTGACAGCGCCAAGACCCCTCCGACGCGGTGCCCTGCCGCGTCGCCTCCGGCACAATGCCCTCGACATCGCCTGCCGATCGCGCTCGGCTGCGGAAAGGCGAATCCTGCAGCCTTGGGATTCGCGTCGAATGCGGGAGCGACAGGGATGAAAACGATCAAGGGACCGGCCATCTTCCTCGCCCAGTTCGCAGGGGACGCGGCGCCGTTCAATGATCTTGCCGGCATCGCCCGCTGGGCAGCGGGGCATGGCTACAAAGGTGTCCAGATTCCGAGCTGGGATGCGCGGCTGTTCGATCTCGCACGCGCCGCCGAGAGCAAGGCCTATTGCGACGAGGTGAAGGGCATTCTCGGCGAGGCCGGCATCGAACTCACCGAGCTCTCCACACACCTTCAGGGCCAGCTCGTCGCGGTCCACCCTGCCTATGATCGCGCCTTCGACGGCTTCGCCGCGCCGCAGGTGCGCGGGAACCCGAAGGCGCGCCAGCAATGGGCGACGCAACAATTGCGGCTGGCCGCGAAGGCCTCCAGCAATCTCGGCCTCTCGGCCCATGCGACATTCTCCGGGGCGCTCGCCTGGCCATTCATCTATCCCTGGCCGCAGCGCCCGGCCGGCCTCGTCGAGACCGCTTTCGAGGAGCTGGCCAAGCGCTGGCGCCCGATCCTCGACGCCTTCGACGAAGCCGGTATCGATCTCTGCTACGAGATCCATCCCGGCGAGGATCTGCATGACGGCGTTACCTTTGAAATGTTCCTCGAACGCGTGGGCAATCACCCGCGCTGCAACATCCTCTACGACCCCAGTCATTTCCTGCTGCAGCAGCTCGACTATCTCTCCTTCGTCGATATCTATCACCAGCGCATCCGCATGTTTCATGTGAAGGACGCGGAATTCAATCCAAGCGGCCGGCAAGGGGTCTATTCCGGCTTCCAGCCCTGGATCGAGCGTGCCGGGCGGTTCCGCTCCCTCGGCGATGGGCAGGTCGATTTCGGCGCGATCTTCTCGAAGCTGACACAGTACGATTTCGACGGCTGGGCCGTGCTGGAATGGGAGTGCTGCATAAAGGATTCCGAGCAGGGCGCAGCGGAGGGAGCGCCTTTCATCGCCAGCCACCTCATCAACGTTGCCGCGCGGGCCTTCGACGACTTCGCGGCGAGCGGCATCGATCTGGCCACCAACCGTTCGCTGCTGGGACTCGATGGATGACGAGAGCGAGGGCAGGCAACCGAAGGCGGATCAGATCGGAGAGGCGATGATCCGCCTGTGATCGCGCCCATCGGCGTCAGGCCACGAGAACGACGACGTCATTCTGCCGCGCAAAGAAGCTCTGCGAATGGCGTCGCTTCAGACCGGCCTCGCGCGCTTCGAGCGAGGCATCGGACAGCTCAGGCGAATGATGGACGCATGCGAGGCACTTCGCCCCGACAGCCTGCAGCAGGCGCAGCCCCGCCTGCCAGGTCGAGTGGCCCCAGCCGCGATGCGGTTCGTAATCGAGCGCTTCGTCCCACATCGCGTCGTAGACGAGAAGATCGGCACCGCCGCAGAAGGCGGCGAGCGCGGGGTCCGGATCACCGGCGGCATGTTCATGGTCCGTCAGGATCACGATTGTCTGCCCGCCATGGCGGAACCGAAAACCGGCCGCGCACGGATCATGCTGTAGCGCGATCGTCGCGACGTCGACCCCAGAAAGCCCGGGATTGCCTCCCGGCGTGAAGCTCGAAAAACGAACCCGGCTGGGAGCTTCGGCGAAGCTGACGGGGAAGAACGGCTCGCTGAACAGGGCCGACAGCTTCGCCTCCGCACTTGCCGTGCAAGCCGGCACATGCAGCGCAATCTCGCCGCCCATGCGCCAGAGCGGCGCAAAGGCGCTCAGGCCGATGACATGGTCGAGATGCAGGTGGCTGAAGAGCAGCGTCGCGTCGCGCTCCCCGGCAGCGGCCATCGCCTGCCCGAGCCGGCGCAGTCCCGATCCCGCATCGACGATGACACGGCGCCCGGCGATCCGGACCTCGAAACACGTCGTATCCCCGCCGAAGCGGTTACAGGAGCGGCCGGAAATCGGAATCGATCCGCGCGTTCCCCAGAACCGAATGCCGAAGCCGCAATCGAGCAACCGCGCCGTCTCAGTCACGCGTCGGGCCCTCGACATCGCGCTTGGAAACAATCGCGACATTGTCCTGCAACCGCTTGACCATCAGCCGCATGACGGAGAGCATCATGTCCGGGAATTCTTCCATCAAGGCGGTGAACACCTCCTTACGGAGCTTCAACGCGGTCAACTCGCCGGTAGCACGGATGGTCGCCGACCTGACCTCCCCGGTGACGACGCCCATTTCGCCGACGATCGCGGGCGCTTCGACCGAGGAAACCCAAACGGCGCTCCCTCGAGGTCCGATCAAGACCTCCGCCCTGCCGGCGATAACGACATAGGCTGCGTCGGATTCCGCGCCCTGCTCGAACAGCATGTCGCCGGCTGCGAAGACGGCCCGCTCGCTGGTGAAGGCCAGCAGCTTGATGCGCGCAAGATCGAGATTGGCAAAGATCGGCACAGCTCTGAGCGCTCTGACATCGTCGCGCTCGCTGCCTTCATCTTCGATCGGGAAGGCGACCGAAGCGGGCTGCAGGCCAGCTGCCCGGCGCAGCCTGGCGCCGCCGAAGACGACCGACCGGTCCATGGGTATATCGCCATCGTCCTCACGCGCGACGACGATCAGGGTCCTGCCGTACATCGCAGCGCGAAGGCGCCGCAAGATCGCCTTGCCCTCGGTCGGGCTCAAGCTGCCCAGAGCATTGTCCAGGATCAGCAGCGAGGGGCGCTTGATCAGGCAGCGCGCCAGCGCAATCTGCGTTTTGACCGCCGGGAAGAGCAGACGGCCAGCATAGCCGGCCGGCTGCATGAGCCCGACCCGTGAAATCTCGTGATCGAGCCCGAGTTCGATCACGGCTTCGCGGATGGCCTCGTCGACCCGCTCGCGAATGCCGGCGCTCGCTTGGGTCACGCGCCCGAACAGAAGGTTCTCCCGGACCGATGCAGCTCCCCATTCACCGGAGTCATAGAAATCGATGGTCTTTGCAGCGTCCTGCGAAATGCGAATGCGAAAGGCCCGGCGCGCCAGCAGGATGCGCTGTTCCATCCCCTCGTCGAGAAGGCCGAGCCGGTGCAGGGGTTCGACATAGAGAAATGACAGCCCCAGGAACCGGGCCCGGTCGGCTTCGTCGATCTGCCCAGCCTCGGCCCGCGCCAGGCGCTCGCGATAGGCGGGAAACTCCTCGGCGGCAATGAAGGAAAAATTGTCGAGAAGGAGATGGTCCGGGGCCAGATCCGAGAAGATCTCGAGCATGGTCGCGGCAATGCGCTGGCCAGCCGCCGTTAGATCGTCGCTCAGGCCCAGCGAATCGAGAATGCTCCGCGTCAACGCGTGCCCGGCCAACCGGCCTCCGCCGAACAGAGCAGTGTTCGGAACGCCGAAGAGGATGTTTTCCCCGATCGTGGCGGTGCGGATGTACTGCGTCGCATCATAGGGCTCGACGGCATCCCGCGCGCCTTGCGCGGCCAGCACCGCGCGAATACGGGCCCGGATTTCCGTCAGGCGGGCAGCCAGGACGGGGACTTCGTCCACGTTGAGTTTGCTCGCGAGGCCATAGCGGAACACGACGTCGGCAAGGCCGACAATATCCAGCGTTGCGGCCAGCCGGGCTGCCGACAATTCGCCCTCGGCTCCTCGCAGGGTCTCCCCGTCATGCGTCGGATCCGCATCGCGATCGGTCCTCACGCCGTCACCGCGCAGACCATAGGCGATGTTGTCGCGCAGTGATCCATCGAAGATCGCCGGCTCGCTGCCCGCATAGGCGATGCAGCGGCCGCGAGCCGCCACGGAAATCGCGTCGAGCGCGACATCGCCGATCTTGATGGAACCGCCGCTCGGCGTCAGTCGTCCCCCGAGGATGCGCGCGACGCAGCCGGCGCCCTCCCCCATGCCCGACAGCAAGACATGCTGCTTCAGTGGCAGCGTCAGCGAGACCCGGTCGAGCATTCGGTCGCCGGTTGCGCTGACCGCGCTAAGGCCCTGCAGGGCGATCACGCCGGCCTCGGGGAATGGGTCGTTGACGGGCTCCGGTTGCGCGGAAGGAACCGAGAGCGCGAACTGTTCGGTGACCTGCTGAAACTTGGCTTCGACATCGAGACGCTGCTGGTCCCAATCGATGAGGTCCTTCACGGGCGGAGGCAGGTCGCGATAGGCCGCGATGACCGCCACAAGTTGGCCGATCCCGAGATTCCCGGTCAGGGTGGCATAGCCGCCGATCGTGTAGAACAGGAACGGCGTGATCTGCGCGATCAGATTGTTCAGAGCTTTGACGGCGAATTTCCGCCCATAGAGTCGGTAGCGTATGCCGAACAGCGTTTCGAGTCGTTGCGCGACCTCTCCGCGTTCGAGCGCGGCGGTCCCGTGATTGGAAACCTCGTCCAGCGTCTCCACAACTTCTCCGATCTTGCCGGCGAGGGCGCGCGAAGCGATCTGGCGCTCCCTGCCGAGCCGGATCTGCTCCCGCCGCAACCGTGGAATGACGAGGACCTGCGAGGAGATCATCGCGACGGCGACAAGGCCGAGCAGAGCGTTCTGTATCAGGATGAAGACGAGTGCGGTCATCGCCTGCCCGCCCAGGAAGACCGGCTGAACGAACGCATCTCCGACGAAGCCCCCGATAGGCTCGACCTCATCCTTGATGATCGAGGCGGCTTCCGAAGGCTTCAGACGCTGGCGCTGCTCGGGCGTCGACGAAAGCAGGGACGAGAACAGATCGAAGCGGAGCCGCTGCAGCAATCTTTCGCCGAGAGCCCCCTTTTTCATATTGATTGTATATTTGAAGTAACCGTTGATAACGATCAGCGTTAAAAATAAAAAGGACAAAATAAAAAGATAAGAGATACGATTTACCTTAATCCCATCGTATTTCACCTCTGATCCGAATAATTCAACGCCTGTACTGAACGACAGGAATACCGCGTATTCGCTGCCATCCCGAAAGGCATTTCCCTGCAAGGCGCCCGCGATGATGTATTTGGGCAACTCGAGAGAAAGATAATAGAACGGCAGAGACAGAACGACGATCGAAATAATCCTGAGCTGCTCTCGACAACTATTCTTCCAGATATAAGAAAAAAGTTGATTCAAACGGGGCATTATTTCTCCCCTTCGAAACGCTCACCCGTCCTAGGCGCCTCAAGCCGTGGAACACGCACAGACATCGTCAATATAAGGCGGAGCGATACGATCCGGACGCACCCGCGACAGCGTAACCGGTCCCGGCGGCAGCAGGTTAAGGAAGCAGCGTCGCCATCCATTGACAAGAGGCACAGGTCGGCCGAGCCGTTTGCGGGGCTTCTCGACCGGCTGAGCCTTCGTCCGGCTCATGATCAAGACCTGCCTAGTCCGGGACAAGCCCCGGCGTGAATCTCGCCCGGTTTGCGCATCGTAGCCGCGCATGATCTTCTGAAGCACCGTACCACTTGGCTGGCGGCACCGGATCGATCGCCACCTCGCATGCTGCATATCCCGCCCAGGTCCACCGCAAGACCCTGTGGTGTTCGGGCGGCTCGGCGCTCCGTTGTGACTAGCCCGATGTCGCGCTTGCTCCCGGGACGCGGTTACGTTTCATTAACCATGTAGTCGGGGGGCTTCATGTCGACGCGTCCTGCCAGGTCGGGGTTGGTCATGACAGGGTCGAACATGGAGCTCGCGGAATCGGCCGCAAGGCCGCGCACGCGCGAAACACAGCCCGCCTCGAACTCCGTAGGGACGGAGCGGAACAGGCAAGCCCCGTCGGAGGCGAGTTGGCCATCGACCGATGTCGGCACGCTGCTGCTGCATTGGCTGACGGTCGCGGCCGTCATGGTGAGCCTCGCCACCGGATTGCGCATCTCGGCCGATGCACTCGACGCCGTGATTTCGCGATGGATGGCGCCGATCCTGCCGCAGGGCGAGATCTGGAGCGTCCATATCATCGCCGGCCTCACGCTTTTCGGCACATCGACCGCCTATCTCGTCTATATGGCGCTGAGCGGCCTCGGCAACCGCGTCGCTCTTCGGCGCCTGAAGATGTGGCGGGTGGCCACGACGTCGAAGCTGCGGTGGATGAGCGCGAACATCCTGCTCCATTGGCTGCTCTATGTTCTGGTCGTCGTGCTCACTATCACGGGCATCCTGCTCTATCTCGGCTTCGGCGGCTGGGTCGTTTCCGTCCATGTGACGGCAGCGATGAGCATGCTCGCCTACACGCTCGTCCATATCCTGACGCATTTCGGCTATGGCGGCTGGCTTCAGCTGCTTCGCATCTTCAGGCCGGCCAGGCTCGTGCCGGCCGCGGGACAGCGTAGCCGGCGGCCGCTGCTGATGGCCGCTGTTATCGCGATCCCGGCCGCCGCTGCTGCGGCCGGGATGGATTTCGGCACCCGCGACCAACTGATCGTCGCGCAGACGCGAACCCCGCCGAAGCTGGATGGGGTGCTCGACGACGACGTCTGGCGCAGCGCCCGGCCGGTTCGGGTCAGGACGCAGCAGGGAGCCAACCTCGGCGGATCAGGCGAATCGACCGTCGAGATCCGCGCCGTGCATGACGGCGCCAAGATTTATTTCGCATTCCGCTGGCAGGATCCGACGCGCTCGCTCGCCCGGCTTCCCCTGCTCAAGCAGCAGGACGGCTGGCATGTCGTCGGCGCGCATGCCGGCGATGCCGATGTGGTCGATTTCTACGAGGACAAGTTGGCGGTCATCTTCTCGCGCTCCGATGGGTTTGGAGCTGCCGGAGCGACGCATCTGGGTCCGAAGCCGCTCGACGACAAGCCGTCGTCGCTCAATCAGCGCGGTCTCCATTACACCACCGATGGATCGATCATCGACATGTGGCAATGGAAAGCCTCCCGCGGCGGCCTGCTGGGCTACATGGACGATCAATATATCGGCCCCCCGCGCGAGCCGACGGCCGACGAGGCCGCCAAGCGGGCACGTTACCAAGGCGGCTACTGGAACGATCCCGGTCGGGCCTTCTACAGCTATAATTTCGGCTTCGAAGGACCGGGCGGCTATGCCGGCCCGGTCACAC
Organism: Allobosea sp. TAF32; assembly: GCF_052113585.1. Taxonomy (NCBI): domain Bacteria; kingdom Pseudomonadati; phylum Pseudomonadota; class Alphaproteobacteria; order Hyphomicrobiales; family Alloboseaceae; genus Allobosea; species Allobosea sp. TAF32. Next base: position 40,323 of record NZ_JBFRDM010000012.1, on the reverse strand, counting down.
CGAAACGGTTGCCCAACGACCCGGCTGCCGCCATGGCTGCTCTCGGCCGGTTCGACCCGAAGAATCCCGAGCTGATCCATGACGAGGGCACCCGTTGGTGGCTGACCGAGACCGACAGCGCCCCCTACAGCGCGGAGGTCGACGCACGCATACCGGTTGGCACCGTCATGCCCGGCGTGGTGATCACGGGTGCCTATGAGGGAGATCGCGCTCAGATCCGGGCGGGTGCGCGCTGGAAGGACGGGTACTGGACCCTGGAAGCCTCGCGCGATCTCAAGACGGGCAGCGCCTACGATGTCGACTTCGAGCCCCAAACACCCGTCTATATGTGGGTGGCGGTATTCGACCACACGCAGACGCGCCATACGCGGCACGTTCGCCCTGTCACCCTCACCCTGCGCTGAGGCAACGAACCGCTTGTCGGCGAAATCCGATACTCGAACGAGCGCCCGGGTCGCCGCGCCCGTCCGATAGGAGCCGCGGCGATCGAACCAGGGCAAATCGCCTCAATCAGCACCGCGAACAGGGCAGGACATGGCTAAGCAGGCATCCCTTGTCGTGAATGGCAAAGCCGTCGCGGTCTCGCGCGGCGACAGTTTGCTGGAAGGCGCCATGGGCGGGGGTATCGTGATTCCGCATGATTGCTGCACGGGGCAATGCGAGACCTGCCGCGTCCGCGTCTATGCCGGCGAAGTCGATGCAAGGGGAACGCGACAAGGCGATACCGTGCTGGCCTGCCAGGCGCGGGTCATCGGCGACGCCGTCCTCCAGTTCGATGCGGTTCCCGAGATACGCAAGCTGGCGGCGACCGTCTCGGCCATCCGCCCGCTCTCGCCCGACATCATCGAAACGACGCTCTTGCTCAGGAAGGATTTCACCTATCTCCCCGGGCAATACGTCAAATGCAAGTTCAGCGGCTATCCGAGCCGCGACTACAGCCCGACCTTGCGCAGCGATGGAACGGGGGAGCGCAATGAGCTGATCCTGCAGATCCGGCGCCAGGTCGGCGGGGTCGTGTCGCCGGATCTCGGGACGCGCATCCGCCCAGGGCACAAGGTGGCCGTGCAGGGACCTTACGGCAGTGCATTCCACCGGACAGACGGCGGGCGGATCATTCTGATCGCCGCCGGCACCGGCTGGGCTCCCGTCTGGGCCATTGCCCGCGCCGCGCGTTACCGGGAACCCTCGCGTGAGATGGTCGTGATCGTCGGCGCTCGCGATCCCCGCAATCTCTACATGGCAGAGGCGCTGGCATGGTTGGCTGAAACCGGCGTTGCCAGCATCGCCCCCACCAGCAGCGGCGGCAAGGCAGCCGGCATCCTCAGCGGTCGCCCTACCGATCACATGCCGGCGCTTCGGCCGGATGACGCGGTCTACGTGGCCGGCTCCTGCGAGATGGTGGCGGCGGTGCGGATGCGTTGCGAGGCTGCCGGCACGACCTGCTACGCTGACCCGTTCGTCGCCTCGGTGGCCAAGCGGACGATCCGGGACAGGATCGCGGGCCTCCTCTTTGCGCGCACTGTAAACTGGCCCGGGACATCGCAGACCCGGTCCGCCGCCGAAAACCTCCGCCCCTGACGCGGCCGCGCCTCTCGGCGCTCAGGGCGCAATCGGAACGGCGCCGAATTCCCGGATCACACTGCTCGCATCCGGGATGCGGGTGAAGGCGATGAACTTCTCCGCCGCCGGCGTCAGCGCCCCTTCCTTGTAGACATAGGCCACCTCGCCGCTGCTCGAATAGCGCGGATCCAAGGGATGCAGACCATCGATCTTCAGCACCTGCGTGCCGATGTCGAGAACCCGGCTATACGGCCCGAAGCCGATCGTGCCCTCCGTCAGGCGGACGGTCTCGACCGCTTCCTGGGTCGACGTCGCTGTCTTCGAGCGCTCGGTGATTTCGAGTTCTCGCCAACCGGGCATCGTCGCCCGCAAGGTCGTGAGCGTGCTGTCGGCTTCTTCGCGCCGGACGACGCGAATGCGCTGGTCGGCTCCGCCGACGTCCTTCCAGTTGGAAATCCGGCCGGCATAGATGCCCGTCAATTGCTCGCCGCTGAGCTGCGCGACGCCGGCGCTGGGATGAACGAAGAAGGCGCACGCGATCTTGGCCACCGGCACGTAGATCAGGCCGCGTGCCCGCTCGGCATCGGTGAGAACCCGGGCGACGCGCGCCAGCTTCGCCGTTCCCGAACCAACCGCGGCGATGCCACCGCCTGAGCCGATGCTGGGTGGAATCTTGACCTCGATGGTCGGCTCGGCCGCCCTGAAGCGCTGGGCCACGGCCTGAAGCATCTCCACGCCATCCCCGGTGCCGACCACGATCAACTCGTCTGCCCTGGCAGGGTTACAAAGGGTCAGAAGACCAAGAATCAATGCAATAGAGCGCGGTGTCATAGATCGATAAAATCTTCCGCCACGGGATGATCAGAATTGCCATGGCTCCGTGAACAAATTCTAACTGAAAGCGCAAAAATGATAGGTATCTTCTTATACTTATGAATTTACGTAAGCTTCAATGGTTGCTGCTAGAGTGGATGGGAATTTACGTTGTGGAGTGGGCTTCGTGCCGCAGGATCGGGCCAGCGTCAGGCAGATCGATGAATCCGGCCGAATGGATGGGGGCTTGCTGCGCCGTCTCTGGAACTCGATGGGCGCCCGGAGAGCGCGCCTGCGCACGGCTTGGCGCGACTGGATTTCAACCGCGCATATCGGAACGCATCTCGCCTTCGTGGTGATGGTGACGGGAGCCGTAACCTTTGCCGTCGTCGGGCTCGTTGCCCTGTGGCGCCTCAGCGAGGATGCCGTCGAACAGGCCCATGCGCTGGCACAGCTATCCCGCCAGCAGATCGCGCGCAGGCTCGATGCCGAGGCCCTGCTCGCGCAGGCGCGCGTCTCCGTGCTGCTCGGCGAAGCGAGCCGGCAGACGCGGTATCTCGCCCAGCGGCTCGACATCGTGAAGGCGGTCGGCTCCGCCAATCACGTCGCGATCCAGGAGTTGCTGGCCCCCGCCAGCGTGACCGGCGAACTCGACGCTTTGCTCGTCGCCGATGCGACCGGAACCGTCATCGGCGGCAGCCGCGCGTCAGATCTGCTCGCGGCTTCGGAAGCCCTCTCCGTCCTCGGCGTCAAGGAGGCCATCACCTCGATTTTCAAGGATAATCGACGCCTGGTCAGATGGTCGCATCATGCAACCTACCGGGTGTCCGAAAGCTTCAACGTCGCGGTAGGGCTCCCGGAAGGCCGAACGATCGCACATCTCGCGATCGAACCGGTTTTTGACGACTTCGGCGATGTGGTGGGAGCGCTGATGGGGCTGAGAACACTCGCCCCTTCGGAGAAGACGCTCGAGCTCTTCGCCGGAATCGTCCAGGCCGGGGTCGCGGTCGTGGATGGCGACAGGATCATCTCCGCCGGCGGTGAGCCGCCCGTCGGCCTGAAGCCACTCGCTCCGCAAACGCCGGACGGTCTCATCGGCATGGCCGGCAGTGGGCGCGTGGCGCGCTGTGTCACCGACGAACTCGGTCTTCGGATCTGCGTTCACGTCGACGCCGCGCAGGTTGAGGAAACGCAAAAAGAGCTGCAGCGCATCAGCGAGCGTCAGGCGGGGACCCTGTTTCGATGGTTCCTGCTTCTCGCCGCCGGCGCGCTCGGCGTGCTGGTCGTGGTGGTCTTGATCAGCGTCAAGCGCGCCACCCGCGGCCTGCCTCAATTGGCGTCCGCCGCGACGTCAGTGGCGCGCGGCGATCTCGACATCCCCTTCAACGCATCCGGCATCGGCGAGGTACGCAGCCTCGGGCAAGCCTTCGAAGTGATGCTCTCGAACCTTCGCGAGAGCCTCGGCCGCATTCGGCAGCTTGCCTTCTTCGATCAGATGACGGAGCTCGCCAACCGGGAGAAGATCCGCATCGACGGGATGAGCACCCTGCTGAGCGGCAAGGATGTCGTGGCCTTCTTCTTCATCGACGTCGACCGCTTCAAGTCCATCAACGATACGTTCGGCCATAAGACGGGGGACGTCCTGCTTCGGCAGTTGGCCTCTCGTCTCAAGCAGTTCTTCGAGGAGCGGCTGGAGGCCGGAGACTTCCGTCATTTCTCGGCCGGACGCTTGAGCGGTGACGAGTTCCTGATCATTCTGAGCGGTCCGCTGACCATCGATGGTCTCCGCGCCTGTGCAGAAGCTCTGATCCACAGATTGAGCGAGAATTACGTTATCGATCGTACCCATATGACGATCGGAGCAAGCATCGGAATCGCCGTCTCCGGTCGGGATGGCGTCAGATATGACGAGCTTCTCGTCAACGCCGATGTCGCGATGTACGAAGCCAAACGGAAAGGGCGGAACTCTTTCGCGTTCTTCACCGCGGAAGCAGCGGAGCTCATGCATGAGCGGCGAGCGCTCGAGCAGGATCTGCGCACCGCCTTGCGGAACGGCTCGCTCGACGTCTTCTACCAGCCGATGATCTCGCTGGCCGACAACGGAGTTGTGGGAGCCGAGGCTCTGGTGCGTTGGGCGCATCCCTCGCGAGGCGCTATTGCGCCTGGAAAATTCATCAGTATCGCGGAAGAGGCAGGCCTGATCGCCGAACTCGGCCAATTCGTCCTCGCGCGGGCGATCGAGGAGCTTCGCCATGCGAGCGACATCAGGATCTCGGTCAATGTCTCGGTCCTGCAGCTGGAAGACCCGACTTTTGCCGCCTCGGTGGAGAACTGCCTCCTGAAGGCAGGGGTGCCGCCCTCGCGCCTGGAGTTGGAGGTCACCGAGTCCGTAGCCATGCGGGCCTCGGACGTCGTTCAAAGACAGTTGCGGCAATTGCGGGCGCTTGGCGTCCGCTTCTCGATCGACGATTTTGGAACCGGCTACTCCAACCTCTCGATGCTGGCCCGCCTGAAGTTCGATACGCTCAAGATCGATCGTTCGCTGGTTCAGGGCGCGCGAGCGGGCGTCGAACAACAGGTGATCGTCCGGACGATTCTGTCGTTGTCGCGCTCGCTGGGCTTCGGCACCATCGTCGAGGGCATCGAGCAGGCCGAGGATCTGGCCTTCGTGATGAGGGAGGGTGCCGATGTGGCTCAAGGCTACTATTTCAGCGAGGCAATTCCGATCGGGAGCTTTGAGGCTTTCGTGAATGCGAGACGCCTGCGCCGGATATCCAGCTCAGGTAAATCGCACCTGACCCGGCTCGAATCTTATGCGGATATCAAGCGCCTCTCGCGATAGGCCGCCAACGCTCGGGCCGACTTGCCTGACGATCGCATCGGACCCGATCTCGCATGCCTGCTTATTTGGAAGCGCGGTGAGAAGCGGCGGCGCCAGCGGCCTGCGGCGCTTGAGCAGGCCCTCTTCCAGCCTTTGGCCTGGTCGTCGGAGGGAAACCTTCGCGAGCGGTCAATCGAGCGGTCGCGGTTTTTCAGCGGCCGTTTACCGGAGCGCGATAGTTCATCATGCATGTATTCCCGTCCAGTGACGGAGGAGCCGCCGTGCCGCCCAGAGCAAATGCCCCTGCCGGCGGTTTCGCCCCACGCCTGCATCGCTTCATGAGCGTGACGCTGGAACTTGCTCCTGACGTTCTCGTGCCGCGCCAGGAGACCGAGCTCCTCGGAAGAAGCGCGATCGCGATCCTTCACGACCGCGCTCCGGGCTCCACGGTGATCGACATGTGCTGCGGCTCGGGCAACCTTGCCTTGGCCATCGCGGCGGAGGTTTCATCGGCCCGGGTCTGGGCGGCGGACATGACCGACAGCACGGTTGCTCTGGCCCGCAGCAATGCCGAACGTCTGGCCGTTCAGGACCGTGTCGCCGTCAGGCAAGGAGATCTGTTCGGTGCTTTGTCGGAGGATGGGCTTGCCGGCGCTGCCGACGTCATCGTCTGCAACCCGCCCTATATCTCGACCGCGCGCCTCGAAGGCGAGAGCGCCCATCTGCTCGAAGCCGAGCCGCGCGAGGCCTTCGACGGTGGGCCTTACGGCATCTCGATCCATCAGCGGCTGATCCGCGACGCGGTCGATTTCCTCAAGCCGGATGGCTGGCTGCTATTCGAATTCGGGCAGGGGCAGGACCGCCAGATCGCCGCGCTGATAGCCAGAACCAAGACCTATGACCCCGTGACCTTCGCTACCGACGAGGACGGCGTGCCGCGCGTCGCGCTCGCTCGCAAACTGCGGAACGCAGATTCCGCGACCTCATCCTCGGCCGGTTGAGCATGAGCCAGGTTCGTCCCCTGCAGGCCGCGGATATTCCGGCTGTCGCCGGGCTCTTTCAAAGGACCTTCCGGAACGGCAGGAGACCGCCGCCTCCGGCGCTCGAAACCTATCTGCGCCGGCTGTATCTTGAGGGGCCGGTGTGCGACCCGGATATCGCATCCCTTGTCCATGTCGCGAGCGAAGGCGACATCTCCGGCTTCGTCGGCGTGAACGTGCTGCCGATGAGCCATGGCCCCCGCAAGCTGCGTGCGGCCATCTGCGGTTCGCTGATGGCCGAGCAGCGGACGAACGACCCGATGGCCGGCGCAAGGCTGCTCAGGACATTCCTGGCCGGGCCGCAGGACATCTCCTTCAGCGAGACCGCGAACGCCCTCTCGACCCAGATGTGGACGAGACTGCGCGGTGTCGCCCTGCCCCAATACAGCCTGGACTGGCTCCGGGTGATCCGGCCCTCGGCCTTCATGCTCGACATGGCCTCGCGTCGGATCGGAGCCGCCCGCCGGTTCGATCCGCTCGCGCGCGGCCTCGACCGCTACCTTCGCGGGCGGATGCAGGAGAACGAGCTGCGTTGGACCGGTGTCCCGGCGATCTGGACGAGCAAGGGCCTCAAGGTCACCGAAATCGATCAGGCCGGCTTTGCGGCCCTCGTAGAGCCGCTGACGCGGCAGTTCGCCCTCCGCCCCGATTGGAGCGAGGAGCAGCTTGCACACATCATCGCCGAGGCGTCCCGGAAACCGGACTATGGCGAGGTGGTCTTCGCGTCCGTCTCCTCTGCCACAGGGGCCCTGATCGGCGCCTTTCTCTACCATGCCCATCCCGGCCGGGTCGCACGCGTCCTGCAGGTTCTGGCCATGCCGGGACAGGCTGGAGCCGTCATCGACTGCCTGATCGGCGATGCGGCTGAGCGCGGCGCGGCCGGTCTGCGCGGCCGGACGCAACCTGCCCTGCTCGCCGCGATGCTGGGCCGGCGGGTTGCCTTCACGCAGCCCGCCTCAACGGTCGTGCATTCGCGCGACGAGGAGCTGGTGAACGCGTTCCTGAGCTCGCAAGGCTTCTTCAACGGGCTGGCCGGCGAACACTGGAACCGCCTGGCCGGAGAGCCGTTCGAGTAAGCCGCCGTTGCAAGCGCGGCGAAGCCATCAAGCTGGCCGCGCACGATCGCTGGATCCCTCGGCTCTGCAACGATGCTGATCGGCGCCCGTTTCCGCGGTGCCGGTCTCAGCCGCCGATTTCTGTGACGGGGCGGACGAGCTGCGGGCCAAGGTGCAGATAGCGCGTCGCCCTGCGCTTGGCGGCGATATCGGCCCAGACCCGTTCGACCTCGACCGCGGTCAGCTTCGCGGCGGCGCCGACCTCTGCTGCCGAGATGCCGTTGTTGAGGCCGAAGAGGCAAAGATCCATGCGATCGTAAGGCAGGGAGAAGTAGAACTCCTCCTGCGTCTGCGCGAGGGAATAGGTGTCGGTCGTCGGCGGCCGCCGGCGGATCTCCTCGGGAATGCCGAGATGCGCGGCGAGGGCATAGACCTGGCTCTTGTAGAGATGCGCGATCGGCTTCACGTCCGCGGCGCCGTCGCCGTTCTTCACGAAGAAGCCCTGGTCGTATTCGAGCCGGTTCGGCGTACCCAGCACGGCGAAATTCAGCCGGTCGGCGTGATAGTACTCGATCTGCTTGCGCGTGCGCTGCTTCATGTTGGTGGCTGCGACGATGCCGAGATAGACCGCCGGCGGCATACGCAGCTTGGTCTGGCGGCCCTCGGGGTCCTGAACCACCAGTGAAGAGATGTTGTAGCCGTCCCCGGCGAGCGAATTGGCGATGACGATCTTCGAGGCCCAGCCAGGCCCGTAACCCGGCACCAGCTCGCGGATGAAGGCATCGCGCCGCTCATAGCAGCCCATTGCCTGCAGCGTCGGTCCGATATCCTCCACGACCGCCTCGACGCCAAAGGTCTCGGCGACCAGCCGGCCGAGGCGCAGGCTCTCGGGATCGGAGTCGCTTTCCGGCATGAACAGGCAGAAGACGTTCTTCGCCCCGGCAGCGCGCACGGCCAGCGCGACCGAGACGCTGGAATCGATGCCGCCGGAAAGACCGAGCACGAGGCCGCGCTTGCGCATGCCACGGAGCTGCCCGCGCAGTCCGGTCACGATGCGGTCGGTTTCCGCGGTGTTGTCGAGCATCAGCACGTCAGCCGAGAAGGCCGGACGACTCGGGGCAGGAGAGATGTTCATTCCGCCGCTCCCAGCGTTTCGGCCGCCAGCCTTCGGCTGACCTTTCCGGTATCCGTCTTCGGCAGCTCATGGCGGAATTCGATGAGCTTCGGCACCATGAAATCCTCGAGATGACCAGCGCAGTGGCGAATGATGTCCCGTTCGCTCAAGCTCTCGTCCGAGCGAACGACGACGGCGGCGATGGCGTGGCCAAGCACCGAGTCCGGCACACCGGTCACCACGGCTTCGGCAATGCCGGGATGGGCATGGAGAACGGCCTCGACTTCCTTCGGAGCAACCTTTTCGCCGCGCGTCTTGATGATGTCGTCCTTGCGGCCGACGAAATAAAGGAAGCCGTCGTCATCCGTCCGGAACAGGTCGCCGGTATGGAGGCGCTTTTCCCAGGGAAACGGGCCGGGGCGCAGCATCTGCGCAGTCGCGACTTCGTTGCGCCAATAGCCCTGCATGACATGCGGTCCGCGGATGACCAGCTCGCCCGCGACGCCGGGCGGCGCGCGGTTGCCCTCATCGTCGACGACGATCGCTTCCGTGTTGGGAATGGCGATGCCGACGGAGCCCGGCCGGCGGTCCAGCTCCTCCGGCGGCAGATAGGTGCAGCGCTTGCACTCGGTCAGGCCATACATCGAATAGAGCCGAACGCCAGGGAAGAGTTCGCGCAGGCGCGCGATGTGCGGGGGCGGCAGGGCCGCGGCGGTGTTCGAAATATAGCGCAGGCTCGGCAGGAAACCCGGTTCGACGTCGCGCATCTGCAGGATCAGCGCGGCCATCGTCGGCACGAGCGGGAAGCCGGTGACCTGCTCGGCGCGGATGCGCTCGAAGATCGCCTGCGGAAAGGCGAAGGACTTTTCGAGGACGAGGGTCGCACCAAGCCGCATCGCCATCAGCAGCTGATAGAGGCCGTAGTCGAAAGCAAGCGGCAACACGTTGAGGATGATGTCGTCGGGGGTGTTGCGCAGATAGCTGGTGATCGAGTCCGCGGCAGCATCGATATTGCGATGCGTCATCATCACGCCCTTGGGGCGGCCGGTGGAGCCCGAGGTGTAGATCAGCATGGCAAGGTCGACGTCGATCCCGCCATGGTTCACGGGCCCGGGCGCGACTTCGAGACAACCCTCGAAGGAGGCGGCGCCATCCGGCACAAGGCCCGATGGTCCTTGCGTCGACGCGACGAAGAAGGGCCGGTCCGACAGCGCACGCGCCTGCGCCACGATGGGCATCAGCTTCGCCTGGGTCAGGATCGCGGCAGCCTCGCAATCGCCGATGACATAAGCGAGCTTGTCGGCCTTGGTGGAGGCGTTGATCGGGCTGAAGGTCGCGCCCGCCTTGAGAACCGCGAAGATCGAGACGACGGCTTCCCAGCAATTGTCCATGAAGACGAGAACGCGGTCGCCGCGCTGCACGCCACTCGCGGCGAGAGCAGCCGCGAGCCGGTTCGACAGGTCGTCCAACTCGTCATAGCGCAACCGCTTCTGCTCGGTGACCAGCGCGGTCTTCGCGCCACGCGCCGCCGCGCTTGTGATGAGGAATTGCTCGACCCGCATGAACCAGAACCGTCAGGCCGCCGCGAGCGCTGCGGTCTTCAATGCGATGAAGGCCGTGATGCGCGCCAGTGAATCGAGATTGGCCGGCACGATATCGGCGTCCGCGACGGCGATCTCGTAACGGTCTTCGATGAAGGCCACGAGTTCCAGAACGCCGGTCGAGTCGATGATGCCGTTCTCGATGAGCGAGTCTGTATCGGCGATGGCGTGGGTGGTGTCGCCGAACAGAAAATTCTCGATGACGAAGGCCTTCACGGTGTCGCGGATCGTATCTGTCATATCGTTTTCCTCTCTTGATGGTGTCAGGCGGCCTTGGCGCTGCAACTGCCTGCGCCGGTGAAGGCCGTCAGCCAGAGTTGCGTCGACAGAATGCCGACGAAGGCCGCATTGTCGCGAAAGCCGGAGGCCGGGTGGCGACTGCATTTCTCGTGCAGCTTTGCCACCGCCTTTGGATTGAAGAGGCCGCCGGCACCGATCTCGGCTTCGCTCAGCGCCGTCCGGACATAGTCTCCCGCCCCCGCCCCCACGAAGGATTGGCTGTCCGGCGCGCGATAGGGCTGCTTGGGTCGCCTGCCGATCGCGGGCGGCAGCAGATCCTTGGTCGCCTCGCGGAGAATATGCTTCTCCACGAGCCCCTTCAGCTTCATCTCGGGAGGAAGCCCGGCGGCAAACTCGACCAGACGATGGTCGAGGAAGGGAAAGCGGCCCTCGATGCCATGGGCCATCGCCATGCGGTCACCCTGGCTCGACAGGATATAGCCGGGCAGAAGGAAGCGGGCCTCCAGATATTGCGCCTGGTGCAGGGGGTGCCAGCGGGCGAAAGCCTCGGGCAGCCGCGCTGCGAGGTCCTCGGCGGCATCATATCCCGACAATGTGGCCCGCAGGTCACCCGAGAAGAACAGTTTCGTCGCTGCCGTGCCGTCGAGCCGCGCCCGATGGGAGAACAGCGGGTCGTCAAGCCCCGTGCCGCCAGCCCCGAAGAACGAGGCCAGATATTCGGCCGATTGCTGCCTCAGCCCCGGCAGATAGGGGTAGAGCTTGCGGAACAGATGCGGCCGGATGCGGGAGCCGGGCTGCCTGGCGCAGAAGCGGCGAACCCTGGCCTCCTTGAAAATATCGTAGCCGGCAAAGACTTCATCCGCACCTTCGCCGGTCAGCACCACTTTCAAGCCGGCCTCGCGCACGAGGCGCGAAAGCTTGTAGAGCGGGGCCGGGGCAGTCCTGAGGATCGGGCGCTCGGTGAAGCGGATCACATCGGGAAACACGGCGGCGATATCGCCCTCGCCGCAAGCGACGGAGCTGTGATCGGTGCCGAGCGCGCGCGCCATCTCGAGCTGAAAGGCGCTCTCGTCATGTTCGGCGCTGGCGAAGGTGACCGAGAAGGTTTTCAGCCGGCCCGGCGCCATGCCCGCCGCCAGCGCCGATGTGATGGAGGAATCGAGGCCGCCGGAGAGATAGGAGCCGACCGGCACATCGGCGCGCATGCGGATGCGCGTCGCCTCCGTCAGCAGGGCGCGCAGTTCCTCGGCCGCGGCGCGCTCGTCCCGGTGCCGGGGCAGCGTCTCCCGGTCGGGATAGTCCAGTTTCCAATAGGGCCGCGTCGAGACGCCGCCCTCCTGCACGATCATCAGGCTGGCAGGTTCGAGTTCGTAGATGTCGCGGAAGGCCGTGCGCGGCGCGATCGGAGCCCAGAGCGTGAAGATCTGGTCGAGCGCGACCGGATCGAGCTCGGCCACGACGCCCGGGACCTGGAGCAGCGCCTTGACCTCCGAGGCGAAGTAGATCCGTTCGCCCTGCCTCGTATAGAAGAGCGGCCGAACCCCCATCCGGTCGCGCGCCAGAACCATGCGGCGGCGGCGACCGTCCCAGAGCGCAAAGGCGAAATCGCCATTGAGCATGGAGACGCAATCCTCGCCCATCTCGTCATAGAGATGCAGGATCACTTCAGTGTCGCTGCTCGTCCGGAATTGGCGACCTTTGGCGCGCAACTGCTCGCGCAGTTCCACATAATTGAAGATCTCGCCGTTGAAGGCGATCGTCAGTTCCCCGGTCGCATCGGACATGGGCTGCTGGCCGTCGCCGAGGCCGACGATGGACAGCCGCGCATGGCCGAGGCCGGCTGCTTTTGCGGTGAAGAAGCCCTGCCCGTCCGGGCCGCGATGCGCAATGGCGGCCGTCATCCTTTCAAGGAGCGCCCTCCCATCCCGGACAAGGCCGAAATAGCCGCCAAAACCGCACATGCCGAGATAATTCCGAGTCTATCAGCGCGGCTCGGACTATAGCCAGCAACACACCGGCAGGCGTTAAAGATCCGCGGCTATTCGCAGGAATGGTAAATTTGACGTCGCGTCCGGGACGCTTTTTTCCCGCGAATACGGCTCGGCCGAGAGGCGCTCGTCAGGCAAGCGGAAGGACGCGCAGAAACATGGGTCCCGCGCGGACGTGGCGACCTCGCCCTCGCAAGCCGGCGCGCAAGACAGGAAACGTCAACGCGAAATGCCCGTCTCGCGGGTTCACCGGCGGTGGGTTGACCGTTCCGCCGGTCGGTCCCGGCATCAAATTCGCATCGACGGGAACGGAGCTGGCCCGGCAGCGTCGTCCTCGGCGCATCCGGAAATCGGTCAATCGCGAGGAGGCTTACCAGTGCATATACACGCATATGCCGAGATTGTGATTCCAGCGTTACTTGATCATCCCATAATTCATACTAATTCGTGAGCGATAATACCTAATATCACCTCGACAAAATTTTCCATCGATTTAGATTAGAGCTACATTTTATTTTATAGATATTTTTATATTCGGAAGAAATACGTGGATATCATCGGTAATACATTCATCAATATCAATCTCCCTTCCGTTGAAGTCGAGCATTTGATCTCATATTATGAACGTATATTGGGTTACAATTTTAGGCACGAGGCAGAAGCGAGCGGATCAGGCAGCAACAAACTCCTCTCGATCAAGGTCGCCAACACGACAATCATGTTGTCGAGGGTGTCGCAGAGCCTCGAAGGAGCTTTCGCCGATTGCCCGGACAACATCACCGCCATCTTCGTCCTGTCGGGGGATGTGAGACTGGAGGTCGAGGATGGGCTCCTGACTTGTCGCAGAGGCGACGGAGTTGCGCTGAACACCTCCCTGGCGCGCCGCGTGACCTTTTTGGCGGGAACTGAATTCTGCATGTTCAGGGTCAGGATCGATGACATCGTTCCGCTCCTGGAAAGACTGGCCGGCCGGCGGCTCGACGAGCAGCTCCAGATCACCACCAGCTTCGATATCCGTTCGGGAACCGGGTCCGTGCTTGCCGCGATTCTCGCTGCGACCGTCGTCGGATCGGCGGGGGACGATACCCAGGCGATCTCGCCATGCGCGGCCGATTTCCTCCAATCGAGCTGGGTCGCGCTCGTCCTGGAAAACCTCCCCCATAATTACTCGCAGGGCATGTCGCGCGGCAGCACGCAACATGCTCCCCTGCACGTCAGGCGAGCCGTCGACTACATTCTCGCCCATGCTTACGAGGATATTGCGGTCCAGGACGTAGCTCGCGCGGCGGGGATCGGCCTTCGAACGCTGCAGCAGAGTTTCAGAAAGGTCCTGCAGACGTCGCCGCAGGAATACATCAAAGCCGCCAGGCTGCACGGCGCGCGCCGCGAGATCGAGGATCCGCATTCGGAGCACTCGGTCGAGGAGATCGCGCGCAAATGGGGCTTTGCCAACCGCGGTCATTTCGCCGCGCAGTACCGCAGGCTTTTCGGCGAGCTGCCGTCCGAGACCCGCCGCGCACGTTGAATGCCGGCCCAGCCGAGACGGAGCGGTCCCGGCGACGCCGACGCACAAGTTTCGCACATGGTAAACGCGGGGTTACGCGACGACCCCGCAGTGACTCCGGGAGCGCATGCCCGACTCGTCGCGCGAATAATCGTAAAGAATTGGATAATATTCGTCGCGGCACTATTAATATGTCATCAATCTAGCTCGTAAGAAATGCGCCCCCAGATGATGCTTTCATTTGGAGGCCGCCAAGGATGCCGCGGACGACACCGGAACGGATCGCCACACCGGTTCGACTCAGCTTGCCGACCGATTGTTCGATCAGGGGCATCGGCGCCGTCGCGGAAAGGATGCGCGACCTGCTTGCCGCAGGCCAACCCGCCGAGATCGACTGCGCGAATATCGAGGCCGCCGACATTGCCCTCGTGCAACTCGTCGTCAGCGCCCGCCGCAGCTTCGCCGCGCGCAGGCTGCCGCTGACGATCGAGGGGGCTTCGGCCGCCGTTCGTTCGGCCTTCGCCCGCGCCAGCGTCTCGCTGGCGTAAACACCCGCCTTCTTTCCGGAAAGTGACGATTATGGCCAGCGTTCTGACGGTGGACGATTCTCCCAGCATTCGACAGATGATCAAGCTCGTCCTTGGCGGAGCCGGCCACGAGGTGGCCGAGGCCGGCGATGGCGCCGATGGGCTGGCGAGGGCGAAGGCGCAGCGCTTCGACCTCGTAATCACCGATCTCAACATGCCGGTGATGAACGGGCTGGACATGATCCGCGGCATGCGGGCGCTGCCTGGGCTCACCGGCGTGCCGATCGTCTTCCTGACGACCGAATCCAATGACGCGGTGAAGCAGCAGGCCAAGGCCGCGGGCGCAACGGGCTGGATCACCAAGCCCTTCAAGCCGGAACAATTGCTGGCGGTTGTCGCCAAGCTGGTGCGCTGATGCTGGACCTCGATCCGGCAGAGACCTTTCGGCAGGAAGCCGCCGAGCTGCTCGAGACGCTCGAGACGGTCCTGCTCGACCTCGGTCAGCGGCCCGGAGAAGGCCATCTGGTCGATGCAGCCTTCAGGGCCCTGCATACCATCAAGGGCTCCGGCGCCATGTTCGGCTTCGACCGCGTCGCCGCCTTCACCCACGATTTCGAAACCGCCTTCGACCTGATCCGCAAGGGTCGGATCGAGGCGAACCATGACATCGTTACCGTCGCGCTCTCGGCCAAGGATTACCTCCGGATCCTCATCGAAGATCCCGACTCCACAGACGAGATTATCGGGGAGGCTATCGTGGCGGCACTCCACCGCTTGGTCTCGGGGCTCGAAGCAGCGCCGGCAGAGGCGCATGCGCCGACCACGTCTGATCAGGCGCCGGGTTGGCTGATCGACATCGCGTTCCGGCCGGACATCCTGCGCAACGGCACCAATCCGCTGAACCTCCTGGACGAACTGCGCGACCTCGGCCCGTGCACGGTAACCGCTCGTCTCGACGACGTGCCCGATCTCACTGCGCTCGACCCGGAGGGCTGCTTCATCGCCTGGCGTGTCGCGTTGAGAGCCTCGTGCCCGCGCGAGGCGATCGAAGACGTCTTCATATTCGTGCGAGACGAAATGGCACTCGCGATCACGCCGTTCGACGCCGGCGCCTCGCGAGAAACGCTGGCTCCGTCCGGGGGCCTGGTCGATGCCGATGCCGAGACAGCACCCGCATCGGCCGCGCCCAATCCGTCGGTCGCGGGCACGGACAGGCCCGTCGAAAAGACCGAATACAATCGCCGGGCGGACGACAAGAGCTCGACCGTGCGCGTCCAGGCCGAACGGCTCGACGAGCTCATGGATCGTGTCGGGGAACTGGTCATCGCCCAGGCTCGGCTCTCCCAGCTTGCCCATGCCAGCGACGACCTCGCCATCAAGGCGATCGCCGAGGAGATCGAGAGGCTCGCCTCCGGCCTGCGCGACACGACCATGGGCGTGCGCATGGTGCCGATGGGCTCGCTCTTCGGGCGTTTCCGCCGTCTCGTCCACGATCTCGCCCGCGATCTCGCCAAGCCGGTCGAATTCGTCACGGTCGGCGAGGACACCGAGATGGATAAGACGATGATCGAGCGCCTCGCCGACCCGCTGGTCCACCTCATCCGCAACGCCATCGACCACGGCATCGAGAGCCCAGAGCGCCGTGCTATTGTCGGCAAGCCGGCGATCGGCCGCATCGAGCTCTCCGCACGCTATGTCGGTGCCCAGGTCCTGGTCTCGGTGCAGGATGACGGCGGCGGCCTCGACACCGCCCGTATTCGCGCCAAGGCCGAGGAGCAGGGCCTGCTTCAGGCCGGCGCTGGCCTCTCCGACAACGAGGTCCATCAGTTCCTCTTCCACCCGGGATTTTCGACGGCGCGGGCCGTCTCGGCGCTGTCCGGCCGTGGCGTGGGGATGGACGTGGTGAAGCGCACCATCGAGGGCATGCGCGGGTCGATCGATCTGGCCACCCTTCCCGGTCGAGGCTCGTCCGTGACGCTGCGCCTGCCACTGACATTGGCGATCATCGACGGACTGCTGATCCGGGTCGGCGGCGGTCGCTACATCATCCCGCTCTCGGCGGTCGAAGAATGCATCGAGCTGACCGCGGCCGACGAGAACCGCTCCAGGGGCCGCAGCTTCCTCAGCGTGCGCGGAGAGCTCGTCCCCTTCCTGCGGCTGCGCGAGCAGTTTGGCGCGGAAGGCGAGCCCGACCCGCATCCCAAGGTCATCATCATCTCGACCGGCGAGGTCAGGGTCGGCCTCGTGGCCGACCAGATCATCGGCAGCCACCAGACGGTGATCAAGTCGCTATCGAAGCTGCATGCCGACGTCACGATGTTCTCGGGCGCCACCATTCTCGGTGACGGTTCGGCGGCGCTGATCCTCGACGTGGCCCAGCTGGTAGGGCTCGGGCAGATGCAGGCCGAAATCGACAAAATGACGGAGGCGGCGTGATGACGCGGACGCAAACGCCCCTCATGCAGGGCAGCCTCTCTCCGAACCCCGCTTCGCGAGGTGCCATGAAGGCCCTGATGATCGGTCTCGGCCCGGAGATCTTCGCGATCGAAACCGAGATGGTCCGGGAGATCATCGATCCCGTGCCGCTGACGCGCGTCGCCGGAGCCCGTCCGCACCTGCCCGGACTGATCAATGTCCGCGGAAACATCATCCCGCTCGCCGATCTGCGCGAGCGCTTCGGGATGCCGCAGGCCGAAGCCACGCCCGACACCCGCATCGTGGTGATCGAGGTCGAGATCGACGACGACCCCGTGACGCTCGGCATCATCGCCGACAAGGTCTACGAGGTCACGGAGATCTCGCGAGATGATATTCAGACGACGCCACGAATCGGTATGAATTGGCGACCCGAGTATATCCAATTCATTACCAAATGGAACGACGAATTTATCATCGTTCCGAGTATATCGACCATATTGATCTAATAAAATCGGCGAAAATCGGGGCTACACATGCGATTTACTATCAAAGCGAAGCTTGCGACGTCGTTCGGCGTCATCATCGCCCTTTCGGTCGCCGCGGGGGGAATTGCCTATAACCGCCTGGCGGAGATGGAGGCGGCCCAGCAGCGCATCTTGCGGCAGGCCAAGCAGGTGAGCCTCCTCGGCGACCTGCAGGCGGAATTCGAAGGCCAGGTCCGCTCCGAGAAGAACGTGATCCTGGCGTCCGAGGGCCGCGACATCGAGGCTTTCGCTGCCGATGTGCTCCAGCGGCGGGAGAAAGCCGGCAAGATCCTCACGGAGATCGAGCAGCGGGCGAGCGATCAGGGCAAGCTTCTGCTCGACAAGGTTATCGGAAGTCGAAAGGCGCTCGACGCCATTCAGGACGAGACCATCCGGCAGGCCAAGCTCAATTCCGGCAACAAGGCCGAGGCACTCTGGACCGCGCGCGGCCTTCCCGCTCTGAACGCCCAGAATGCCGCCTTAGACAGCCTCGGCCGCGATCTCGCTCAGCAGGGCGGCGCGGCATCCGAGGCAGCTGCGCGCCAGGTTCTGATGATGCGCTATCAGACCGCTCGCGCCCTCCGGATGACCTATGAGATCTTCACCGCGGCTGCCGAAGGCGAACTTGCCAGCCGCAGCGCGGCCGCTCTCGCCCAAATGGACATCCTGCGCCCGGCCACCGCATCGGCCCTGTCGGCGCTGAAGGACGCGGGTCTCTCGATCGGGCCTATCGAAGTCCAGTCCGAGCAGTTGCAGACGGCCATGAGGAGCGCCATCGAGGTCGCGCGCGAAGGCGGGAACATCAAGGCGACGCAGCTCAGCAAGGGTGAGGGGCGCAACGCGCTGAACGCCACGATTGCCGCCATGGATCAATACGCCGCCTTCGCCGAAAGGCGGATGAGCGAGATCAGCGCCGACGCGGCCGAGGTGGCGAGCTTCGCCAAGATGCTGCTGACGGCGATCGTCGCGATCTCGGCCTTGATCTCCGTCGCCGTCGCGGCCTGGATCGCTCTCGGCATCAGCCGTGGTCTCGCCGGTGCCGTCGGCCTCGCTAATGCCGTGGCGGCCGGCGACCTGACACGCACCATGAACGTCCGGAGCGATGACGAGGTCGGCGACCTGCTGACCGCCTTGAACGGCACCGTCGAGCGGCTGCGCGAGGTCGTGTCCGATGCTTTGCGTGCCGCCGAAAACGTCTCCGCCGGCTCGCAGGAGCTGTCGGCGAGCGCCGAGCAGCTTTCTCAGGGTTCGACGGAGCAGGCCTCCTCCACGGAGGAGGCCTCGGCCTCGATGGAGGAGATGGCGGCGAATGTGAAGCAGAATGCCGAGAATGCCAGCCAGACCGAGCAGATCGCGGCCCAGTCGGCCAAGGATGCGGAGGCCTCGGGCACCGCGGTCGGCAAGGCCGTGGACGCCATGCAGACCATCGCCTCCAAGATCACCATCATCCAGGAGATCGCGCGCCAGACCGACCTGCTGGCTCTCAACGCGGCCGTCGAGGCGGCTCGGGCAGGTGAGCACGGCAAGGGTTTCGCCGTCGTCGCCTCCGAGGTCCGCAAGCTCGCCGAGCGCAGCCAGGCGGCGGCCGCCGACATCGGCACGCTCTCGACCGATACGGTCAAGGTCGCGCAGGAGGCCGGCTCCATGCTCGCCAAGCTCGTTCCCGACATCAAGAAGACCGCCGAGCTGGTCGAGGAGATCACCGCCGCCTGCCGCGAGCAGGATGTCGGCTCCGCGCAGATCAACCAGGCCATCCAGCAGCTCGACAAGGTAACGCAGCAGAATGCCGCGGCTTCGGAGGAGGTTTCCGCGACGTCCGAAGAGCTCGCGGCCCAGGCCGAGCAGCTTCAGACCGCCATCGCCTTCTTCAAGATCGATGCGGCCGGCCCGGGCGTCGACCGTGCGGTGGAGCAGCTCAAGGCGCAGGCGGCCAGGATGAAGACCGCCTCCGCCCCGAAGGTAGCCAGGCCCGTGGCCAGCAAGCCGCCCGCGGCCAAACCACAGACCAAGGCGGCCTCGGGAGGGTTCTCCTTCGATCTCGACGACGCCCATGATGCGCGGGACGCCGAATTCCGCCGCGCCTCCTGAAACGCGCGGGCGCTTCGCTCCAGCGGAGCGCCCATCCCGCCGGCATCCGGCGCACGACGATTTCCCTTGGCGGAGACGGCTTTGACCCAAAACGCACAATATCTGACGCTCGGGATCGACGGCGAGTCCTTCGGCATCGACATCGCGCATGTGCGAGAGATCCTCGACATGCGGCCGATCTCGAAGCTCCCGCATGCCCCCCGACTTCCTGCTCGGCATGATCGACGTGCGCGGCACCGGCTTCCCGATCGTCGATCTGCGCACGAAGCTCGGCCTTCCGCGCGTCGCGCCGACGGAGGCGACGCGGATCATCATTCTGGACGTGCCGCTGGAAGGTCGGACTCTCGGCGTCGGCTTCGTCGCCGACCGTGTCTTCGAGGTGACCAGCCTCGATTCGGCGCAGACCGACGCGCCGCTCGACGTCGGAGGCCGTTGGCAGTCGAACTATATCGCCGGCCTCGGGCGCAAGGGCGAAGCCTTCGTCATCGTCCTCGACCTCGCACGGCTGATGGCAGGTGCCGGGGTTCCCTCTCACATCGACGCGAGCGAAGCCGCGTGATGGCCCCGGCGACGACAGAGCCCATGGGCGATCATCTCAAAGAGCGGCATTTCAATGCCATAGCGAGCCTCGTCGAGCGCAATGCCGGCATCAAGCTGCCGCGCACCAAGCGCACGATGGTCGAAGGCCGCTTGCGCAAGCGGGTCCGTGCGCTCGGCCTGAGCGACCTGGCGGACTATGGCAGCCTGCTCTTCGAACGCGGTGGCCTGGACAAGGAATATGTGTACCTGATCGACTGCGTCAGCACGAACAAGACCGACTTCTTCCGTGAGCCGAGTCATTTCACGTTCCTGTGCGACACGGCGGTGCCCGCGCTCCGCCGCCTGCACGGGGCCCGTCCGACCAGGCTCAAGATCTGGAGCGCTGCCTGCTCGATCGGCGCCGAGGCCTATACCATCGCGATGGTTCTGCAGGACCTCGCGAACGCCACGCGCGGAAGCTCAGGCGAGCTGAGCTTCTCCATCCTCGGCACCGACATCTCGACGCAGGTTCTCGCCGCCGCGCGCGACGCGGTCTATCCGGCATCCTTCGTCTCGCCGGTCCCGGCCGCGCTCCAACAGCGCTATCTCATGCGGTCCCGCAATCCCGCGCAGGACACGGTGCGGATCGCTCCGGAGCTGCGCCGCAGGGCACGTTTCGAGCATCTGAACCTGATGGACGAAACCTACCCTTACGACCGCGACATCGACGTCATCTTCTGCCGCAACGTACTGATCTATTTCGACCGGCAGACCCAGGCCGCGGTGCTGTCGCGGCTGATGTCCCATCTGCGCCCCGGAGGCTACATCCTGCTGGGGCATTCCGAATCCATGGCGGGAGCCGGGGTGCCCGGCCTGCATTCGGTCGCGCCGACGGTCTACCAGGCGAAGCCGACCGCCCTCGGGAGGAGCGCAGCATGACGCGCAAGCCCATACGCGTGCTCATCGTCGACGATTCCGCCTCGGTGCGGCAGGTGCTGAGCTCGATCCTGTCGCAATCGCCCGGCATCGAGGTGATGGGCACGGCTGCCGACGTCTACGCGGCGACGCGGCGCATGCAGAACGAAGTACCGGACGTGCTGATCCTCGACATCGAGATGCCGGGGATGGACGGCCTGACCTTCCTGCGCAAGATCATGGCGCAGCGGCCGATCCCCGTGATCATCTGCTCGACCCTGACCGGAACCGGCTCGCCCACCCTGTTCGAGGCGCTGGAAAGCGGGGCCGTCGAGGTGCTGGCCAAGCCGCGGATCGATACGCGCAACGCGCTGCTGGAGACCGCCGACCGGCTGCGCCATGCGGTCCATGCCGCCGCGCAGGCCAAGCCGCGGCCTCGGGCCGAGCGCCCCGCCATGCAGATCGAAGCGAAACTTACGGCCGACGTCATCATGCCGCCACCGCTTTCCGGCCGCTTCCACGCGCGCACGGATCGCATCGCCTGCATCGGCATCTCCACCGGCGGCACCGAGACGTTGCGCGAAGTGCTGGAGGCGCTCCCGGCCCATTGCCCCGGCATCGCCATCGTCCAGCACATGCCTGAGAAGTTCACCGCCGCCTTCGCGCGCCGGCTCGACGGCATCTGCGCCATGGAGATCAAGGAAGCCGAGAATGGCGACGAGATGAAGACCGGCCGCGTGCTGATCGCGCCCGGCAATCGCCATATGCTGCTGCAGCGCGTCGGCCAGCACTACCGTGTCGCGATCAAGGACGGCCCCCCCGTTTCGCGGCACCGCCCTTCCGTCGACGTTCTGTTCCGCTCGGCTGCGCAATATGCTGGCGGCAACGCGCTGGGCATCATCATGACAGGCATGGGCGACGACGGCGCACGCGGCCTCCTGGAAATGCGCAAGGCCGGCGCGCGGACGCTGGCCCAGGACGAGGAAAGCTCGGTCGTCTTCGGCATGCCGAAGGAGGCGATCGAATTCGGCGCGGCCGAACGCGTCGTGCGCCTGCAGCTCATCGCACAGGAAATCATGGCCTGGCCGCTGGCGGCGAGCGCCGCCGCTCCCGCATCGAGGCATGCGTGAGGGCGCGATGAACGCTCCAGCAAAACCTCTGACGCAGCTGATCACGTCATTGGAGGATCACGCCCGCTCGGTCGATGCGACCTTCGCGGTCGCCGGCCGCGATCTCGGCAGGGGGCTGAACCTCTTCGACACCTTGAAGGAACGGCTGACCGCCCTCTCCGGTCGGCTCTCCGGCGACAGGATCATCACGGCGCGCGCCGCTCTGGCACGGCTCGCCGACGATCTGCGCCCGCTGCGGCAGACGCTGGCCGCGGAAACCCGCTCCTTGCTGGACATCGCCGCGCATAGCGCAGCCGCCGGCCAGACCTGGGAGAAGCTCGTCGAGCATATCCGGCTGATCACGATCATCGCCCATTACGCCCGCATCGAGTCGATCTCGTTTCAGGGCGTAATGAGCGATTTCGGCGACTTCGCCAACGAGATCTTCGAGCTGACGACCCAGGCCCAGCGTACGATCGAGGCTTGCGCGCGCGATCACGCCCGCATGAGCAAGCTCCTGGCCGCGGCGCTGGCTTCGCAACGCGAATTCGAGACGCAATATGGCGCCGCGCTCTCGTCGCTCGCCGACAAGCTCTTGGTCACGCTGGCCGAGGTCGAGGCTCGGCAGCACAGCGGCATGACGCTCGCCAGCGAAGCGGCGGCGCGCTCCGGCAAGATCGCGATGGCGGCGGGGATGGCCATCGTCGCCTTGCAATCCGGCGATAGCATCCGCCAACGGCTTGAGCATGCGACCGCGGGACTACGCATGGTGGGGACATTGGAGGAGGGCGGTCTTGCTCAGGGACTGCCGGCCGAGGCCCTGCCGCACGCCCGAGACCTGCTGCTCAGGATCGAGGCGGCACAGCTCGAGGCGAGCGCCGCCACACTCGGCGAGGACGCCGCGGCGATCGAACAGAGCCTGCTGCAGCTGCGAGACGATACCGTCGACCTGGTCGACCTCGTCCGGTCGCTCTACGGGGCGGGCGGCGCGGATACCGGCTCCTTCATGGCGCAGTTCGGAGCCGATCTCGCCCATGCTTCGGTGCTTCTGGGCAAGTGCAACGGCGCCCGTGCGGGTGCCGACCAGGTTGCGCATGCGTTGACCGCGCTGCTCGACATCTCCCAACAGACGGTCGACGCGCTTGCCGCCACGGTCTCGAATATCGTTCTCATCGGCACGAACGCCAGCCTGCGGGCCGCGCGTGTCGGCAGCAACGGCCGCAGTCTGGTCATCATCGCGCAAGAGCTGAAACTGGCGGCCGACCTCGTCGCCAGCGTCTCCCGGCGCCTGCCGCCGATCTTCCAGCAGATGCAGCGGGCTGCGGGCGAGCTGAAGTGCCAGGATCGGCTCGATGCAGCGCATTTCGGCACACTCGATCGCGAGATGAGCACCGCGCTTATCGTCGTGCAGGAGACGGCCTCTGAACTGGCTTTGGAGCTCAGCCGCCTGATGCGCGAGGGTGCGACCTTCGGCAAGGCCTTCGATCAGGCCCGGCTCGGCTTCTCCGGCACCGCAGCAACGGGAGAGACCATCGGAGGGGCCGCTTATGCGCTTGCGGCAATGGCCTCCGACGACCATGCCGTTCCCCCAGACATGAACGAACGCGTCCGGAGCTGGCTGACCGACGCCATATGGCCGCATTACACGATGGCGATCGAACGGACGATCCACCTAGGCGTGATCGAGCCCGTTTGGGACCCTGCGGCGCAAGCACCGACGGCAGAGCCTGCCCCCGATGACGTCGATGCCCTGCTGTTTTGATGCCCGGCGAGCGACGGATCCGCTGAATCCCGAGCCAGGCTCTGCCTTCGAGCCGAACCCGCCATGCGGCCATGGCGGCTTCAGCCTCTATCCGGTGACTCTCGCCGCGTTCACTCGGCGTAGGATTGCGTCGCCCAGGCGGCCTTCAGCTTCGGGCCGACATGAGCACCCAGCGGCCCGAACCACTTCAGGTACAAGGCTTCGGCCTCACCCGATTTGAACATCTTGCCCATCGTGTGATTGACGATCCAGAGGATCGTCGGATTGAGTTTGGGCACCATGAACCCCTGCGGCGCGTAGCCGTATTCGTCACCGACGATCTCGAGGGTGTCGGGCTTCTTCGATTGCTTGATCAGCCCGTAGAACGCGCCATTGTCGCTGAAATACGCGTCGGCGCGCCGGGTTTCGACCGCGATCAGACCCGCCGCGTGGTCATCGACATTGATGACGCGCAGGTTGAGCTTCCGTTCGGCAACGAGCTTCTTGAGGTCGGGCTCGCTAGTTCCGCCGGTCGCCACGGCGACGATCTTGCCATTGAGATCGTCGTAGTTCTTGATGCCCGTGCTCTTGAGAGCCAGGAGCTGGCTCGCCGAGACATGGCTGACGGACGAGAAGTCGACCTGCTTGTTGCGCCCGAAGGTGTTGACCGTTCCCTCGCACTCCAGATCGACCGTTCCGTTGGCGACGAGCGCCTGCCGGTTCTGGATCGTCATCGGCACGTATTTGATCTTGATCTCCGGCAGGTTCAGCTCGGTCTTGATGTCGTCGATAATGCGCTTGCAGAACTCGACCGCATAGCCCGTCGGATTCTTATTGTCGTCGAGATAGCTGAATGGAAACAGCGCCTCGCGAACGCCCATGGTGATGGTCTGGGTGTCGCGCAATTTCTTGACGATCGCGTCGACTTCCTGGGCCCCCGCGGCCGAGCTCGCCAAATTCAGGGCCAAAAATGCGCCTGCGGCTGCAGCAAGATGGAATCTCATAAGCTCTCTCCCGTTTTTGCGATCGCTCGCCTGGTGCCCGCCCTCGATGGAGGACGGTGTCTAGAATCCGTTCTTCGCCTGCGCGGCCAGCTCTTCGCGAGTCATCGCGTCGAAGCCGAGCGCGGGCAGCAATTCGTTCTCGCTGGTGAAGTCGCGGCCATAGGCGGCCGATAGCAGGGTCAGCCCCGCCTCGTGCAACGTCGCCGGCCGCCCGGCGAGCCGGCCGAGCAGCACGGTGGGCAATAATCCGTACGGCGCATCTTCGAGAACATAGCGGCTCTCCAATGTCGCCGGCCCCAAGCCCCCCTTCCCGCGGCCATGCAGCTCGGCATTCATCTCCGCGATGCTGGCGACCGGAAGCTGGTAGGAAAAGGCATAGTGCTCGCGGATCGTCCTGACGGAAACGCCGAAGGCTTCGGCGATGGCGAGCCGCTCGGCATCCAGCGCCTCCATCACGCGCCCGACCGCGGGCGTGACGTTCTCGGCCTGCCCCCAGCTTTCGCCCCGCTCCATCCGGGTCAGATTGAACAGGGCGATGGCGAGATGGTTCTGCGGGTTGAGATTGCTCAACGCGATCGCGAGGAGACCTTCGCGGAGGACGAAACGCTCGCCGAACAGGGAGGTACACAGCGCCTGCGCCTCGGCCGAAGCGTTCTGCGGCACCGACGCGAGATCGATCTTCGAACGCAGCGAATTCACGGCGACTTCGGTCGGGGAGACCTTGCGGCCAGTCGTCAGCGTAGTGCCCCATGCGATGATCGAAGCGCGCACTTTCCGCGCTGCCAGCAACCGCGAAAGATAGAGCGCGCCGAAGGAGGCATGCGAGCTGATGATGACGGGCTGCGCTTCCCTGAGATGAGGGGCAATCGCGTCGAACGCCATCTTGTGGGCATAGCCGGGCATCGCCAGCATCACGACGTCCGCGCTGGCCACGGCTTCCTCGGCACTGCCCGCGATGCGGGGGTGGAAGCCGGCTTCGATCGCGCCCGTCGCGCGCAGCGGTGCCCCAGCCGCGAGCGCCTCGGTGCTCCGGCCCGACGGTGACCAGAGCATGGGGTCATGTCCCATCGCCAATAGCTGGGCGGCGGCGCCGCAGGCAGCCGCCCCTGCGCCCAAGATACTAACGCGCATATGAAATCGCCTCTTCTGCTAGGAGCGGCCGTTCAGCAGAAATGGAACCAGCCGCTTCGGAGAAACTGAAACTCGGTACATTTTGCGTCTTACGAGGCATTTCGACCCTTCGACGACTTGCGGTAGAGCAGAACCATCAAACCGCGCGACGGCTTCTCCGACTGATTGCTGATGGAATGCGCGACGTCGACCGGATATCGCGCCGTCTCACCTTGCCTGAGAAAATGGCGCGAAGCCCCGCTGGCGATCACGAACTCGCCCGACAGCGCCGTGAAATGCTCGACGGCTCCGGCTGCATGGGGCGAGCTGTCGAGGCATCCGTCCGGCGCGATCTCGACATCATACCATTCGATGTCGCCGGACAGGCTGGGCGGACTCAGGATGCGCAGCTGACAGGAGCTGTCAGCACTTCGGATCGTCGGCGTGTGCTCCAGCGACAGCATTTCGATGGCGTTGTCGGCACATGACGTCGCCTGCCCCTCCCCCAGCAACGCAACGAAGTCGATGCCCAATCCACGCGTCAGGCTCCAGAGCACGGCAAAGGTCGGATTGGCCTCCCCGCGCTCGATCTGCGACAGCATCGATTTTGAAACGCCCGATAGCGCAGAGAGCTGCTGCAACGTCAGGCCCCGCTCCTTGCGTCGGCGTTGGAGAAGCGGGCCGATCTGAGGGGCGTTCAGCTCGCTCATCGGCCCCTCGTCAATGCGTCAGGACTTGCTTCAGGAATTGCTTCGCCCGCTCCGAGGCGGGGGCCGTGAAGAACTGGTCCTTGGGCGTATCCTCGACGATCTCTCCGCGATCCATGAACAGAACGCGATCCGCGACGCGCTGGGCAAAACCCATCTCATGTGTGACGACGACCATGGTCATGCCTTCGAGGGCAAGTTCCTGCATGACCTCCAGAACCTCGTTGATCATTTCGGGGTCGAGCGCAGAGGTGGGCTCGTCGAACAGCATCGCCTGCGGGTTCATCGCCAAGGCGCGAGCGATCGACACCCGCTGCTGCTGCCCGCCGGAGAGTTGAGACGGGCGGTTGCTGAGTTTGTCGCCGAGGCCGACCCGCGTCAGGATCTTTGCGGAACGCTCGTCGGCCTCCTTCTGCGAACGCTTGAGCACATGGACCTGCGCCAGGCTGACGTTTTGCAGCGCCGTCATGTGCGGGTAGAGCTCGAAACTCTGAAAGACCATGCCGATCCGCGAGCGCAAGGCGGGAAGATCGGTTTTCGGCGACGAGACCGAGATGCCGTCGACGGTGATCGTACCCTGCTCGAAAGGCACCAGGCCATTGATGCATTTGATCAGCGTGCTCTTGCCGGATCCCGACGGCCCGCAGACCACCACGACCTCCCCCAGACGGATTTCGGCCGAACAGCCCCGCAAGATTTTCTGGGAACCGTAAGATTTATGCACGTCATCCAGAACGATCATGACGGGCGCCCCTTCCTGTAGAATTCGGCGGTCTTCGTGACGGAGAGGCAGATCACCAGATAGACGACGGCAACCAGCAGATACATTTCGGTCGCGCGCCCGTCGCGCGCTGCGACGACGCTCGCGGCGGTGAGGAAGTCGTGCAGCGACACGACATAGACCAGCGACGTATCCTGGAAGACGATCACGATCTGGTTGAGGATCAGCGGCCCCATGGCCCGCATCGCCTGCGGCATCACGATCAGCCGCAGCACCTGCCAGCGGCGTAGGCCCGTCGCCAGCCCCGCATCGCTCTGGCCCTTGCGAACGCTGCCGATGCCGGCGCGGATGATTTCGCAATAGAACGCCGCCTCGAACAGCACGAAGGCGATCAGGGCCGAGGTGAGCGAGCCGACCGGCCGCCCGATGGCGAGCGGGATCAGGAAATAGAACCAGAACAGCACCAGCACCAGCGGCAACGAGCGCATCACCGTGACGTAGGCGGCCGCGGGAACGGCAATCAGCCGGTGCGCGGACAGCCGCATCAGCGCCAGCCCAAAGCCGACGACGAGGCCGCCCAGCGTCGCGACCAGCACCAGCAGCGCGCTCAGCGCCATCCCCTCCGCGAGGAAACCGGACGAGCGGGCGATGACGCCCCAGTCGAAATCGCTCACGTCGTGACCTTTCGCAGCGCAGCCCCGCCCATCCGGCTGTCGATGAGGCGCATCAACCCGGTCGCGCTCAGGCCGATGACCAGATAGCCGATGGTCGCAAAGGTGAAGGCCTCGAAGCCCTGGAAGGTGTAATTCTCCACATGGCGGCTCTGCGCGGTCAGCTCGAGCACGCCGATCGTCAGGCTGAGCGACGACAATTTGATCGTGATCAGGAATTCCGAAGTCAGAGGCCCGACGATGGCGCGCAGACCGAGCGGCAGCGCGATCAGTCGAAAGGCCTGCATCGGGCGCAGGCCGGTCGCGAGAGCCGCCGGCAGCAGAGGCACGCCAACCGCCTCGATGCCTGCGCGAACCTGCTCGGCCACGCGAGAGCCGGCGAACAGGCCGATCGCGACCACGGCGGTGACGATCTCCGGATAGGGCAAATCGCGCTTCAACCAGAGGCCGACCGCATCGGGGACGATCTCCGGGAGGACGAAATACCAAAGAAACAGTTGGACGAGCGGGGGCACGCTCCGAAACACGTCGATATAGATGCCGGCCAGCAAACGAGCCACCGGCGACGGGGCGCTGCGGGCGACGCCCGCGACGGTGCCGATCGCGAGCGCAACAGCCCAACTCATCAGGCTGATCGCGAGGGTCAGGAGCACACCGCTCCACAGCCAATCGACGAAAGGCTCGCGTATCAGGACGGACCAGTCCCAGCGGTAATTCATCCGACCCCACCTATCGCCAAGGCAATCCCGAGACGCATTCCATTCCGATATACTGGAATTGGCCCATTGCCAGACGACAATGTCAATCTCGAAATTATCTTGCCGGAAATTTCAATACACGAGGGACGGCGTTTGCTATGCTGTCGTCCACATCGGAAAATAGGACACATTGGATAAGCATATTGCTTATTGTCGGCAATAAAAACAAGCGTCAAAGCGCGCAAGTTATTCCACTATAATGAAAATAACATACGCGGCTAAGAAGCCGACGCATGACCTCGAGCCCATCGAAGGCAAGTCGCTGGCCTTCACTCACATCTTGTCAGTAAGCATCGTGAAAGCGTCGGTCGCGCGAAGCAGGGCTACGCGAATCGCAGCGCGCCATGAGCGCGCGTCGGCAGGCAGCGCGAGGCGTGAGAGACCTGGATGGAAGACGCCTTGGGCCGGGGCGAAAGACCTTCGCGTACCCTGCCCGATGGCTCACTGCAGGCGATCGCGCGTCGTGTGGAAAGGAAGACGCCCTTTGAACTATAGCTCGCCATGCGACGTCAGCACCGGCACGCGAACACCCCCGTCACATGGCGTGGCACCGCGGCAACCCCGGTCACATATGGATCGCGCCCGGCGATTCGCGATGGCCTATGCTCGTTGCAATCCGCGAATCTTGCCGTAGACCTTGGCGTCAGGCCGCTGCTTTCGCCGTCACACCAAGCTCGGCCAGCACGGCCTGCGGGCAAAGGCAAGCCGGATCGGTCGGTGGGGGGCCCCAGGCGGGCTGCCAGTCGAGATCCCCCTGCTGCCAAGCTGAAACGACCGCCTTCCATTGCTTGCGCTGCACAGATGCCTTTCGGCGCCGGACAGATCCGCTGTTTCGTTTAGCCATGATGGACTCGAAAGCTCATTGTGCGCCGCATCCGAAATTGTGCGACGCAGCAAGATAGCGGCCCGTCGCCCTAGCCGGCCATCCTCGTTTGGGCATCTCGACCATGCGTCGAAAGGACTAACCGAGAGGCTCCTTGTACTCTGCCGCCCAGGCGTTCCCTCAGCGGGCTGCGACAGGCGCGCCGAGATAGCCGCGAGAAGAAGCCGTGACTTCGCTCCTGCATCGCGGCAGGATCGGCTTGGACAAGGAGCCCTCTATATGAAGAAGTTTCTCGCGGCGGCGTGCGGTCTGTTCTTGACGGGATGCGCTGCCTTCGGCGGCGCGATGGAGCCCCCGGGGCTCGATCCGATGCAAAGCACTGGAGAGACCTATGTTCCCCGATCAGCGGGAGGCTTCGAGCCGCCGCCGGCGGAGGAGCACATTACGAGCACCTGTACGATGAAAGGCCAGAACGTGAACTGCTACTGAGCGCGGGACTTTGGCGGAGCACTTTTCGGCCCGAAGAGCGCCGGACAAGGCCGGCTGCGAGGTCAGCGCCGCCTTTCGGAAACGCCTTCACAGTGAGCGGCGCGTGATGGACCCCGTTCGAAATAATCGCGCGACGATCATGCTCAGCAACTTGATAATGAATGCGCCGATCAACAGCAGGATTCCGGCAATCACCACCGCCGCAGCGGTCTTTATGATTGCGATATCTTGCGAGTCAAAGAGAGAACACCACCAGGCGATGAAGTCCAGAAACCAGCCAAGTTGGGATTCGTCCGCCGAGAATTGATACATGGCGCACCGGCTAACCTGTAGCTGAGCAGCGAGCACGCTAACACGCGCGCCAGATGCGCTCAATTCGAAGCAGTTCTCACCGGGCAGGTTAGGCCGCCATGGCAGCCGGCATCAAGCCGCTCGGTGGTGCAGAAGCAGGCGATGGCGAATGCCTCGCCCGACAGCGTGAAGGCGTCCCCGGCAGGCTGCCGTCGGTAGTCCGGCGCCCTCCTTCAGTTCGGCTCGGATTCGAAGCCGAACTCGAAGAGCGGGCCGCCCGCGCGCAAGCCCCGATCACGGCACGGCGGAGGCGAAGGCCGGTTGCCGGATTGGATCGGTCGCGCGCCGAACGCTCGGCCAAAGGCAAAAGCATAGCCGTGATCGACCGTCTTCCCGCTCCATCCGCCGCGCCCATTTCGCCACATGGCCCCTCTCCCCCGCGCGGTCGAAGAGGATGTCGCCCCGGGCATATCGTTCGCGCCTCAAACGCGACAATTATATGAAAGTAAGATAGAGAACTATTCAGATATGTTTTCAATTTCAAACTAATTTTTCTTTCAATTACCTAGCTTGATTTAGATATCACGCAAAAATGCCATAATTATAGTGTTGACATGAGATAAGTTATACTCAGGATGTTGCACCGCACGCAGAACGGATTTTATGATTTCTGACCCATGGTGGACGCTATCTTGAACGAGTCACTGTCTGCGACCATTCATCGACTTCCACGTCGCAATCGCTATGTGGTTGCCTCGATCCGCGACCAGGATGCGCTCGAAGCCTCTCCGCTCAGCGACCTTCTCGTGTTTGTTGATCCGGAGTCCGATACCGAAGGCCTGCGGGCCACGTTTCCGCTCATCGGCGTCGCGACATCCGACGCGGGGAGCAGCGCATTGAGAGCTGCGCTCAAGCGGTTCCGCAGGATGGGTACCCTGCCGGATATTCCGGTCGTCCGGCTGCAGGAAGGGGCGCTCGCGTCGGACGCGGAACTCGTGGCCCGCGTGCTTGAGGGCGGCCTGGGGCGCCTGTCGCGGCACATGGCAAGCGCCAATACCGAACTCGCGACGCTGCGACGGGAGCGGGAGACGCTTTTCGAGAACTACCGTGCGCTTGAGAACGCATTCCACGCCCACAACTGGGATTCGGTCTCGGAAGTGTTCGGCCACGGGCCTTTCGTCGACCCCAAGGACCAGGGGCTCGCGGCCTTGCTGTGCGAATCCGAGATCGTGCAGCTCTTCCCGATCTCGAGCTATGCGGTCTCCGGCTTCGCCCTGCATTTTCGCGAGGCCCCGACCGACAAGACCGGCCGGCTCATCGTCACTCTCGACTATGTGGAGAGCAGCGAGGGCGTCGCGGAATGGCAAATTCCCTATGGCAGCGTTACTCAGGGCTGGAACTTCTTCTCCCTGCCCAAGGCATGCGACGGCAGCCCCCGCACGCTGCGGCTGAGGATTTCGGCCAGCGGCGGGCTGCCGCCCGAACTCTCTCTCGGCCACGTCATCACCAATGAGCGCTATGCCGCCCAGGCGCGGATGCCCCATGCCGACCTCGACATGCGCCCGCTCGCCCTCCGGATCTTCACCGGGCTCCCGGGCGCCCGTCCGACCGCCCTGCCGAATGTCTTTGCACCGTCCACGCTGATCTCCGGGCGGAAGATCGAGGACTATCGGCTGCCGGTCGAGCTCCTGCGTGCGGTCGCCAACGTCTCCTTGAGCCCGATCGAGCCGAGCTTTCAGACCGTGCGCTTTCTTGAGCTCGAGGATGCGATCGTCTGTCATCCGCTGAGCGAGGGCATCACCGCAGGCGCCGTCCGCCGGGTGGTTGCCCCTGGCACTGCGCGCATCTCGGCCCGCGCCGTCATCGATCACCCGGACGGCAAGCCAGGGACGGTCGGGCTGATGCTCGTCCCCTTGTCCGCCAATATCCGCAAGGAAATCGCTGCTCTGGCCGATGGCCGCGCATTGCCGCCCACGGCGTTCTTCAGCGGATGGATGGAGATCACGGCCGCGCAGCCGGTGGATATCAACTTCATGCTGGAAGCGCCGGCAACGCGCACCATGGATCTCGTCATCCTGAGCAAGGCTGCAACTCATTCGGTCGATTTCGCCTGGCTGAAGGTCTTCAATTTCCGGCTGGTGAAGTATCTGGAGAACAGCCCTGTCCGGGAGGCCGCGAATGCGTGACGAGCCTCAGGATCTGGTGGCCATCGCCATGCCGCTCTACGGCCATGCCGCACTCGTGATCGAGGCACTGGAATCGGCCTTGGCTTCGGCAACGCAGTGCCGGCTCGCCATCGTCGTCTCGGTCGATGGCGACCCGCAGCACGAGGTGTTCGATCAGCTCGCGCTGCATGCCGCTGCGCATCCGGAGGTCCACGTGATCTTCGGAGAAAATGCCGGCCCGGGCGGCGCCCGCAACCGCGCGATCGACTATATCCTCGACGAACTGCCGGAGGCCAAGGCGGTCTATTTTCTCGACGCCGACAATCGCGTCCTGCCGAACACCGTCGAAACGCTCTATCGCCGGCTGAAGGCTGGCAAGGCGGGATGGGTCTACACCAATATCGACACCTTCTCGGTCAATTGGCGGGCCCATTACGGCAACAGTTATTCGCGCCTGATCCACTGCATCAGCGACAATATCTGCGACACCGGGTCGATGATCTCGATCGACGTCTTCCGGAGCGGCGTCCGCTTCGCGGAAGATCGGCAGAACGGCTTCGAGGATTGGGAGTTCTGGCTCTCGGCCGTCGAAAACGGGTTTGTCGGCGAGCCCTGTCATGACACCGCCTTCGAATACCGCCTGCGCGCCGAAAGTCGCTTCAAAGAGGCGAACCGCGACCGCTCGGCCTCAATGAGCTTCCTCCGCCGGCGCCACAAGGCACTGTTCCGCCGGCCGACCCTCGTCGGCTTCGAGCATGAGGAAGCGCCGCGCTATGCGCTGATCCGCACCGGCGAGGGCATGCTCGACGTCTTCACCGATCCGATGCTGCCGCCCGGGCAGATCGGCTTCGACGAAGCGGTGCGAGCCTTCTGGGGCAATGTCGGCGAGCCCGACAATGTCCATTTCCCGCCCTTCGTCGCCGCATGCAGCAGCGAGACGCTCAAGCTCCTCGCCCGCTCGCGGCTCCTGCCGAACATTCTCTGCCATCTCGAGACCTTTGCGGAACGGTGCAACGTCGTCTTCGTCGAGCTCAACAACGTCGTTTCGCAGCGGAGCATCGAGTGGGAAATCCTGCCCTCCGGCGCCCAGCGCAGTGCGGCGGATCTGACCTTCGTCTCGACCGATCTGATCAGGAACGTCATCAAGGACGACGCGCTCGATTGGTTCTCGTCGATTGGCCGCGACCAGGCCTGGCCGACATCGGCGCGCCTGAAAGTCAGCTTCCCCTTTCCGAAGGCGCGGCAACGCCGGTCGCTGATCCGGCCGGAGCAGGCGCTGCTCAATCTCGTCAGCGCGCTCACGACGAGCCCGCTGCGGGCGACGGCCTCGACGCGCTGGACATGGCGCCCCCGCCGGCTGCCCGCTTTGTCCGAGCTCTACAAGTTGCTCAGAACCGAGCTCGGCGGCTCACCCGTGCTGCCGCTGGCGCATCCGGCCGTGCCGCGCCGGACGGCAGCGGTGCTGGTGCCCAACGCCTCGTTCGGCGGCGCCGAAAAGGTCGCCTACGCGGCCGGGCGGGAATTGAGGCAGAACGGCTTCGAAACCCATCTTTTCGTGCTCGGCTCCGGACGAATGGAGGTGCTCGACGAATTCGACCAGGCATTCGACCATCTCCATTTCTGGAAGGACGGCGTGCCGGCCTGGGGCGCCAGCGGCCAATTCCTCGGCCAGGATTTCATCACCGACGAGCACGGCCTCGACTGGGCCGGGCTGAAGGGGCTGCTTTCCGGCTTCGACCTGATCGTCAACAACCATGTCATGGCGGCCCATCCGCTGATGGCGCAGTTCCGCTCCGCCGGAACCCGCACGGCCTGCTATCTCCACGTCGTCGACGAGACCGCGCTCCGGCGCCCGGCCGGGCAGCCCTATGCCGCCATCGCCTTCGAGCATGCCTATGACGCCTTCCTGACCTGCTCGGAGCAACTGAAGAGCTACCTGCACAGTTTCGGCGTCCCCTTCGGCAAGATCTTCGCCGTGCCGAATGCGGCGAGCTTCTCCATCGACGCGAAGCTGCGGACCCAGGTGACGGAGGCGCGCAAGGCCGGGCGCGGGAGTGAGCCGCTGCGCCTGCTCTATATGGGCCGGCTCGACCGGCAGAAGGGCATCGACCGGCTGCATGGCGCACTTGTCCAGCTCAAGCAGCGGGATGTCGCCTTCGAGGCCCGGGCCGTCGGCGGCGAAATCCTCTCCGACGACCCCAGCTCGTCCTGGATGACGCGCCTGCGGGATATCGACGTCGAGGTCGTCCCGCCGGTCTTCGCCGCCAAGGACCTCGCGGCGCATCTCGCCTGGGCAGATGTCCTGGTCATGCCGTCGCGTTGGGAGGGCGCGCCCCTGATGATCGCGGAGGCGCAGCAGCTCGGCTGCGTCCCGATGGCGACCGCAGTCGGCGCCGTCGACGAATTGGTCGTCGACGGCCAGGACGGCGTCCTGATTGCGAATGCGGCCGACGCGCAAATCGTGGTCGAAATGGCCCGGACGATCGCCATCCTCGCGCGGGACCGCGCCACGCTTGGCCGCCTGGCCGAAGGCGCGCTCGCGACGGCAGCGCAACGTTCCTGGAGCGCTTCCTTCGCCGATTTCATCGCATGGAGCGACGCTATCGCACCCGCTGCTCCCATCCAACGCAACGCCGCTGCGGGCAAGCTCGCAGACGACGAGGCCACGGCCGAGACCACGCTCTCCGTCCGTGCCGTCGCGTGACGATCAACGGAAGATCCTGAAGCCATGGCCCCCAGAATTCTTGTCACCGGCATACCGAGCCATCTCACCCGCCTCATCCAGAAGGCAGAGGGCGCTCAAGTCTTCTATTCGGAGAAGGCGCAGCAGCCCGAGAGCAAGGAGGCCTTCCTCCGCGAGCTCAAGAACATCAGCAATACCGGCAACTATCTGATCGGCGAAGGCGCGCTGCGGGCGCTGTCGCCGAACGCGACGCATATCCCGTTCTGGCACCTGTGGAACGCCGTCAACAACGGCACCGGGCTCGACACGATCAACGATCGCTTCGACATTTGCGTCTTCACCTGCGCCAATCTGTTGCGCAAGGGCCTGTCGGCCGATGCCGAAGCGCTGGTGCTCTCGAAGCTCGACATGCCCGTCGTGATGCTCGGCATCGGGATCCAGAACCGGCCCGATCTCGAACAATCCTTGCCCGAGGGCACGCAGCGCCTGCTGAAGGTCCTGAAGGAAAGGGAGCATTATTTCCTGACACGTGGCGAGGAGACCGCCGCCTATCTCAGGGATCAGGGCTTCTCCTTCGTCCGGCCGGTCGGCTGCCCCTCTCTCTATTTCCAGCCGGCCAATGTCCGGCGCGCCTTGCGCCGGCTGCCGGACGTGAAGGTCGGCGAATGCCGCACGGTCTTCACCGGCTATATGGGCGCCGAGCTCAACACGATCGGCGATATGAATGCGCTGTCCTCGAATGACGGGCGCTCATCCTATGTGGTGCAGGACGAACTGCTGCATTTCGACATGCAGGTCGAGCCGGACGCCGATGGCCGCGTCTACAATTCCGCCTCGGGCGCGGTCATCGGGGACCTGACATTCAAGGGCTCGAACGAGCTGAAGAAGAAGATCAACGTCCATGCCTTCTTCGACACCAATCAGTGGCGGGCCTGGACCTCGTCGATGGACTTCGCCTTCGGGCGGCGCTTCCATGGCAACGTCATCGCGCTGCAGGCTGGTGTTCCCAGCCTGATCGTGGCCGTCGACGACCGTATGCGCGAGATGCTGAATTTTTCCGGGCTGCCCAAGGTCGAAGCCGCCGATTTCAACAGCGCCAAGGATCGCGCCGCCTTCGTCGCCGATCACCTCGCCGCGATGAACATTCCGCAGGTCGTCGAGACCTATTCCGAGCGTGAGCGCAATTTCCGCTCGGTCTTGAACGAGATCGGCATCGCCTGATGCCGGTCGGAGCATTTTCGAGCGAAGCGGACACCGGTTCGCGTGAAGAAAATGCGGCGAAACGAAGAGATAGGCACTTCCGTGTCGGAACGGCGCGGAAGTGCTCTGGGCAAAACGGGGCTTAAGGGCAGACTGACATGCGGATCATGGTCACAGGCATACCATCCTACCTGATGCGGACCGTCGAGAGTGCATCAGGAGCGACCGTCAGGCACCGCCCGTATTTCGAGCCGGTGCGAACCAAGAATGACCTGATCTCCCAGGTCAAGAAGATCGCCAATACCGGCAATTACCTGATCGGCGAAGGGGCCGCCAACAGCGTGCGCGGCCATGACGTGACCTATGTGCCGTTCTGGCATCTGGCAAACAACGTCAATTCGCCGGAAACCTACGAGGCGCTGAACCAGAGCTTCGATCTGTGCCTGTTCGCCTCGGCCAATCTGCTGCGGCCGGGCTATGCGGCGACGACCGAGTCCTTCGTGTTCGAGCGGCTCAACATGCCGATCGTGGTCATGGGCATCGGCATCCAGAAGAAGGAGAACCTTCAGGACGCGCTGCCGGAAGGCACGCGCCGTTTCCTCAACGTACTCAAGAAGAAGGAAAGCTTCTTTCTGACGCGGGGCCATTTCACGGCCGATTTCCTCAAGGCCGAAGGCTTGAAATACGTCCGTCCGACCGGCTGCCCGTCACTGTACTATGAGCCGGCGGCAATGAAGCGCTCGCTCAGCCACCTCGCCGATCCCGATCTCGCGGACTCGCAGAGGATCGCCTTCGGCGGCTATCTCGGCAGCGTGCCGGACACGATCGTCGATGCCCATGCGCTGCTGCGGCAGGACAGCGTCGCGAGCTATGTCATCCAGGACGAGATCACCGTCTACAACCTCAACATCCTCGCCGAGGAGACAGGCGACGCCTACGATCAGGCCGCCGGCCGCATCGTCGCCAAGACCGAGTACAAGCACGCCGAGAAATGGCAGCGGGACTGCGAATTCCGCGTCTTCTTCGACACGCATAAATGGCGCAGCTGGGTATCGGGGCAGGATTTCTGCTTCGGCCGCCGCTTCCACGGCTCGATCATCGGTATGCAGGCCGGCGTACCGGCATTGATGATCGCGGTCGACGACCGCATGCGCGAGATGCTCGATTTCGTGGGCTTCCCCTATATCGAGGCGTCGGTCTGGAACCGCGAAGCGAAGAAGAAGGCCTTCCTGCAGGATTTCCTCTCGAAGATCGACGTACCGGCGGCGATCCATCGCTATTCGGCTTGCGAGGAGAACTTCAACGCGGCGCTCAAGGATATCGGTATCCGCTGATGGCAGGAGGTGCGCGCAGAGCCATAGGATGGAGCTGGCGTACCGGAGAGCCGGCGCTGCTGCGCCGGCTGATCCCCCTCGTCGCTGCGTCGGGCTTGGCGGTTGCTGCCCTCGCGGCGCCGCCCGCGCCCACGCAGTTCGGCGTCAACCGCGTCAATCTGGCCTGGGTCGACGCCGCCGGCCGCGAGAAGGTGCTGGATCAGATCGCGCAGAGCGGCATCCGCTCGGTGCGGCTCTCCCTGACCAATCCGATGGATGGCAGCATCGACGCCGTCCGGCTGGCCCATCAGAAGGGCCTCGCCATCCTCCTTGAGATCTCGCTCAACAACGCCGCCCTCTACCCCGAGGGCACCAAGCCGCGCTCGGGCCGCGGCCGGATCTGGGACATGTATCGCCTCTCCGACATCTCTCTGGAGCACTATCGCGCGGTCCTGCGCGACGCCCTGCAACGGATCGACCGGCTCGGCGTCCCCCTCATCGCCGTCGAACCCGGCAACGAGATCAACTGGGGCGCCTATAACGGCGATCTCGATATCAGGCCCGAAGCCAACAGCCGGACGGCCCGCTCGCTTCGGGACGTATCGGACCCGGATGCGGTCGCGCGCGGTGCGGCGAACTACGTCGAACTGCTGAAGGTCACTCGCGCCGAACTGGCAAAGACGAAGCTCAGCGCCGGCGCCAAAATCGTCACGGCCGGGCTCTCGGACATCCCGCCGGAGCATGCCGACCGACGCGGCATCGACAGCATCGACCCGGCGAGCTTCACCGCCCTCATGCGCGAGCATGGGCTCGATCAGGCCGCCGATGGCTATGGCATCCATATCTACCCCGGCGGCGACACCTCGCCGGCCGCGCGCGCACAGCATGTCGAGCAGGCTCTTTCGATCTGCAGCATCCGCCCGGCGGAGGGCAAACCCTGCTGGATCACCGAATGGGGCTTCGCCAACACCGCGAAGACCTGCCCCGCGGATGACAGCCGCCGCGAGCGGCTGGTCAAGGCGACCCGGGAGCGCTTCGCGGACCTCATGCGCGACGGCCGGATTGCTGCGGCCTATTACTTTGACTGGGACGCGACGACCTATGGCATCTGGCGCTGCGGCGAACTCTCTCCCGCTGGCCGGGCCGCGGTGACGCCTTGACGATGAAGACCCTGATCATCGGCGGTTCCAACACCGTCATGCAGCCCGGCTACCTCTCCGCGCTGCTCTCGGCCATGGCGCGGCGCGGCGCGGCGCTCGACATCGTCGCGGACCTCGCGGTCGGCGGCACGACGAGTGCCTTCGGGCTCTACCAGCTCAAGCTGCATGAGCAGGAACTCGCCGATTGCGATCTGCTGCTGATCGAATATGCGCTCAACGACGCCTTCGTCTATGGCGACGAGCGGCGCCCGTTCCGGCATTGGGCGCGCTTCTATGAGGGCATCATCCGCTTCGCCCGCGAGCGAAACCCGAAGCTCAGAATCGCCACCCTCGTCTTCGGCGCCCGCAACGGCTCGTTCCTGACATCCGTGCCAGCGATCGACGCCGGGATCGCCTATATCTCGCAATGGTATGGGACGATCTGCATCGATGTCTCGCGGCTGCTCATGCAGCGCCTCGGGCGCGAGGTCGTCGGCCATCCCAGCTTCTACTCCGATCAGGGTCATTATGCCCGGCCGGTGGCGACGACCGTCGTCGCCAACCTGATCGCCGATGAGCTGGAGCCGGCCCTCGCTGCCCCTCCTCGCTCCGCCGCGTTGCCGCCCGCGATCGATCCCGAGCATTTTGCCAATGCCCGGGCGCTCGACGGCGCCTGGCTGGCCAAGCGGCTCGGGCGGCCAGTCGTCGATTATGCTAACCGCCGCTTCTCGGTGGCGGCCGTAGATCTCGGGCAGGACCGGCTTCGTTTCGACATCGACAAGGGCATGCTGCTCGCCTTGAGCTATGTCTGCGAGCCC
This sequence comes from Allobosea sp. TAF32, assembly GCF_052113585.1. Taxonomy (NCBI): domain Bacteria; kingdom Pseudomonadati; phylum Pseudomonadota; class Alphaproteobacteria; order Hyphomicrobiales; family Alloboseaceae; genus Allobosea; species Allobosea sp. TAF32. The sequence goes on along the minus strand of NZ_JBFRDM010000012.1, from coordinate 854 downwards.
CGCACGCCCCCGCTGGATCTGCGGGCCGGCGACGAGATACACCGTGCAGCGCTGCTCAAGGGCGGCGTGCGCGACGGCACCTACAAGTTCCTGGTCTCGATGCTCAGCTTCGAGTTCCTCTATGGCCCGGCGCTTCTCGACATGCAGCAGACGCGCACACTGACGCTCTCCGGGGGAACCGCAGCCGCCGGGCACAAATTGCATGTGCCCAAAGACAGCGTTCGGCACGAAACCTTTCCGGCCGAGCCGGCTCTCCCGATCACCGGCATCCTCTTCACCGGAAACCTCAAGACCTGCGCCATCGAGAGCGCCAGCACACAGCCACCATCGACCTTGGATCGACCAGCCGAGGCCGCGACCGCATAGCAGTGTCGGCCCGCGCTGGCACGCCAAGGGCAACACATACCCGGACTGGCCGCCGCCGGCGGGAGGCCTCGGGTTGAGGCTTTGGCGATGCCACCCCATCGCATCCGGCAGCAGCTTCGTTTCGAGTTCCCGAGGATTCGATCGCGTCGCGTCCTCTGCGTTGTTTTCGTTGTGTTTGCGTGCTTGCGCGGTCGGTTTCGGCGCGGCTCGCCACGACGAAGCCGCCCTTTTGGGGCGGCTTTTGGTTCTTTTCTCTTGTTTTTTTTTGAATTTTAGACGCAAAAACCCGCCGCTGTTTGCGACGGGTTTTTGTGTTTGGTTGCGGGGGCCAGATTTGAAAAGACGACCACGTTGATAGGCCGGGTGTGTAAGCGCAGCAATGCGTTCAGCTTACCGGTACTAATTGCTCGATCGGCTTGATCGTTCTCATGATCAATGTCCGCGACACCAAATACGCGACAAAACATCAAAGACCATTCTTTGCTTGC
>NZ_JBFRDM010000011.1:0-159420 GCF_052113585.1 Allobosea sp. TAF32 | reverse complement strand
TTAGGGCAAGGGTGGTTGGGTGCGGCGGGGAACGTGCTGAGCCCCCGCACGTTCGATTCGTTTTCGAACATGAGGAGCACACAATGGACCATTCCAGCCATATTCGTCTCGCCAGCAGTCAGCTGACCGCGCCTATCCTTGAAGGGGCCACAATCTACGGGCCGGGCGATGAAAAGATCGGAGCGGTGTCACATGTCCACGGGAGCCACGTCGTGATGGATGTTGGCGGCTTCCTCGGCATTGGGGCCAAGCACGTCGGCGTACCGATCAGCGATCTYGAGTTCATGCGCGATGCAGATGGAAACGTCCTCGCCGTCACCACCTGGACCAAGGAGCAGTTGAAAGCGATGCCTGAGCATGTCGACCTCTAAGGTCGTTGAGCCAGGGGCGCGCGTGGGAGAATGCCCTTCTGCAGCAGCGCCAACAGATCCTGGATATGGGCGCGGTCGAGGAACTTGAGACCGCCGAATTTGACGAACGGGATGTTCCGGCGCGTGAGCTCGATTTCGAGCGGACCGCTGTGATGGGAGGCGCGAAATAGCATCGCCTGTTGCTTCAGCGTCGAGCCGCCCTCCCGGTTCTCCAGAACCTTCTCGGCGATGAAGCAGCGCAGATGCACGAGGCCCTGGCGAAAGGGTCGCCGGCCAAAGGTATCGAAACCGCCTTTCTCGTCGGACTGGGTTCCAGCGATGACGTCGAAAGCGGCTAAAACGCTGACTTTAGGTGTCGCCGCGCTCGCACTGCTCGCTGCCGGAGGAGAAGTTCAGGCTCAGGGCAGGAAATACGTCTTCGCTCTGGTTCCCAAGAACATGAACAACCCCTTCTTCGACGCAGAATGTCGCAAGTTGCGTGGGCTGCGGTAGCTAGCTGTCGAAGCTATGAAGGTTGTTCATCCGGGGGCGGCGCTGGGCTGCTGGGACTGCGAATCTCCAGCACCTGCGCTTGAGATCCCCGGATGAACCCGCCTACGAATGCGCGTTCGATGCCTTGCCGGGAAGCAGACCTTCCGTATGTCGGGAGAGGGCCAATTTGGTAAGTCCGGTCCTGCCCAATACGGACCTTCCCGCTCTGCGGAGGCCTGCTCACGTGCGGCGTCACGCCTCACCTAATTGGCGAGGGGCTGGAGGAATTGGACCGCCAAGGGTCCAGCACCGGCAAAGCGGGCTGCCGACGGGAAGCAGCAACCTTGGCAGCAAGCTATGATGGGGATGCCTTAGAATCAAATTGGACGCCCGGCTCGGGCCGGGCGTCCAGAGGCAGATTGCGGAACTCGACCGACAATCGCGGCAGCACTATGCCCCGATTTTCATCGGCGGAAATCAACAAGACTAGCGCTTCCTCGGTCGTCATCCCGCACGTCTCGCTTGTTGAACAGGCGCCGATCCGCCCTAGTGACAATTTTAACGCGCCGCGGTGACAGAATACGCGTGGTAGTGACAAACTCTGTGCCTCTTGAGAGTTTCGATCACCGTCCTGTTTTCCGCACGACTATCCGCTTGCACGAACGCTGCTTCTGACATAAAGATATCTTTATATCTTTTTTCGCAGCTTCGGGAGGCGTTTGCGTGCGACAGCCGACGGCATTGTCTTCCGACGTGCTTCTCGCGGGCCTCAGGGCGGCGGGCGAGGAGACGCGCCTGCGCATCCTGGCGCTCCTGTCCGAGGGCGAGCTTTCGGTTTCCGACCTGACCGATATCCTCGGCCAATCGCAGCCGCGCATCTCGCGCCATCTCAAGCTGCTAGCCGAGGCCGGGTTGGTCCGGCGCTCGCGCGAGGGCGCCTGGGCCTTTTTCCGGCTCGACGAAACCGGGCCGGGCGGGGCCTTCGCGGCTTCGCTTGCCGCCTGGCTCGACCGCACTGATCCGGTCCTCGCGGCCGACCGCGAGAGGCTGGCCGCCGTGCGGGCTAACCGCGCCGAGGCCGCACAAAGCTATTTCGCGAGCGTCGCGCGCGACTGGGACCGTTTGCGCGGCCTGCATGTGCCCGACCATGTCGTCGAGGCGGCGGTCGAAGAGGCCGTCGGCGAGGGGACCCCCGGCGCGATGCTTGATCTCGGCACCGGCACAGGCCGGATGCTGGAGCGAATCGCACCGAAATACGGCCGCGCCGTGGGCGTCGACGCCAACCACGCGATGCTGGCGGTGGCGCGTGCCAATCTGGAGCGGGCGGGGCTGTCGCGCGTCGAGCTCCGCCAAGGCGATATCTATGCGCTGCCCTTCGCGCGCAATTCCTTCGACCTCGTCGTCGTCCATCAGGTGCTGCATTTCCTCGACGATCCCGGCCGGGCCGTGCGCGAGGCCGCGGCGATGCTGGCTCCGGGCGGGCGGCTGATCGTCGTCGACTTCGCCCCCCACGACATGGAATTCCTGCGGACCGAGCACGCCCATCGCCGGCTCGGCTTCTCCCGCCAGCAGATCGCCGGCTGGTTCACGGAGGCGGGTCTCGCCTGCGATCTTTCCCGCGAAGTCACCCTGGCCGATGGCGGCTCCGGGCAGTTGCCGGTCATGCTCTGGCGCGGGCGCGACCGGCGAATCCAGTCCGATCTGCCGGTCCGTGCGATCAATCTCGAGGTTGCCTGATGAATGCCTTTCGCCCCAGCCGGCACGGCTCGCGCCGTCCCCGCGTCTCCTTCGAATTCTTCCCACCCAAGACGGCGGAGATGGAGGTCGCGCTGTGGGAGAGCGTGCGCCGGCTCGAGCCGCTCTCGCCGGCCTTCGTCTCGGTGACCTATGGCGCCGGCGGCTCGACCCGCGAGCGCACCCATGCCACGGTCAAGCGCATGGTCGAGGAGACCGCGCTGAAGCCGGCGGCGCATCTCACCTGCGTCTCGGCCTCGAAGGCCGAGGTCGACGAGGTCATCCGCTCCTATTGGGATGCCGGCGTGCGCCATGTCGTGGCGCTGCGCGGGGATCCGGCCGGCGGCCTCGGCACCACCTATGAGCCGCATCCGGACGGCTATCACCAGACCTCGGACCTCGTCGCGGGCCTGAAGCGCATCGGCGATTTCGAGATCACGGTCTCGGCCTATCCGGAGAAGCATCCGGAAGCCGCCTCGCTCGATGCCGATATCGATGCGCTCTGGAAGAAGGTCGATGCCGGCGCGACGCGGGCGATCACCCAGTTCTTCTTCGATAACGACGTCTATTTCCGCTATCTCGACAAGGTCCGCGCGCGGGGCATCGAGATCCCGATCCTGCCGGGCATCGTGCCGGTGCAGAACTTCAAGCAGACTGCGAATTTCGCCCGCAAGACCGGCGCCAGCGTGCCGCAATGGCTGGCCGACCGCTTCGCGGGGCTGGAGGATGATCCTGCGACGCGCCGTCTGGTGGCCGCGGCTGTCTGCGCCGAGCAGGTGCTCGACCTGATCGACCGCGGCGCCACCGACCTGCATTTCTACACGATGAACAAGGCTGACCTCGTCTACGCCATCTGCCATCTCGTCGGCCTCAAGCCCGAGAAGCCGGCGGCGCAGGCCGTGGCGGCGGAGTAAGCCTGATGTCCGACTACAAGCCAGCCCCCGTCGACGGCGCCGAGATCGAGCGTTCGCTGCGCCAAGCCGCGCGTGAGCGCATTCTCGTGCTCGACGGCGCGATGGGCACGCAGATCCAGGATCTGAAACTCTCCGAGGCGGATTTCCGTGGCGGGCGCTTCAAGGGCTTCAACCACGACCTCAAGGGCAACAACGACATCATCGCGCTGACCCAGCCCGAGGCGCTGCGCGACATCCATCTCGCCTATTTCCGGGCTGGCGCCGATATCGTCGAGACCAACACTTTCTCAGGCACCTCGATCGCCCAGGCCGATTACGGCATGGAGGCCTATGTCTACGAGCTGAACGTCGAATGCTCGCGCATCGCCCGCGAGGCTGCCGCCATTGCGCAGAAGGAGGACGGCTGCCGCCGCTTCGTCGCCGGCGCCATCGGCCCGACGAACCGCACGCTCTCGATCTCGCCCGACGTCAATAATCCCGGCTTCCGCGCGGTGACCTTCGACCAGGTGCGCGATTCCTATGCCGAGCAGGTGAGGGGACTGATCGATGGCGGCTCGGAGCTGCTGCTGATCGAGACGATCTTCGACACGCTCAACGCCAAGGCGGCGATCGTCGCGATCGAGCAGGTCTATCGCGAGAAGGGCATCCGCCTGCCGGTGATGATCTCCGGCACGATCACCGATCTCTCTGGCCGCACGCTCTCCGGGCAGACGGTCGAGGCGTTCTGGAACGCGGTGCGCCATGCCGCGCCGCTGACCGTCGGCCTCAACTGCGCGCTCGGCGCGCGCGAGATGCGGGCGCATATCAAGGATATGTCGCGCGTGGCGGACACGCTGATCTGCGCCTATCCGAATGCCGGCCTGCCCAACGAATTCGGCCTCTATGACGAACGGCCGGAGGCGACCGCCAAGATGCTGGCCGAGTTCGCCGATGCCGGCTTCGTCAATGTCGTCGGCGGTTGCTGCGGCACGACGCCCGGCCATATCGAGGCGATCGCGCAGGCGGTGGCAGGCAAACAGCCGCGCCAGATTCCCGAGACGAAGCCCTATCTGCGTCTCGCCGGTCTGGAGCCCTTCACGCTCGACGAGACCATTCCCTTCGTGAACGTCGGCGAGCGCACCAACGTCACGGGCTCGGCCAAGTTCCGCAAGCTCATCACCAATGGCGACTATGCCGCCGCGCTCGACGTGGCGCGCGACCAGGTCGCCAACGGGGCACAGGTCATCGACATCAACATGGACGAGGGCCTGCTCGATTCCGAGAAGGCGATGACCGAGTTCTGCAACCTGATCGCCTCGGAGCCGGACATCAGCCGGGTGCCCATCATGGTCGATTCCTCGAAGTTCCACGTCATCGAGGCCGGGCTGAAGACGATCCAGGGCAAGCCGATCGTCAACTCGATCTCGATGAAGGAGGGCGAGGCCGCCTTCCTGGACCATGCCCGCATCTGCCGCAACTATGGCGCAGCTGTCGTCGTCATGGCCTTCGATGAGAAGGGGCAGGCCGACACCTATGCCCGCAAGATCGAGATCTGCACGCGCGCCTACAAGCTGCTGACCGAGACGATCGGCTTCCCGCCCGAGGACATCATCTTCGACCCGAACATCTTCGCGGTGGCTACGGGCATCGAGGAGCACGACAATTACGGCAACGACTTCATCGAGGCGACCAAGGCGATCCGCGAGACACTGCCGCATGCCCATATCTCGGGCGGCGTCTCGAACCTGTCCTTCTCCTTCCGGGGGAATGAGAAGGTGCGTGAAGCCATGCACTCCGTGTTCCTCTACCACGCCATCAAGGCGGGTATGGATATGGGCATCGTCAATGCCGGCCAGCTCGGCTCCTATGACGATCTCGACCCGGAGCTGCGCGAGCTCTGCGAGGATGTCGTCCTCAATCGCCGCAAGGACTCGACCGAGCGGCTGCTGGAAGCGGCGCCGCGCTTCAAGGGCGACGGCTCCGTCGCGGCATCCGGCAAGGATCTCGCCTGGCGCGAACTGCCGGTCGAGAAGCGGCTGGAGCATGCGCTGGTCGCCGGCATCACCGAGTTCATCGATGTCGATACAGAAGAGGCGCGGCTGAAAGCCGACAAGCCGCTGCACGTCATCGAAGGACCGCTGATGGCCGGCATGAACGTCGTCGGAGACCTGTTCGGCGCCGGCAAGATGTTCCTGCCGCAGGTGGTGAAGTCCGCTCGCGTGATGAAGCAGGCCGTGGCCTATCTCATGCCCTATATGGAGGAGGAGAAGCGTCTCAATGGCGGCTCCGAGCGCTCGGCCGCCGGCAAGGTGCTGATGGCGACGGTGAAGGGCGATGTCCACGACATCGGCAAGAACATCGTCGGGGTCGTGCTCCAGTGCAATAATTACGAGGTCATCGACCTCGGCGTGATGGTGCCGACGCAGAAGATCCTGGATACCGCGCGCAAGGAGAATGTCGACATCATCGGCCTCTCCGGGCTGATCACGCCCTCGCTCGACGAGATGGTCACCGTCGCCTCCGAGATGGAGCGCGAGGGCTTCGACATCCCGCTGTTGATCGGCGGGGCGACCACCAGCCGCGTCCATACGGCGGTGAAGATCCATCCGGCGTACGAGAAGGGGCAGACGGTCTATGTCACCGACGCCTCGCGCGCGGTTGGCGTGGTCTCAAGCCTGCTCTCGCAGGACCAGAAGCCGGCGTATGTCGACGGGCTCAAGGCCGAGTACGCCAAGGTTGCCGACGCGCATCGCCGCTCGGAGGCCGACAAGCAGCGCCTGCCGCTGGCCAAAGCCCGCGCCAACGCCTTCAGGCCGGACTGGGCGAGTTACGTGCCGCCGAAGCCGAGCTTCCTCGGCACGCGCGTCTTCCGGACTTACGACATCGCCGATCTCGTGCCGGTGATCGACTGGACGCCTTTCTTCCAGACCTGGGAGCTGAAGGGCCGCTTCCCCGCGATCCTGCAGGATGAGAAGCAGGGCGAGGCGGCGCGCGCGCTCTGGGAGGATGCGCAGGCGATGCTGAAGCGAGTCGTCGAGGAGCGCTGGTTCAACCCGAAGGCGGTGATCGGCTTCTGGCCGGCGAACGCCGTCGGCGATGACATCCGCCTCTATACCGGCGAGAGCCGGCAGGAGACGCTCGCGACCTTCCACGGCCTGCGCCAGCAGCTCTCGAAGCGCGACGGCAAGCCGAACATGTGCATCTCCGACTTCGTCGCGCCGGAGGGTGGAGCTCCCGATTACATCGGAGCCTTCGTCGTCACGGCGGGCGCGGAGGAGGAGCGCATTTCCGAGAAATTCGCGCGCGACAATGACGACTACCGCTCGATCATGGTCAAAGCGCTGGCCGACCGTTTCGCGGAAGCCTTCGCCGAGCGCATGCACCAGCTCGTGCGCAAGGAATTCTGGGGCTATGCGCCGGACGAAGCCTTCACCAACGAGGATCTGATCCGCGAGGAATATCGCGGCATCCGCCCGGCGCCGGGCTATCCGGCCCAGCCCGACCACACCGAGAAGGCGACGCTGTTCGAGCTGCTGCAGGCGGAGCGGCGCGTCGGCGTCAAGCTGACCGAGAGCTATGCGATGTGGCCGGGCTCCTCAGTCTCCGGGCTCTATCTCGCCCATCCCGACGCCTATTATTTCGGCGTCGCCAAGGTCGAGCGCGATCAGGCCGAGGACTATGCCGCGCGCAAGGGCATGAGCATCGAAGAGGTCGAGCGGTGGCTCGCGCCGATTCTCAACTACGATACCGCCGCCTATCGGCTGCAGGCTGCGGAGTAGGGAGGGGCGGCCAGGCCGGCGGTCGTCGATTTCTACAGATGGCGTTTGTTGAATTTCCGGCCCTGCTCGTATAACCGAGCTGGGCCGGGCTGTCCGGCACCCCTATGGCGGACTGAGCGGTCATGACCGACGACAACGACAATTACGTCTATGACGAGGCGGCGGGCGAGTGGCGCCCTGCTTCCGAGGTGGCGGCAGCTTCTGCCGCCGCGGCGCGCGTCGAAGTGCGTGATTCCGCCGGTAATGTTCTGGCGGATGGCGATTCCGTCGTGCTGATCAAGGATTTGAAGGTCAAGGGTGCCGGCCAGACCCTGAAGCAGGGCACGGTGATCCGCTCGATCCGGCTGACCGACAATCCTGAAGAGATCGACTGCCGCCACGACGCGATCAAGGGCCTCGTGCTGCGTACCGAATTCGTCCGCAAGCGCTGAGGCCGGGGCTCGGTGATCCGGAAAGCGACCCTTGCCGACCATGCGCGCATCCATGCGATCCGCATGGGCGTGCGCGAGGACGTCCTCAGCGATCCGTCGCTGGTGACGGCCGAGGAGGTCGACTGGTATCGCGAGCACGCCATCTTCTTCGTCGCGGAGGAGGCAGGCGAGGTCGTGGCCTTTACCTGCGCCAATCATCAGAGCGGGCTGATCTGGGCTCTGTTCGTCGATCCCGCGCATGAGAGGCGCGGCCATGGCCGGGCGCTGCTCGACGCGGCGCTCGCCGAATTGACGGCGGCGGGGCATGCACAGGCATGGCTGACGACGGGATCGGGCACGCGGGCCGAGCGCTTCTATCGCCGCCATGGCTGGCGCGAGATGGGCCGGTCGATCGACGGGCAGATCGTGTTCATCCGGGCATTGGCGGAGACGGACGCCAACTGAGCGGCGAGGAAGCTCCGATCAGGCCAAGGCGGCCCTGGCGCGTATCGCGGTGACCGGCCCGTCGAAGACGCGGACGCAGTCGCCGCCTGCCATGTTGGCGACATGGAGCGCGGCTTCCGCCTCGGCGAGGATTTCCTGCTGCTGGCGATAGCCGTCCGTCGTCACCAGCGCCGCCCCGATCGATAGCCTGAAATCGAGCACCAGCGCGCCGTGCGAGACCGGGCGGCAGAGCAACCGGCGCGTGCCGTCGAGCACGGTGCCCAGATAGCGCCGGTCACCCGGCATCTGCAGCAGAAGGGCGAAGGCGCCAGGCCCAGCCGGATCGATCGCCAGGGCATCGGGGAAGTGCCGCTTCAGCCGCTCGGCGATGCAGCGTGTGAGCGTGTCGGTTGCCGCCTTGCCGAAATCTTCGGTCAGGTTCTGGAAACGGTCGATCTGGAAGATCGCGAGGGCCAGGCGGTCGGGACCGGAACGGGGATCGTGCCTGATCTGCCGCAGCGCGTCGGAGAAACTGTGGGGCACGGAGTGGCCGGTGAGCGGCTCGCTGCGCGCCATGCCGGCAAGCTCGGTCCAGAGCCCCTTTTCGGCGGTGACGTCCTGCTTGGAGCCGAAGATGCGGAGCGGGCGGCCATGCTGATGGCCGACGCCGACGACGAGGCGCATCCAGCGCTTCTCGCCCGTCGCTGCCCTGATCCGGCAGTCGAGCGCGAAGCCCTGGCCGGTGCGGATGGCGGTGCTGCGCAGCTGATTCATCTCGCGGCGCGACTGGTCCTCGTAGAGATCCAGGGTCGCGCTCCGGTAGATGGCCGAGCCGTGCTTCAGGCCGAAGAGGTCGTAGACACCGTCGGTCCAGCTCAGCGACTCATTGGCGAGGTTGCATTCCCAGGCGCCGATGGCCGCCGTCGCCACGGCGCGATCATAGAGGGGACGGGTCGCCGCGACGAGCTGCTGGCTGTTCAAGGCGCCCTCCTGTGCCGATGGGGCAACCCTAGGCCCGGTCCGTTAAGGGACCTTTGCGCTGCCGCGCGGATGCCGGATTTTCATTCGCGCCGCAACGCCTCGATCGGATCGAGCCTCGCGGCGCGCTGCGCCGGATAGAAACCGAAGAAGACGCCGATCAGCCCGGAGACGCCGACCGCGATCAGGATCGTCTCGATCGAGATCACCGAGGGCCAGCCGGCGATATTGGCGATGGTGAGCGCCGCCGCGATGCCGAGCGCGACGCCGGCCGCGCCGCCGATGGTCGCGAGAGTCGTCGCTTCGATCAGGAACTGGATCAGCACCGCGCTCTGGCGGGCGCCGACAGCAAGCCTGAGACCGATCTCGCGGGTGCGCTCGGTGACCGAGACCAGCATGATGTTCATGATGCCGATGCCGCCGACCAGCAGCGATACGGCGGCCACCGCCGCAAGCAGCCAGGACAGGGTCGTTGCGGCCGCCGTCGCGGTGTTGGCGATCTCGGTGAGATTGCGGACGATGAAATCGTCGTCCTGATCCTCCATCAGCCGGTGGCGCTGGCGCAGCAGGGCCGTGACGTCGGCGATGCCGGGATTGATCGCCTCTTCGCTCGCGAATTTCACCATGATGCTCTGCACCGAGCGGTCGCGGGCATAGTTGCGGCCGACGATGCGGCGCCGGCCGGTGTCGAGCGGCACGAAGATGACGTCGTCCTGGTCCTGTCCGAGCGCCGACTGGCCCTTGGGCGCCATCACGCCGATGACCTTGAAGGGCACGTTGCGGATGCGGAACTGCTGGTCGAGCGGGTTCTCCTCGCCGAAGAGATTGCGCGCCACGGTCTGGCCGATCACGGCGACGATCTCGCCCTTGCGCAGCTCCTCGGGCTCGAACAGCCGGCCGTCGGCAAGCTCCCATTCGCGGGCGGCGAAGAAGTCGAGATTGGTCGCGGTGATCTGCGTCGACCAGTTCGTGCCGGCATAGACCGCCTGGGCGCGGGTGACGATGATCGGCGCGGCGGCGGTGGTGCCCTCGACCTCCTTCAGAATCGCGGCGGCGTCCTCGTCGGTCAGGGTCGAGGAGGCACCGGCGCCGAGCCTGACGCCGCCCTGGGTGACGTTGCCGGACTGGATGATGGCGAGATTGGCGCCGAGCGACTTGATCTGGCTGGTGACGCGCTCGCGCGCGCCCGAGCCGATCGCGACCATGGCGATGACGGCGGCGACGCCGATGATGATGCCGAGCATGGTCAGCGCCGAGCGCAACGCATTGGCGCCGATGGCGGAGAGGGCTGAGCGGAGGGCTTCGACGAGACTCATGCCGCGGCCTCCGGCACATCCACCTCGGGCAAGACGAGGCCAGTATCGAGCGCTTCCAGCGCAGCGCGAGCGTCGGCCGGCTCCTGCCTGAGATCGCTGAGCAGATGCCCGTCGCGGAAGCGGATCAGCCGGCGCGCATGGCGGGCGACTTCAGCGTCATGCGTCACGAGGACGACGGTGACGCCCTCGCGGTTCAGATCCTGGAAGAGCGCTAGGATTTCGAGCGCAGTGCGGCTGTCGAGCGCGCCGGTCGGCTCGTCGGCGAGCAGGAGGCGCGGCTGGTTGACCAGCGCGCGCGCAATGGCGACGCGCTGCTGCTGGCCGCCGGAGAGCTGCATCGGGCGATGATGGGCGCGCTCGGCGAGCCCGACGCGCCCGATCGCCGCGAGCGCGCGCCGGCGCCGCTCGGCCCGCGCCACGCCGGCATAGACCATCGGCAGCTCGACATTGGCGCAGGCATCGATGCGCGGCAGCAGGTTGAACTGCTGGAAGACGAAGCCGAGCTTGCGGTTGCGCAGCTCGGCGAGGCCGTCGCTCGACAGCGTCTCGACGGCGACGCCGTCCAGCACGTAATGGCCCGCGCTCGGCCGGTCGAGGCAGCCGATCAGGTTCATGAAGGTCGATTTACCCGAGCCGGACGGCCCCATCACGGCGACGAGGTCGCCGGCCTCGATCGCGAGAGAGACCCGGTCCAGGGCGGTGACGCGGCCGGAATCGAGATCGTAGACACGGGAGAGGTCGCGGGTTTCGATCAGGGGCATGGCGGCGCCCTCAGAACAGCCGCGGCCCGCGCGGGCGGGAGGCGGGCGGTTCGGGCGCCGCCGTGGCGCGCGGGCCGCCGCCGGTCACGACCTGCGTGCCTTCCTTGACCTCGCCACCGAGCAGCTCGGTGAAGGCGCCGTCGGTCGGGCCGAGCATGACCGGCACCGGCTTGGGCTGCCCGGCATCGTCGAGCACATAGACCCGACCCGGAACGCCCTGGCGCGGGGCGGCGCGGCCTTCCTGCATGATCGCCTCGAACTTGGCGCGGCGCTCGGGATCGAGAACCGCGCCGATCTTCGCGGCGAGCTCGTTGCGCGCCGTGCGGAAGGCGGCGCGGCGCTCCTCCGGGGAGAGGCCAGCCATCGCCTCGCGGTTGCCGCGGCGCTCCTTCAGAATTTCGGCGATGGCCTGCTTCTGCTCTATTGTCGGCTGCAGCTCGGTCTCGATCCGCTCGCGCAAGGCCGCTCCGGCGCGCGGGCCGCGCTCGCTTGCCGCGCCATCGGAAGCGGGCTCGGCGCCGGAGGGGGTGGATGGCGTGAGCACAGCGCCGGCGGGGCGGAAACGCAGAGCCGCATTGGGCACGCGCAGCGCTTCGGACCGGTCCTCGGTCACGACCTGGAGATTGGCGGTCATGCCCGGCAGCAGCGCCATGTCGCGGTTTTCGACGCGCACGACGCCGGTATAGGTGACGACGTTCTGGATCGTCTGAGCGCCGAGGCGGACCATCTCGACCCGTCCCTGGAAGGTGCGGTTCGGATAGGCGTTGACGGTGAAGGAGACCGGCTGACCTGGCCTCAGCCGGCCGACATCGGCTTCGTCGATATTGGAGTAGATGTCGATGGTGCGCAGGTCCTGCGCGATCTGGAACAGCGTCGGCGTCGAGAGCGAGGCGGCGACCGTCTGGCCGAGATCGACCTGGCGCTGCACCACGACGCCATCGACCGGCGAGCGGATGTCCGTGCGCTCGAGATCGATCAGGACGTCCTTGAGCTTGGCCTCCCGGCTGCCGATCAGGGCGGTGCCGGACTGGACCTGGCCTTCGGCGAGCTGGATGTCGGCGTCCAGCCCCTTGAGCTCGGCGCGAGCCGAGGCGAGCTGGGCCTCGTTCGAGGCGAGCGTCGCGGTCTGGATCTCGACCTGGGTGCGGGCGGTGTCGAGGTTCTGCTGCGCGCCGGTATTGCGGTTGAAGAGTTGCTCCTGGCGCTCGAAGGTGCGCTTGGCGTCGGCGAGCTGGGCGGTGGTGCGGTCGCGCTGCGCTTCGAGATCGCGGACGATCGAATCGGCCTTGGTGCGGGCGGTGCGCGCGCGGTCCAGCTGAGCGCGCTTGACGATGAGATCGGCCCTGGCCTGCTCGAGGTCCGACTGCGCTGCGTCGCGTCGCGTCTTGATCTGGTCGCTGTTGAGGCGGGCGACGATCTGCCCGGCCTTCACCTGCGAATTGTAGTCGACAAGGATCTCGACGATCTGGCCGGAAAGCTGGGAGCCGACGAGGACAGTGGTGACCGGCGTCAGCGTGCCGGTGGCGCGCACGGCGGCCGTGATGCGGCCACGATCGAGCGCAGCGGTGCGATAGGGTGGTTCATTGGCGGCCCCGCCGGCCGGGCGCAACGCCCAGTACCCGCCGGCTGCAGCGAGCACGACGAGCCCCGTTCCAATCAGCCATTTGCGCAAGGTCGCTTCCCCATCCCACGGCGCGCGAGCGCAGTTGGCGCCGACTTTGCCAGAAAGCGGGACGGTGGGCGAGTTAACTTCCTGCAATCTTTGGGCTGGCGACCGCTCAGGCGGTGCGGGCGCCCTGCGTTGCCGCGAGCAGGTCCCGCAAGGTCGTGATCGTCGAGGAATCGGCGACGCCATCGACCTTTTCCGGCCGCCAGTGGCGCTGGAAGGCGGCGACGACCGCTTCGAGCTTCTCGTCGAAGAGGCCGTCGACCGCGACGCCATAGCCGAGCATGGCGAACATCGCCTGCAGAGCCTCGACCGGCTGGCCGCTCTCTCCGCGGGCGAAGAACCGCCCGCCGCGGATCGGGGCAGGTTCGCTCCAAAGGCCGACGCCGGCCTCGGCAAAGCGCCGCCAGGGGAATTTCTCGCCGGGGTCGATCTTGCGGCCGGGCGCGATATCGGAATGGGCGAGCACGCGCTCGGGCGGTATCGACCAGCGCTCGCAGATGTCGCGGCAGAGGTTCAGAGTCGCGGCGATCTGCTCTTCCGGGAAATCGGGCAGGCCGCCGGGATGGCCGGGATTGGCGATCTCGATCCCGATCGAGCTGGAGTTGATGTCGGTCTCGCCGGCCCAGTGCGAGGCGCCCGCATGCCAGGCGCGGCGACCCTCCGGCACGAGCTGGAGCGTATGGCCGTTCTCGAAGACGAAGTAATGCGACGAGACCTGCGAGACCGGGTTGCACAGCCATTGCAGCGCTTCGCCCGCGACGGGCATGCCGGTGTAGTGCAGGATCAGCATGTCCGGCCGGCGGCCGGGAAGGGCGTCGGAATTCTCGCCGTCTCGCTGCTTGCGCTCGCCGTGATTGGGCGAAGGGAACACCTTGGCGGCGAAACGGCTGTCCGGGGTCGCCGCGTCCGGCTTCACGATATCGTTCATGCGGGCAGGCTCATGCGGGTTCAGGCGTGAGATTGCGGCTCATGCCGCGTTCTTTCCGGATCGTGTCCCAGGCGGCGTTGATGGCCGAGAGGCGCTTCGTCGCAATGGCGATCGCCTCCTCGGGGAGGCCGCGCGCGATCTCGCGGTCGGGATGGGTCTCGGCGACAAGGCGGCGGTAATGGCGCTTCAGCTCGGCGTCGTCCATCTCGCGGCTGGCCCCGAGGACGAGATAGGGATCGTCGGCGCGGCGGACATGGCGCGCCTCGATGCGGGCGAAATCGCGCTCCTCGATACCGAAGATGCCGGCGACCGAGCAGAGATAGGCATGCTCAGCCTCATGGATCGCTCCGTCGGCGGCCGCGATCAGGAAGAGCCCGTCGAGGACGTCCTCCAGCAGGGCGGGTTCGTCCTTGAAGGCGCCGGCGATCTGCGAGGCATAGGCCTCGAAGCCGGCGCTGGTCTGCTTCGCAAGATCGAACAGGTGCTCGATGCGCTGCTGCTGGTCAGGAGGAACCTCGACGATGCGGCGAAAGGCCGTGACCTCGTCGCAGGTCACGACGCCGTCCGAGCGCGCCATCTTGGCGGCAAGTGCGACGAGGCCGGTGGTGAAGACGAGTTCGCGCGGTGCCGGGCCGAAAGGTGCCCCTTCACGGTCGACCAGCACATGGCCCGCAACCGCGCCGAGCAAGGCGCCGAGGGGGCCGCCGAGAACGAGCCCGAGCCCGCCGCCGCCGAGTGCACCCCAAAAGGAGGAAGCCATGAACACGATGACCCTGGTGAATCCGAAGGGCGAATGATGTGGGGAGCGCCGCTGCCAATGCAAGAGGAGCCGCTGCGGCCCGCTGCCGCGCCGAAAAAGTTCCGCGAGCGGGAAATTGGGCGGGAATGGGGCGGCGCGGGGGCCTGCTTGATTCGTTCTTGTGGGTGCGGGCCGGCTAAGTTTTTCGAGCGTCTCAATACATATCAATACTGAATAGATAAATATAGAATAAATTCCTGTTTACGTATTTAATTGTGCGTTTTTCTTCGTTTGGAGACAGATTATCGACACATTCGACCATCAATTGAACGCCCCCATTAGCCAGTCGTGGCGTAAGGTGGGTTCAGTTCAACATGCGATATATCTCTGGTGGTCTCGCGGCTGTGTGCCTGATTAGCCTCTCCGGCTTGGCTTCGGCGGAGGAACTCGTGAACGCGGAAACGGATGCCAGAGCCTTCATCGTACGCGAGGCTGAGATCGCCCGCGAGAAGGCCGGGGAGACGCAGACCGAAGCGGCCACTACGAAGCCGGGCAGCAGGGCCGAGCGCAAGGCGGCGCGGATGGCCAAGGCCGAAGCGGCGCGTGCCGCCCATCCCGAAGTCGCGGCTGCCGAGGCGGAGCCGCGTGCGATCCGAGCATTGGCTGCGCCGGCCGGGTCCGAGGGCATTAAGGCCATCGTCGCGCGCCATGCCGCGGCCAATGGCGTGCCGTTCTCGCTCGCCGATGCCGTGATCCGGGTCGAGAGCCGCTACAATCCGCGGGCAGCGCATGCCGGCAATTTCGGCTTGATGCAGATCCGCCACCAGACGGCGCGCGGCATGGGCTATTCGGGCAGTGCGAGCGGCCTGCTCGATGCCGAGACCAATGCGCGCTACGGCATGAAGTATCTCGCGATGGCCTACAGGCTTGCCGGCGGCGACACCTGCCGCACCATCATGAAATATCAGAGCGGCCATATGACCACGCATATGAGCGGCGCCAACCGCACCTATTGCGCGAAGGTGCGCACGATCTCGGCGCGCAACTGACAGCTTTGTTGCGGCTGCGCTTGACGCCGGCCGCGCCAGCGCGCATCTCCCCCTCGCCAGTCGGCCGGACGGCCGCTCCCGCTCGCGGGGGAGGAAAGTCCGGGCTCCACGGAAACACGGTGCCGGATAACGTCCGGCGGGGGCGACCCCAGGGAAAGCGCCACAGAGATCGAACCGCCTCGCGCTGAGAGCTTCGGCTTTCTTGGCGAGGTAAGGGTGAAAAGGTGCGGTAAGAGCGCACCGCGGACCCGGCAACGGGGACGGCATGGCAAGCCCCACCGGGAGCAAAACCGAATAGGGACGATGCTTTCCGCGCAAGCGGGGAGGGGCAGGTTTCTGTGCCCCGTCGTCCGGGTTGGTTGCTCGAGGCGCGCAGCGATGCGCGTCCCAGAGGAATGGCCGTCACGTCGGGGGAGCGATCCTCCGGCCATCCAGAACCCGGCTTACAGGCCGACTGGCACCTCCAGATACGAAAAGGGCCGGGAGCGATCCCGGCCCTTTCGCATTTCGACACATGCGGCCGCTCAGGCCACCTGCAGCTCGACGTCGATGTTGCCGCGGGTGGCGTGGGAATACGGGCAGACGATATGGGCCTTCTGGACGAGGCTCTCGACCACCGCCTTGTCGACGCCCGGGACCGAGATCGTCAGCTTGGCCGCAATGCCGAAGCCGGTGCCGTCATCGCGCGGGCCGATTCCGACATCGGCGCTGACACGGGCGTCCTCGGGGATCTTCACGCCTTCCTTGCCGGCGACGAATTTGAGCGCACCGAGGAAGCAGGCCGAATAGCCCATCGAGAAGAGCTGCTCGGGGTTGGTGCCGTCGCCGCCGCCGCCGCCAAGCTCCTTCGGGGTGTTCAGGACGAGCTTGACGTTGCCGGTATCGGTTGCGGCCTGGCCTTCGCGGCCGCCAGTGGCGGAACCATGGGCGGTGTAGAGGATTTTCATCGGAAAGCTCCTTCTCTGCGGTGAACTGACGCTTGCTATTTAGATTGTGTACAATTAGATTGTCAACAATTAATTTGCGCGAACCTCGCGACGGTTGATCGCACGAGCAAATTCGGGTTTGCCTCAATGTGAAAGGGCGAGGGCGAGATGGCTGATCGGGATGAGGCTGAACAAAAGATGCCCCGGCTGGAGCAGCAGCTCTGCTTTGCCGTCTATCAGGTCGGCCATGCCTTCAACCGGGCCTACCGGCCGATCCTGGCCGAGCTCGGGCTGACCTATCCGCAGTATCTGGTGATGCTCGCGCTGTGGGAGCGGGATGGGCTCACCGTCAAGGAACTCGGCGAGAAGCTGATGCTGGATTCCGGCACGCTGACGCCGCTGCTCAAACGGCTCGACGCCGCCGGCATTATCCGGCGCGAGCGTGACGAGCGCGACGAGCGCCAGGTTCGCGTCCGGCTCGCCGAGAAAGGCGAGAAGATGCGGGAGAGGGGGCGCTGCGTGCAGGGTCTGATCGGGCAGGCTCTGGGCGCGACGGCGCAGGGCGCCGAGCAACTGCGCGACCAGCTCGGCCTCATCCGTGACGCGCTGCTGGCGGCGTCCCGCGACGTTTGAGCATTCCGCCTTTCACTGGCAGTGCTCGGTCATTCCGGGCTTGACCCGGAATCCATCGCAGGGCGGAGCCTTTGATGGATTCCGGATCGGTGCTGCTTCGCGGCTGGCCCAAATGACTGCGTTTTTCCGCAAACATTTTTCGGTGCGGCGATGTCGCGCGTCGCCGGGCCGCTCGGCTCGGCGAAGCCAATTTCTGCGCGCTTACGGATACTTAACCTTAACGAGCTGTGATGGCGGGGAGTCCTCGCAGGGGTGCTTCCGCGCCTGTGATTCCATTGACGCCCATTATTGCCCATGCTATCCCAAATCATCCCGTCGAAGCCGGCAGGCAATCCAAGGGTCAAGGTCCGTGTGCCGCGCGGATTTTGGCTGTCGGAGGCGCCTTGCCCGCTTCGGCGGGGGGTCTTTTCGCCGCCCGCCACGCCGCGCTGCGGCGCCATGAGGTGCAAGCCGGGAGGCGGCGTTGACGGACCGCTTCGTCTCGAACTTCACCAATCGACTCGACGCCAAGGGGCGCGTTTCCATTCCATCGAGTTTCCGGGCGGTCCTTGCGAAGGACGGCTACGAGGGGCTCTATGTCCATCAGGCGCTCGATCTGCCGGCGCTCGACGCCGGCGGCAACGCGCTGCGGGCCACGATCGACGACATTCTGGCCCGCTTCTCGCCGTTCTCGGACGAGTGGGAGCTGCTTTCGACGGCGCTCAACGGCACCTCCGAGGTGCTGAAGGTCGATACGGAGGGGCGGATGGTGCTGAGCGAGGCGCTGAAGGCGCATGCCGGGATCGGCGACACCGTGACCTTCGTCGGCCACGGCCACAAATTCCAGATCTGGGAGCCGGAGCGTTTCCGCGCCCATCTCGAGGCAGCGCGGACGCGCCTGCGCGACGTCAAGCGCACGCTGGGCGGCCTCGCCGGGCCGGCCGGAGGAACAAGTCCATGACCGGTCATTCGGACGCGGCCGCGGGCGGAGCGGCCCGTCACGTGCCGGTCCTGCTCGCCGAGGTGCTGGAGGCCCTCGCGCCGCGGCCGGGCGGGCGCTATCTCGACGGAACCTTCGGCGCGGGCGGCTACACCAAGGCGATCCTCGATGCGGCGCCGGATGCGATCCTGCTTGGGCTCGACCGCGACCCGACGGCAATCGCCGGTGGGGCCGACCTCGTCGCGGCGATGGCCGGGCGGCTGACGCTGTCGCAGGCCTGCTTCGGCGAGCTCGCGGAGGAGGCGCAGCGCTTCAAAATGGTGCCGCTCGACGGCGTCGTGCTCGATATCGGCGTCTCGTCGATGCAGATCGACCAGGCGGAGCGCGGCTTCTCGTTCCGTTTCGACGGACCGCTCGACATGCGGATGAGCGGGCAGGGGCAGAGCGCTGCCGACATCATCAATCAGTCTGAGGAAGGGCTCCTCGCCAACATCTTCTACCATTATGGCGAGGAGCGTCGCTCGCGCGCCGTCGCTCGCGCCGTCGTCGAGGCTCGCCGCAAGGCTCCGCTCACCACCACCAAGCAGTTCGCAGACCTTGTCGCCGGCATCGTGCGCGGGGAACCGGGTGGGGCGCATCCGGCGACGCGCGTCTTTCAGGCGCTGCGCATCGCCGTCAACGACGAACTCGGCGAGCTGGTCAGGGCGCTGCATGCGGCCGAGGCCGTGCTGAAGCCCGGCGGCCGGCTGGTCGTCGTAACCTTCCATTCGCTGGAAGACCGGATCGTCAAGCAGTTCTTCGCCGAGCGCTCTGGCCGCGTGCCGTCGGGCTCCCGCCATGCTCCGGCCGTGGCGGCGGCGCAGCCGACCTTCCGGCTGATCGCCAAGGGCGCGGTTGCGCCGTCCGAGGCGGAGATGCGGACCAATCCGCGGGCGCGCTCGGCCAAGCTGCGCGCCGCCGAGCGCAACGAGGCGCCGGCACGCGGCGCCGATGCCGGGCTCGTCGCGCTTTCGACCGTTCCCGATCCGCAGCCGCGCCGGAGATCCTGAGCGTGATCAAGCTCCTGCATGTCATCGCCATCGGTGCGCTGGTCTCCTCGGCGGTCTATGCCTATTCGATCAAATACGAGACGACGCTGGCGGCCGAACACCTCCAGAAGCTCAAGAGCAAAACTCAGCGCGAGCGCGACGCCATCCAGGTGCTCAAGGCGGAATGGCAGTTCCTGAACAGGCCCGACCGGGTCCAGGCGCTGGCCGAGCGGCATCTCGACCTGCAGCCCTTCGTCGTGACGCAGGTCGTCAAGCCTTCCGACATCCCCAATCGCGGGCCGAAGGTCGATACCATCGGCCGCAAGCTCGAGGATCTCGGCCTGGGCCTCCCCACCGAAACGCCGAGGAGCGCCAGGACGGGCGGCACGACGAGCGCCACGACGCCGGGACCGATGCCATGACCGAGCCGAAGCAGAACGAGGCGCCGATGGAGCAACAGCACGAGGCCGCCGAGGGCGCGGTCAAGCGCGGGCGCCTGGCCTGGTTGCGCGACGTTTTCCGCATGAGCGGGGAGAAGAGCCAGCCGCGCGTCGGCCTCGTCATCCTCGGTTTCTCCGCCCTGTTCATCGCCATCACCGGCCGGCTCGTCATGCTGGCGACGCTGCCGAACGAGCAGGTGGGCCTGCGCCGCGCCACCTCGAACGCCATCTCCGCCGCGYGGCCGGACATCACCGACCGCAACGGCGAGGTGATGGCCACCGACATCCGCACGGTCTCGGTCTTCGCCGAACCGCGCAAGATCCTCGACAAGGACGAGGCGACCGAGCTGCTGACGGCCGTGCTGCCGGATCTCGACGCCAAGGATCTGCGCGACAAGCTCGGCACCAAGAAGGGCTTCGTCTGGGTCAAGCGCGAGATCACGCCGCGCCAGCAGGCCGAGGTGCACCGGCTCGGCATCCCCGGCGTCGGCTTCGTGCCGGAGAACAAGCGCGTCTATCCCAACGGCACGGCGGCGGCGCATGTGCTGGGCTTCGCGAGTGTCGACAATGTCGGCATCGCCGGTATCGAGAAATACATCGACTCGCAGGGTCTGCAGGACCTCAACGGTGCCGGCCTCGCGACCGAGGCGAATGATCTCAAGCCGGTTCAACTCTCGATCGACCTGCGCGTCCAGCACCTGCTGCGCGACGAGCTTTTCAAAGGCATGGAGCGCTTCAAGGCCATCGCGGCGGCCGGCGCGATCATGGACGTGAACACCGGCGAGGTGATCGCGCTGGCGTCGCTGCCGGATTTCGACCCGAACAACCCGGTCGATGCACTGGAGAAGGACCGGATCAACCGGATGAATGTCGGCGTCTACGAGATGGGCTCGACCTTCAAGGCGCTGACCATCGCGATGGCGCTCGACTCCGGCAAGGTCAACATCAATTCGAGCTTTTCGACCGCCGGCGGCATGATGCGGTTCGGCCGCCAGGTCATCAAGGAATACCATGGCACCGGCCGCAATCTGACGGTGCCAGAGGTCTTCCTGCACTCGTCCAACATGGGCTCGATCAAGATGGCGCTGGCCGTCGGCGTCGAGGGCCACAAGGCCTTTCTCAAGAAGATGATGCAGCTCGACCGGATGACGACGGAGCTGCCGGAAAGCGCCGCCCCGATCGTTCCGCAGCGCTGGGGCGAGATCAATACCGCGACCATCGCCTTCGGCCACGGTCTCGCGGTGGCGCCGCTGCAGGCGCTCGCCGCCGTCGCGGCGCTGGTCAATGGCGGCTATCTGATGAAGCCGACCTTCCTGAAGCGCTCCGAGGAGGATGCGCGCAAGGTGGCGACGCGCGTGATCAAGCCGGAGACCTCGGAGGCGATGCGCTTCATCATGAGGCTCAACGGCGAGAAGGGCTCGGCACGCAAGGCCGATATCCCCGGCTATTTCGTTGGCGGCAAGACCGGCACGGCCGAAAAGGTCGTCAACGGCCGCTATGCCAAGAACA
This sequence comes from Allobosea sp. TAF32, assembly GCF_052113585.1. NCBI lineage: Bacteria > Pseudomonadati > Pseudomonadota > Alphaproteobacteria > Hyphomicrobiales > Alloboseaceae > Allobosea > Allobosea sp. TAF32. The sequence goes on along the minus strand of NZ_JBFRDM010000011.1, from coordinate 138,423 downwards.
AGAACTTCACGACCTTCACGGCGATCGCCCCCTCCGACAAGCCAAAATATCTCTTCCTCGCGATCTATGACGAGCCGAAGGGCTATGCCGAGAGTGGCGGCTATTCGACCGCCGCGTGGAACGCCGGCGTCACGACCGGCAAGGTGATCGAGCGTGCGGCGCCGATCCTCGGCCTGTCCCCGCGCTTCGACCCGCCGCCATCGCCCTTCCCGCTGATGGCCAAGCTCGGGGCCTGGGGTTCGCGCTGAACTCAGCCTATAACGGTGACCATGACGATGACCGGATACAGCCTCGGAGACCTCTTCCCCGAGACTTTCGACGCCGACGCCGCCAGCCAGCAGGTGCATGGCGTCGCCTTCGACAGCCGCAAGGTCACGGGGGACGACGTCTTCGTCGCGCTCGCCGGCGCGAAGGCGGATGGCGCACGCTTCATCATGGATGCGGTGGGGCACGGCGCAGTCGCCGTGATTTCCGGCGGCCCGCGCCCGGCCGACCTGCCGGCGGGCGTCGCCTTCGCTGAGGTCGACGATCCGCGGCTCGCACTGGCGCTGGCCRCTGCCAAGATCCATCCGCGCCAGCCTGAGACCATCGTCGCCGTGACAGGGACGAGCGGCAAATCCTCCGTCGCGGATTTCACCCGGCAGATCTTCCAGGCGCTTGGCCATGAGGCCGCGAGCGTCGGCACGATTGGTGTCGTGACGGCCAAAGGGGCCGATTACGGTTCGCTGACCACGCCCGACCCGCTCTCGCTGCATGCCTCGCTCGATAGGCTGGCTGGAGAGGGCATCACGCATCTCGCGATGGAAGCTTCCTCGCACGGGCTCGACCAGCGTCGTCTCGACGGCGTGCGGCTGAAGGCCGGCGCCTTCCTCAATCTCGGGCGGGACCATCTCGATTATCATCCCAGCCTCGAGGACTACCTCGCCGCGAAGCTCCGGCTCTGGACGCTGTTGCCGGAGGGCGCGCCCGTTGTGATCAATCGCGACGAGCCCTTTGCGGAGGAGGCGGCGCAGGCTGCAGCCACCGCCGGGCATCCGATCATCGGCATCGGCCGCAAGGGCGAGACGCTCACGCTGCTGGCCAATGAGCGCGACGGCTTCTCGCAGCGCCTGACGGTCGGCTTCGACGGGCAGGAACTCTCCGTCGCCCTGCCGCTGGTCGGCGATTTCATGGCGGGCAACGCACTGGTCGCCGCAGGGCTTGCCATCGCGACCGGTGAGGACAAGGCCGCATCGCTCAAGGCGATTTCCGGGCTCACGGGCGTAGCCGGGCGGTTGGAGCGCGTTGGAGAGGCCAATGGCGGGCTTGTCGTCGTCGACTACGCCCATAAGCCCGATGCGCTCGCGGCCGTGCTGACGACGCTGCGCCCCTATGCGACCGGGCGGCTGATCTGCGTCTTCGGCTGCGGCGGCGACCGCGACAAGGGCAAGCGCCCGCTGATGGGCGCGATCGCGGCCGAGAAGGCCGACATCGCCATCGTCACCGACGACAATCCGCGCAGCGAGGACCCGGCGACGATCCGGGCCGAGATCATGGCCGCTTCGCCGAAGCTCCTGGAGATCGGCGACCGCGAGGAGGCGATCAGAAGCGCGGTGTGCATGCTGATGCCTGGGGATTTGCTGGTCGTCGCCGGAAAAGGCCATGAAACCGGCCAGATCATAGGCGACCGCACATTGCCCTTCTCGGATCACGACGTCGTCCGGAAAGCGCTATCGGAGATTGCAGGATGAGCGCCCCGCTCTGGACCGGAGACAAGCTGATCGCGGCGCTGGGCGCGCGTGCCGAGGGAGCGGTCCCGCCGGCCGTGACAGGCGCTTCGATCGACACCCGCACGCTCGAGCCGGGCGATGTCTTCTTTGCCATCAAGGGCGAGGCGCGGGACGGGCATGACTTCGTGAAGGCCGCGCTGCAGAAGGGCGCCGCGCTGGCCGTGATCGACGAGGCGCATGCGGCGGAATTCGCGGGCGCCGGCGCGCTCGCCGTGGTGCCCGACGTGCTCAGGGCGATGGAGCAGGCCGGTACGGCGCGGCGCGCCGAGCTGAAGGCGAAGGTCATCGCTGTCACCGGCTCGGTCGGCAAGACCGGCACCAAGGAGGCGCTGCGCCTCGTGCTGTCGCGGCAAGGCAGGACGCATGCGCCGATCGCCTCCTACAACAACCATTGGGGCGTGCCGCTCACATTGTGTCGCACTCCCAGCGACGTGGCATATGCGGTCTACGAGATCGGGATGAACAGCCCCGGCGAGATCGTGCCGCTGGCGCGGATGGTGCGCCCGCAGGTTGCGATCATCACCACGATCCAGCCGGTGCATCTCGCCGCTTTCGCCTCGGTGGAAGGGATCGCGGAAGAGAAAGCCGGTGTCTTCTGGGAGCTGGAGAAGGGCGGCACTGCGATCGTCAATGCCGACATCCCGCAGTCCGAATTGCTGCGCGACATCGCCAAGTCCGGCCCGGCCGGGCGGATCATCACTTTCGGCGAAAGCCCCGATGCCGATGTGAAGCTCGTCTCCTGCGCGCTGAAGCCGGACATGTCGACGGTCGAGGCCCGTGTCTTCGGCGAGCCTGTTACCTACCGCCTCGGCAGCCCGGGCAAGCATATCGTGCTGAACTCGCTCGGGGTGCTCGCGGTCGTCCATGCACTGGGTGCCGACCTTGCTCTTGCGGCGCTGGCGCTCGGCGACCTGAAGCCCCCGGCCGGGCGAGGGGCGCGGCAGATCCTGCATGCGCCGGGCGGCGCGCTCACGCTGCTCGACGAGAGCTACAACGGCAACCCCGCCTCGATGCGCGCTGCGATCGAAAATCTCGGCCGCCTGCCGGTCGAGGGCAGGGGGCGCCGCATTGCCGTGCTCGGCGACATGCTGGAGCTCGGATCGACCGGCGCGGAGCTGCACAAGGGCCTGTCCGAACCGCTCGTCGCCAACAGGATCGACAAGGTCTTTGCCTGCGGGCCGCTGATGAAAGGGCTCTATGAAAGCTTGCCTTCGCCCATGCGGGGGGCTTATGCCCCCGGGGCGGGCGAACTGGAGCCGCTCGTGCTCGATGCGATCCGCGCCGGCGATGTCATCACGGTCAAGGGGTCGCTCGGCTCGCGCATGGGGCCGATCGTCAAGGCGATCCTCGCGCGCTTTCCTGCCGTGCCTGCCGAAGACTGACCCTTAAGAGAACGCCCAAGCATGCTCGTCTGGCTCGCCGAACTCTCCGGCACCTTCCCGATCCTGAACGTCTTTCGCTACATCACCTTCCGCGCAGGCGGGGCGACGGCGACGGCCCTGCTCTTCGTCTTCTTCTTCGGCCCGGCGGCGATCTCCTGGCTCAGGATCAAGCAAGGCAAGGGCCAGCCGATCCGCACCGACGGGCCGGAGACGCATCTCGCCAAGCGCGGCACGCCGACCATGGGCGGGCTGATGATCATGTCGGGCCTGTTCGCTGCCGTGCTGCTCTGGGGCAATCTGCGCAACCCCTATGTCTGGATCGTGCTCGGCGTAACCGCGGCTTATGGCGCCATCGGCTTCTATGACGACTATCTCAAGGTCACCAAGCAGTCGCATAAGGGCTTTTCGGGCAAGGCGCGCATCTCGATCGAGGTCGTGGTCGCGCTGATCGCCTGTTATGCCATCATGCAGACGCAGCCCGCGGCGATCGGCTCGGGTTTCGCGATGCCCTTCCTCAAGGAAGCGATCATCCCGCTCGGCATCCTGTTCCCGCTGGTCACGGCCTTCGTCGTCGTCGGCGCCGGCAATTCGGTGAACCTGACCGACGGGCTCGACGGCCTCGCCATCGTGCCGGTGATGATCGCGGCCGGCACCTTCGGCTTCATCTCCTATCTCGTCGGCAACGCGATCTTCGCCAACTACCTGCAGATCCATCACATCCCTGGTGCAGGCGAGCTCGCCGTCGTCTGCGGCGCAGTGATCGGCGCCGGTCTCGGCTTCCTCTGGTTCAACGCGCCGCCGGCCCAGATCTTCATGGGCGACACCGGTTCGCTCGGCCTGGGCGGCCTGCTCGGCACCATCGCGGTCGCGACCAAGCATGAGATCGTGCTGGCCATCGTCGGCGGTCTCTTCGTCGTCGAGGCGCTCTCGGTGATCATTCAGGTCGCCGTGTTCAAGCGCACTGGCAAGCGCGTCTTCCTGATGGCGCCGATCCACCACCATTTCGAGAAGCTGGGCTGGACGGAGCCGCAGGTGGTGATCCGCTTCTGGATCATCTCAGTGGTGCTGGCGCTGGTCGGCCTGTCCACGCTCAAGCTGCGCTGAGAGCGTGAGCATGACGCCCGTCACGGTCTTCGCCGGGCGCAAGGTCGCCCTCTTTGGCCTCGGCGGCTCCGGCCTCGCCACGGCGCGTGCGCTGAAGGCGGGCGGCGCCGACGTCGCCGCCTGGGACGACAATCAGGGCAGCCGCGACAAGGCGGCGGCGGAAGGCATCGCCGTCATCGATCTGGCAAGTGCCGACTGGTCGGGCTTCGCCGCCTTCGTGCTCTCGCCGGGTGTGCCGCTGTCCCATCCCGAGCCGCATTGGACGGTAGAGAAGGCCAAGGCTGCAGGCGTCGCGATCATCGGCGATGTCGAGCTGTTCTTCCGCGAGCGGGCGAAGATCGCGCCGGGCTCGCCGGTCGTCTGCATTACCGGCACCAACGGCAAGTCGACCACGACCGCGCTGATCGCCCATGTGCTGAAGGAGGCCGGCCGGGACGTGCAGATGGGCGGGAATATCGGTACGGCCGTGCTGGCGCTCGAGCCGCCGGCTGCGAACCGCATCCACGTCATCGAATGCTCGAGCTACCAGATCGACCTCGCGCCGACGCTGGCGCCGACCGTCGGCATCCAGATGAACCTGACGCCTGATCATCTCGACCGGCACGGCTCGCTGGAGAACTATGCGGCGATCAAGGAACGGCTGGTCGCCGCCGCCGATATCGCCGTGGTCGGCGTGGATGACGAGGCCTCGAAGCAGATGGCGCGCCGGCGCGCCGCCGGGGGGCGGCCGCTCGTGAAGATCAGCGGCGAGCAGCCGCTCGACGAGGGCGTCTTCGCCGGGGTTACCGCCAATCAGGGCCGGCTCGATACTCGGATCGTCGAGGTCAAGGATGGCAAGCCGCGAGTCGTCGCCAATCTCGCCGGCATCGGCTCGTTGCGCGGCTCGCACAACGCGCAGAACGCGGCTGCGGCCTTCGCCGCCTGCTCCGCGCTGGGCCTTTCTGCAGAAGAAATCGCCGCTGGCTTCAAGACCTATCCCGGACTGGCGCATCGCATGGAGGAACTCGGCCGCCTCGGCCGCGTTGTCTTCATCAACGATTCCAAGGCGACCAATGCGGATTCGACCGAGAAGGCGCTGACCTCCTTCCACGACATCTTCTGGATCCTCGGCGGCAAGGCCAAGGAGGGCGGCATCGAATCCTTGCGCCGCTACTTCCCCAACATCGCCAGGGCGTATCTGATCGGCGCGGCGAGCGATCTCTTCGCCGTGACCTTCGACGATGACGGGCGCGTCGCCTATGAGCGCAGCGTCACGCTCGACCAGGCCGTGGCGGATGCCACCCGCGACGCGTTGGCGAAGCCGGGCGAGGGCGAGATCGCGGTGCTGCTCTCGCCGGCCTGCGCCTCCTTCGACCAGTTCCCGAATTTCGAGGTGCGCGGCGACGCGTTCCGCAAGCTGGTCGCGGAGCTGCCGGGCTTCGTGCCGTTCGGGACTGCAGGAAATCCGGCCAGCCCGAAGGGCTGATCCAACAATTCACGACGCCGGGCAGGCGGCGCCGCTATCGGCCCAGGCCTGCATCAGCGCGCCGAACTCGGCCGCCGTGCCGGGCGCGGGCGTGCGCCCCTTTCCGGGATTCCAGCCCCAGAGCACGAGGCTGTCGGTGGTGACATGTTTGATCAGCGCTGCGGTGTCGCGGCTGCCGTTGCGGTTCTGGTCCTTCAACTGCTCGCAGATCTGACCGAGCGTCTTGCCTTCCCAGGCCATCGAGGCCGGGGCGAGGGCCCAATGTCCGTCGCCCGGAACCCCGGCCGGGTCGAAGTTCTCCTTGCCATGGCAGGTCGCGCAATGGAGGCCGGTCGCGCCGTGGCCGTCCTTGCCGCGTACGACCACCGGCTCGTGCAGCTTGCGTGCATCGCCTTGTCGGGGCCGCTCCGTCGCCGGATGGCAGTTCATGCAGCGCGGATGCGTGAGCACCTTGCCCATCTCGTTGAAGAGCGCGACCGAGCGGTCGCGCTGGTTGGCGATGGCGGAGAAGCTCGAAGCAGGTCGCAAGCTGGCGCCGCCCGGCTGGGCCTGCCCGGCGTTCTGCGCCCGCGTCATGGCGCTGCCAGTGAGGCAGACGGCAACGGCCGCCGCCGCGGCGAGGATCAGGTTCCTGCTCATCAGACGGAACCTCCCTGCATCGGCAGCTGGCGGGGCCGGCCGTGGCCGAGCGCGGCGAGCGCGTTCGCGACGGCGGGGCCGATCGGCGGCACGCCGGGCTCGCCGACACCGGTCGGCTTCTCGTTCGAGGCGATGATCCTGACCTCGACGTCCGGCATCTCGTTGATGCGCAACGAGCGGTATTCATGGAAATTGGTCTGGACCGGCCGGCCGCCGTCGAGGGTGATCTGGCCGTAGAGGGCGTGGCCGAGGCCGAAGCCGATGCCGCCCTCCATCTGGGCGCGGATGATGTCGGGATTGACGGCGACGCCGCAATCCACCGCGCACCAGACCTTGTGGACCTTCGGCTCGCCCTCCGGCCCGATCGAGACTTCGGCGATCTGGGCGACGTAGGAGCTGAAGCTCTCGACTACCGCGACGCCGCGGGCGCGGCCATCGACCGGCGCGGAGCCCTTCCAGCCCGCCATCTCGCCGACGGCCTTCAGCACGGCTGCGGCGCGGGGGTGCCTGTCGCCCATCATGGCGAGACGCCCCTGCAGCGGATCCTGCCCTGCAGCCTGCAGCAACTCGTCGACGAAGCACTCGACGGCATAGCCGGTATGGGTGTGGCCCACGGAGCGCCACCATAGCGTGGGCACGCCGACCTTGGGGTTGTGCACCTCGCAGCGGAAATCGGGCACCTCGTAGAAGATCTCGTTGGCGCCCTCGACCGAGGTCGCGTCGATTCCGTTCTTGACCACGAAGGACTCGAAGGGCGTTCCGAGGAAGAAGGATTGGCCGACCAGCGTGTTCGACCAGGCGGTGATCTTGCCGTCCTTCACCGCGCCCCTGAGGCGATGCACGAAGAGCGGCCGGTAATAGCCGCCGGTGAGGTCGTCCTCGCGGGTCCAGACCACCTTGACCGGACGGTTCGGGCCGATCGCCTTGGCGGCCATGGCGAGCTCGGCGGCGAGGTGCTGGCTGACCTGCGCGCGCCGGCCGAAGCTGCCGCCGGCGAGCATGGTCTCGAGGTTCACCTTCTCCGGCGGCAGGCCGAGGATGGTGGCGATGGTCTGGTGCTCGGTGGTCTGGAACTGACTGCCGAAGCGGGCATGCGCCTTCTCGCCATCCCATTCCAGATAGCCGTCGAGTGGCTCCATCGGCGCATGCGCCAGATAGGGGAAGACGAACTCGGCCTCGATCACGCGATCGGCCTTGGCGAGCGCGGCCTCGGCGTCGCCATGGCTGCCGGCGAGAGTGCCGGGCTGCCGGGCGAGGCGGCGGTATTCGGCGATCAGCTCGGCGCTGCCGCGCTTCTCCGCCTCGCTGTCGTCCCAGGTGACCTTGAGGGCTTCGCGTCCCTTCAATGCCGGCCATGTCCCGTTGGCATAGACCGCGACGCCGGAGCCGATCTGCTTGACGTCGACGACGCCCTTGACCTTGAGCGCCTGCGAGGCGTCGAAGCTCGCGACCTTGCCGCCGAAGCGCGGCGAGCGAGCGACCACCACCGTCAGCATGTTCGGCGTGTGGATGTCGATGGTGAACTGCGCCTTGCCGCGCGTCTTATCGGCGGTGTCGAGCCGCTTCACCGCGCCCTCCTTGCCGATCAGCCGGTAGGCCGAGGCGGCTTTCAGCGGCGGGTTCTCGGGCACAGGCAACTTCGCGGCGGCCTCGGCGAATTCGCCGAAGCGGCCCTGCTTGCCCGAGGCGTGGCTGATCACGCCGGCCTCGACCTTGATCTCGGAGACCGGAACCTTCCAGGCATCGGCCGCGGCCTGGACCAGCATGGCGCGGGCGGCGGCACCCGCCTTGCGCATCTGCTCCCAGCTATTGGCGATCGCGGTCGAGCCGCCGGTGCCTTGAACGCCCAGCGCGAGATTGGCGTAGAGCTTGACGTCAGCCGGCGCGTGCTCGGCGCGCATCTGGCTCCAGGCGGCGTCCATCTCCTCGGCGGCGAGGGTGGCGAGGCCAGTGAACGGCCCCTGGCCGAACTCGATATGCTTGACGATCACCGTGACGGTGTCGTCCGGCGCGACGCGGATGAAGGCGTTGGGGGCAAAGGCTGCGTTGCCGCCGGGCCTGAAGCCGGAGGCGGCGCCGGACTGGGCGCGGGCATTGCGCGGCAGGTTGAAGCCGATGACGAGGGCGCCCGCGCCTGCCAGCAAGGCGCGGCGGGAGAGCTTGGGATCATGCGCGGTCATGGCTCAGATCTCCAGCGCGCGGGCCGCGTCATGGATCGCGGCGCGGATGCGGACATAGGTGGCGCAGCGGCAGATATTGCCGTTCATCGCGAGGTCGATGTCGCGGTCCGTCGGCTTGCGGTTTTCCTTGAGCAGGGCGATGGCGCTCATCACCTGGCCGGATTGGCAATAGCCGCATTGCGGCACGTCGCGGGCGATCCAGGCGGCCTGGACGGCATCCGCTTCCTTGCCGGCGAGGCCCTCGATGGTGGTGATCTCGCTGGTGCCGACGGCTGACACCGGCGTCACGCAGGAACGCAGCGGCTGGCCGTCGATATAGACCGTGCAGGCGCCGCATTGGGCGACGCCGCAGCCGAATTTGGTGCCGGTGAGGCCGATATTGTCGCGGATCGCCCAGAGCAGGGGCGTGTCGTCGTCGACGTCGACGCTATGCGTCGTCCCGTTGACCTTGAGAGAGACCATGGCTGCCTCCGAATGCTGGCATGACGCAGCGCGGCACCATGGTGCGGATCGAGGGCTCGCCCTCGAAGGCCTGATCTGACATATCAGATGGCGGGCGATGCATCCGTAGCCCTGGGTCGCGCGACTGGACTAATTAGACGATTTGAGTCTAATTAGGATGATTGCGCGCAGTTTGGATTTTGTCAAGACTACTGACGCTGCAATGCCGGACAGAAGCGAAAGTTCCAGCTCCATCCCTGTCGATGACGCGAATGCGCGCGTCGACCAGATTGCCGATGCGGCGCTGCGGCTGTTCGCCCGCTACGGCTACAAGCGCAGCTCGATGGACGACATCGCCAAGGAGGCCGGACTCGCCAAGGCGACGCTCTACCTGCATTTCAAGGGCAAGGACGATGTCTTCCGGGCAATGCTGCACCTGCTCGGACGCCGCGTCGAGGCACGTTGCCGTGAGGTTGTCGCGACGAAGGGTGCGTTTGCGCAACGGCTTGCGGCCCTGCTTCAGGCTCATCACGGGCAGGCCTATGCCAGCTTCGGCACGGGCGAACATCTCGTCGAGCTGAAGGCGGTGATGAACACCATCGCCACGCGCGAGCTGCAGGCCTTCGAGCAGATCTTCGCCCGATATGCGCGCCTGCTGCTCCAGGAAGCGGAAGCCCAAGGCGAGATCGTGATGTCCAGCGCCCCCGTCTCCGTCGATGATTGGATTGCCGGGATCATGTTCGCCGCAGCCGGCGCGAAGACAGGGACGCCGCCCAGCTGCGAGATCTACGCGCAACGGCTTGCCGGTATCGCCCGCATCTTCGCGGCGGCGGTGGGCAAGGGGTGAGGGCGGTCTATTTGTCCGCCCGGTTGCCATGCGCCGCGAGCGGAATGGCGGTGACGACGACGGGGGCGATCAGCAGCGCCCAGGCCCAGGAGTAGCCGAACTGGTCGACGACCAGGCCGAAGAGCCAGGGGCCGGCAGCCATCACGATGAGGCAGAGCGTCGAGGCGAAGCTGACGGTCGAGGCGATGGAATTCGGCGGCGCCATTTCCGCGATCTGGAGCAGGTAGATCGGGAACCAGCCGATGCCGAACAGGCCGAAGCCGACGAGTATCGTCGCCGCCAGCCATGCCGGCGAGCCCAGCGGCAGGAGGGCAAAGACGGCGGCGGTCCCGGCCCCGATCAGGGCGATGGCTGCGAAGGAGCGCGGACGGTGTCCGGGCCAGAGCCGGTCGCTCAGCCAGGGCAGTCCGACGCGGCCGGGAATGCCGGCCAACTGCGCGAGCGCGAACAAGCCGGCGGCGCCGACCATGCCGAAGCCGAGCGAGCCCGCCATGTAACCGATGGCGTGGGCGGTGAAGGTGAACTGGAAGGCCGACATCGCGATGCCCAGCCCGAGCACCGGCCAGAATTGCGGGTTCTTTCCGACGGTGCGGACCAGGGCGCCGAGCCGCAATGGCTCCTCGCGCTTTGCTCCCGGCGCGGCCTGCCCACCCTCACGATAGAACAGCAGGAACAGCAGGCTGCCGAGGACGGAAACGCCTGCGCTGAACCATGCGGCGGCAGACAGGCCGGCTTGCGCGGCAATGAGGGGCAGGAGCGCCGCCGCGATCATCGTGCCGAGCGGGACGGCGGCCTGCCGGAAGCCGGTCGCCAGGGCGCGATGGCGCGGCGGGAACCAGCGCATGATGGCGCGGGTGCCACCCGGCTGCACGGCCGCATAGGTGCCGCCGAGAAAGACCATGCTGATCAGAAGACCAGTCAGCTCCGTCGCGAAGGAAGCAGCGGCCATCGCGGCCGCCATGCCCAACATGGCGAGGCTCACGACGATGCGCTCGCCATAGCGGTCTATGGCGCGGCCGATCGCGTAGATCGTCGCGATCTGCGTGCCATTCATCAGCGTGACCGCCAGTGAGGCCGAGGCGAGCGAGACGCCGAAGGCATCGCGCCAGAAGGGGACGAGGATGTAGACGCCCTGCGAGACCACGGAGCCGGCGGTCTGCGTCCCCACGGCGACCGTGAGGACGGCCCAGATGGAGATGCTGGTCTGTGCCGGCTCTCCGCTTGGCGCGGGCGGGGCGGTGAGGGCGGTTCTGGTCATCGGCTCTTGATCCCGGGAGGTGATCCCACGACCAGACGCCAATTTTCACCTTATCGGAATTGTTGTGATCCGGATATCAATGATATCGTTCTGTTATGGATATCCGCCGCCCACTCGACCCCGAGGCCATCGAGACCTTCGTGCTCGCCGCCGATCTGCGCTCCTTCACCAAGGCCGCCGCTGCGCTGAACACGACGCAGGCCGCGGTCTCGCTGCGGCTGAAGCGGCTGGAGGCGCAGATCGGCCAGCGCCTGCTCGAACGCACGCCGCGCCGCATCGGCCTGACTCCTGCGGGCGAACGTTTCCTCGGACCGGCGCGGGATGTCCTCGCCGCCCATCGGCGCGCCACCGAGGCGTTGATGCAGGAGAGCGTCTCGTTGAGCCTCGGCGTCACGCATCATCTCGTCGGCCCCGAGCTGACGCGGGCGATCCAAGTCGCCGGCCAGCAGGGCGGCGGCGTGACGCTGTCGCTGCGGACGGGGCTCTCCCGTGGGCTGCTTGAGATGTTCGATGCCGGCGAGCTCGATGCGGTCATCGTCCTGCGCCATGACGCCAGCCGGCGCGACGGGGAAACCCTGGCCGAGTCGCGGTTCGGCTGGTTCGCTGCGCCGACATTCTCGCCGTTCCAAGGCGAGCCGCTGCCGCTCGCGGTGCAGCGGCAGCCGTGCAATCTCCGGGCGATGGCGGTCGAGGCGCTTGCCGTCGCGGGCCTGCCCTGGCGGGAGGCATTCGTCGGGGAGGGGGCGGCTTCGGTGGCCGCGGCTGCGAGCGCCGGCCTCGGTCTCGCGCCGCTCGCGCATTGCGCCGTTCCCGCAGGGCTGGTCGATGTCGGCGCGCGCTTCAAGCTGCCGCCGTTGCCGACACGGCCGATCATCCTGCACTCGGCTGTGAGCCGGCCGCGGGCCGCTGCGCTGCTCAACGGCATGGCGGCGGCGTTCCGTTCCGCGGCTGTGCGATGATGTGGACGGCGGCGCCCAGAAACTGCTGATCCGACGCATCGGAATCAAACGGTTAACCATTCATTGACAGAGTGATTCGTCACGCAGGCGCGGCCAGAGTCGCGCAGAATTTGTCGATGGGATGCCCGTCATGGTCTCGCGCGCGGAACCTTCTCTCAGCGGCCGCTGGTGGTGGTCGATCGACCGCCTGATCCTCACCGCGCTCGTCGCCCTGATGGTGTCGGGCGTCGTGCTGCTGATGGCCGGCGGACCGCCGGTGGCCGAGAGGCTGGGGCTCTCGACCTTTCATTTCGTCAACCGTCAGGCCGCCTATCTCGCCGTCGCGATGGTGATTTTCCTCGGCGTCTCGCTGATGACGCCCCGGCAGGTGCGGCGCGCGGCGCTGATCATCTACGTGGTCTCGCTCGCCATGGTCGTGGCGACGCTCTATTTCGGCGTCGAGGTGAAGGGCGCCAAGCGCTGGCTGACGCTCGGGCCGTTGGGCTCTGTGCAGCCGTCCGAGTTCCTGAAGCCCGCCTTCGTCGTGATGGCTGCCTGGGCCTTCGCCGAAGGCACGCGCCGGCCGGACCTGCCGGGCACGATCCTGGCGCTGCTGCTGCTGCCGGTCACGATAGTGCCGCTGGTGCTGCAGCCCGACTTCGGCCAGACCATGCTGGTCAGCCTGGTCTGGGCGGGGCTGTTCTTCGTCGCCGGACTGCACTGGTTCTGGGTGATCGGGCTCGGCGGCGTCGGCGCCGTCGGTATCCTCGTCGCCTACGAACTGGTGCCGCATGTGCGCGCCCGCATCGAGCGCTTCATGGACAAGGGTTCGGGCGATACTTTCCAGGTCGATACGGCGCTGGAGAGCTTCGCGCAGGGCGGCTGGCTCGGGAAGGGGCCGGGCGAGGGCACGGTGAAGCGCATCCTGCCCGACGCGCATACCGACTTCATCTTCGCGGTCACCGCCGAAGAGTTCGGCGTGGTCGTCTGCATGCTGCTGGTCATGCTCTTCGCGGTCATCGTACTGCGCTCGCTCTTCGTGGCGCAGAAAGCGGAGGATCCGTTCATCCGCCTGGCCGTGACCGGGCTCGCCCTGCTCTTCGGCATCCAGGCTGCGATCAACATGATGGTCAATCTGCACATGATGCCGGCCAAGGGCATGACGCTGCCCTTCATCTCATATGGCGGCTCGTCGCTGCTTTCGCTCGCGGTCGGTACCGGCTTCCTGCTGGCGCTGACGCGGCGGCGACCGCGCTCGGTCGATTTCGGCTCCTACGGGCGCTGAGCATGGCCACGGGCAAGCTCATCATGCTGGCGGCCGGCGGGACCGGCGGCCATCTCTTTCCGGCCGAGGCACTGAGCCACGCGCTACACGCCAAGGGCCTGCGCGTCGTGCTGATGACCGATACGCGCGCCGCCGAATATGCCGGCAATTTTCCGGCCGAAGCGGTCCATGCCGTGCCGGCGGCGACCCCATCCGGCCGCTCACCGCTGCAGAAGGCAATGGCGCTGTTCCACATCGCCAAGGGCACCTTTGCGGCACGGCGGATCATCAGGGAGGTCCGACCCGATGTCGTCGTCGGTTTCGGCGGCTATCCGACCGTCCCTCCGGTGCTCGGTGCCTCCCTTGCAGGCGTGCGCACGCTGATCCACGAGCAGAACGCTGTGATCGGCCGCGCCAACCGCTTCCTCGCCGGACGCGCCGACGTCATCGCCACGGGTTTCGCCAAGGTCGGCGGATTGACCCCGGTGCAGCAGGCGAAATGCCGCCATGTCGGCAACCCCGTCCGCCCCGCCGTGATCGAGGTCGCCGGCCGCGAGTATGACTGGCCGGGCGAGGGCAAGATCAGGCTCCTCGTCTTCGGCGGCAGCCAGGGCGCCCGCATCATGGCCGACATCGTGCCGGCTGCGATCCAGCTCCTCAGCGACGCCGAGCGGGCGCGGCTGACCATCGTCCAGCAGGCGCGTGCCGAGGACGAGGAACGGGTGCGCGGCATCTATGACAAGCTTGGCGTAAAGGCGACGATCGCGCCCTTCTTCAAGGACTTGCCCGCGCAGATGGCCGCGTCGCAGCTGGTCATCGCCCGTTCCGGCGCTTCCACCGTCGCCGAGCTGTCGGTGATCGGCCGGCCCGCCATTCTGGTGCCGCTGCCGGGCTCGCTCGATCAGGACCAGGCTGCCAACGCCGCCTTCCTCGAAGAGGCGGGTGGAGCGATCCGTATTCTCCAGCCGGAACTCACGCCGCGGCGCCTCGCCAGCGAGTTGTCGCAGCTCATCGCGCGGCCCGCGCACTTGACGAGCATGGCCGCAAACGCGAAGAGCGCGGGTATCCCCGACGCTGCCGACCGCCTGGCCGATCTCGTGATCGCCACGGCCCATTCTTCGAACTGACAGGATTCGCCCACCATGAAGCTGCCGCCGAAGCTCGGCTCCATCCATTTCGTCGGCATTGGCGGCATCGGCATGTCCGGCATCGCCGAAGTCCTGCACAATCTCGGCTACAAGGTGCAGGGCTCGGATGCGTCTGATGGTGCCAACGTCAAGCGCCTTGCCGAGAAGGGCATCACCACCTTCGTCGGCCACAAGGCCGAGAATCTCGGTGAGGCCGAGGTCGTCGTGATCTCGACCGCGATCAAGGGCGACAATCCCGAATTGCTGGCCGCCCGCGAGAAGCGCCTGCCGGTGGTGCGCCGCGCCGAGATGCTGGCCGAGCTGATGCGGCTCAAGACCTGCGTCGCCATCGCCGGCACCCATGGCAAGACGACGACGACCTCGCTGGTCGCGACGCTGCTGGAGAAGGGCGAGCTCGACCCGACCGTCATCAATGGCGGCATCATCAACGCCTACGGCACCAATGCCCGCATGGGCGAGAGCGACTGGATGGTGGTCGAGGCCGACGAGTCGGACGGCACCTTCCTGAAGCTGCCGGCGGACGTCGCGGTCGTCACCAATATCGATCCCGAGCATCTCGACCATTTCGGCACCTTCGACGCGATCAAGGCGGCGTTCCGCTCCTTCGTCGAGAACCTGCCCTTCTACGGCTTCGCGGTGATGTGCATCGACCATCCGACGGTGCAGGGCCTCGTCGGCCAGATCACCGACCGGCGCGTCATCACCTATGGCGAAAACCCGCAGGCCGATTTCCGCCTGCTCGACATCGACCTCTCGGGCGGGCAGGCGCGCTTCACCCTTCTGGTCCGCGACCGCAAGAACGGACGCGACGAGGTGATCCGCGATCTCGTCATGCCGATGCCGGGCCACCACAATGCGTTGAATGCCACTGCCGCCATCGCCGTCGCCTATGACCTCGGTATTCCCGTCGAGCGCATCCGCGAGGCGCTCGCCGGCTTCGGCGGCGTGAAGCGGCGCTTCACCAAGACCGGCGAGTGGAACGGCGCGCTGATCTTCGACGATTACGGCCATCACCCGGTCGAGATCGCCGCCGTGCTCAAGGCTGCCCGCGCCTCGACCAAGGGCAAGGTCGTCGCCGTGGTGCAGCCGCATCGCTACACCCGGCTTGCCAGCCTGTTCGACGATTTCGCCGCCTGCTTCAACGATGCCGACACGGTGATCGTGGCCGATACCTATGCGGCCGGCGAGGCACCGATCCCCGGCGCGGACCGCGATTCGCTCGTCGCCGGCATCAAGGCGCGCGGCCATCGCCATGCGATGGCGCTGGAGGGGCCGGAGAAGCTCGCCGGCATGGTGGCGGAGTTGGCGGGCCCGGGCGATTACGTCGTCTGCCTCGGCGCCGGTAACATCACGCAATGGGCCTATGCGCTGCCGGGAGAGCTCGAGGCGCTTAGCGGGTAACTTCGCCCCGCATTCTCCGCCGTCATTCTCGGGCGAAGCGACGCGCAGACCCGAGAATCTCGAATAGAAGAGTGAGGGAGCCTCCTTCCGCGAGAGATGCTCTGGTCAAGCCCGAGCATGACGACCTGTTCCGTCCCGGAACATCATGCTCTAAAGCGACACCATGGCTTTCGAAGACCTCTCCTCCGACATCCGCGCCTCGGCCCCCGATCTGCGGGGCCGGCTTCTCGCCAATCAGGACCTCGCGGGGCTGACATGGTTCCGCGTCGGCGGCGCCGCGCAGATCCTGTTCACGCCGGCCGATGACGAGGATCTCGCCTATCTGCTCTCGAAGCTGCCGGACGACGTTCCAGTCACCGTGGTCGGCCTCGGCTCGAACCTGATCGTGCGCGATGGCGGCATTCCCGGCGTCGTGGTCAGGCTCGGCGGCAAGGGTTTCGGCGAGATCAAGCTGGAGAGCGGTGACCGGCTGCGGGCGGGAACGGCGGTGCCGGACGTCAAGGTGGCGCGTGCGGCGGCCGATGCCTCGCTCGACGGGCTCGCCTTCTATCGCGGTATTCCCGGCTCGATCGGCGGGGCGCTGCGCATGAATGCCGGTGCTCATGGCGGCGAGACCACCGATGTGCTGGTCGAGGCGCGCGGCGTCACCCGCAAGGGCGAGATCGTCACCTTGTCCCACGCCGAGATGGGCTTCACTTATCGCAACAGCGCGGCATCGACCCGCGACATCATCTTCACTTCCGCCCTGTTCCAGGGGCGGCCGGGCGATCAGGCGGTGATCCAGGCCGAGATGGACCGGGTGACGCAGGCGCGCGAGGCGGCCCAGCCGATCAAGGAGCGCACGGGCGGCTCGACCTTCAAGAATCCGGATGGCGGCAAGGCCTGGAAGCTGATCGATGCCGCCGGCTGCCGCGGGCTGCGCGTCGGCGGCGCCCAGGTCTCGGAGATGCACTGCAACTTCCTGATCAACGCCGGCGGCGCCACGGCCGCCGATGTCGAGGGGCTCGGCGAGGAGGTTCGCCGCCGGGTCAAGGAGAATTCCGGCTTCGAGCTCCAGTGGGAGATCAAGCGGCTCGGGGTTGCGGCGTAGCGGCTGTTTTGGCCGCAGCGCGGCGCGAGAGCAGCATTCCCGTGATCGTCGAACTCAGGATGATCGCGATGCCGAGGAGCTGGACACCGCCCAGCCATTGGCCGAGCAGGACGGCGCCGAGGATGGTCGCGACCGTCGGGCTGAGCAGCCCAAGAAACGCGACGCTGGCACCGAGCGTGGTGATGCCCCTGACCCAGAGCCAATAGGTGAGGGCGGTGCCGATCAGGACGAGATAGCCGAGCCCGAGCCCGTTCAGGGCGGTCGGCAGGGGCGGCAGGCCCTCGACCAGCAGTGCGACCGGCAGCAGGATCAGCCCGCCGAGCGTGAGCTGCCAGGCCGCGATCGCCAGCGGCGAACCCATCTTGCCCCAGCGCTCGATCAGAACGGTTCCGGTCGCCATCGAGGCGGCGCTGGCGAGCCCGGCGATGATGCCGATGGCATCGGGTTTCGCATGCGGGTCCAGCACCAGCAACGCGACGCCGACGAGGCCGGCGAGCGCCGCGATGATCTGCCCGCGGCCCGGGCGCCGGCCGAGCAGCGGCCAAGCCAGCAGGCCGACGATCAGAGGCTGGGTCGAGCCGACCGTGGCGGCGAGGCCACCGGGCAGGCGTGCGGCGCTGACGAAGAGCAGAGCGAAGAACACGCCGATATTGGCGAGGCCGAGGGCTGCGAGCGGCAAGAGCTTGTCCCGCGGCGGCAGGCCCGGGCCGAGCGCCATCAGCAGGAGGCCGGCGGGCAGAGCCCTCAACGCGCCGACGAGCAGCGGGTGATCCACCGGCAGCGTCTGGGTGAAGATGATGTAGGTGGTGCCCCAGATGCAGGGCACGAGAATCGTGGTCAGCAGGACCTTGTTCAGCGGCATGGCGGCCTCCTACTGCGCCTCGTCCTTGGCTCGTCAAGGCGCGGATGCTAGTCTGATTTGATGCAAGATAATTTGATATCGAATTATCTTGCATCGAATTATTTGCAAGGAGCAGGAATGAGTCAGGAGCGAGCCGGCGTTCAGGGCGGGCCGATGGATTCGATCTTGGCGCAGTGGCGGCGGGAGCGACCCGACCTCGACACGAGCGTCATGGCGGTATGTGGCGATCTCTGGCGGGCGGCCGACCGGGTCCGCGAGGGCGTCGCCGCCAATGTCGCAGCGGATGATCTCGATCTCGCCGGCTTCGACGTGCTGCTGACCCTGCGGCGGCAAGGCAAGGGGCAGGCGCTTTCGCCATCCGAACTCGCGCAGGATATGATGATCTCGACTTCGGCGATGACGAACCGGCTCGACCGGCTGCAGAAGCGCGGTTTGATCGAGCGGCAGGCCGACCCGGATGATCGCAGGGCGTTGCGCATCGTGCTGACCGCCACCGGCTTCGCGCTGGCGGACCGAATCGTCGTTTCGCATGTCGCGGCCGAGGAGCGACTGGTGAGTGCACTCTCTTCGGACGAGCGTGCACAGTTGCGACAGTTGCTTGCCAAAATCGGTTGATTTCGAACCCGTTAACGACCGCGAGCTGATGGTTAACGCGCTGTTAACCATCTCCGGCTGAGGTATGGCCATCGCGTCGAACGAGGGCCGGCATGAGCAAACACGTTGCAGTGCTGATGGGGGGATGGTCCGTTGAACGGGAGGTCAGCCTCAACAGCGGTGCGGCCTGCGCGCGGGCTCTGGAAGGACAGGGCTTCCACGTCACCCGCATCGACGTGCAGCGCGACATCGCCGAAGTCCTGGCGAAGCTGAAGCCGGACGTCGCCTTCAACGCCCTGCATGGGCGCTTCGGCGAGGACGGCACGATTCAGGGCGTGCTGGAGATCCTGCGCATTCCCTATACCCATTCGGGCGTGCTCGCTTCCGCGCTCGCGATCCGCAAGGACCGGGCGAAGACGGTGGTGAAGGCGGCGGGCGTGCCGGTCGCTGCCGGCGTCAACGTCTCGCGCTTCGCGGCTGCGAAAGCCCACGTCCTGCCGCCGCCCTATGTGCTCAAGCCGATCGACGAAGGGTCTTCAGTCGGCGTCGTGATCGTGAAGAAGGGCAGGGAACATCCGCCGCAGGAAATCGCCCGGCCGGACTGGCCCTGCGGCGAGATGATGCTGGCTGAAACCTTCATCGCCGGACGGGAGCTGACCTGCGCCGTGATGGGCGAGCGGTCGCTCGGCGTGACCGAGATCAAGGCAGCGACCGGCGACTTCTACGACTACGATGCGAAGTACGCGAAAGGCGGCTCGATCCACATCTGTCCGGCTCAAATTTTACCGAAAATTTACCAGCAGATCGAAGAGTGTGCGTTAACGGCGCATCAAGCAATCGGATGCCGGGGCGTCAGCCGATCTGACTTCCGCTACGACGACGAGACCGACACGCTCGTCTGGCTGGAGGTCAACACGCAGCCCGGGATGACCGAAACCAGCCTGGTGCCCGAACTGGCTGCCCATGCGGGTCTGAATTTCGGTGAGCTCGTCAAATGGATGGTGGCAGACGCCTCCCTCGATCGGTGAAAGCGATGACGGCGAAACCCGTTTCCGCAACGCGACGTAGCCCGGCAACGGTGCCGGCTGCGCGCCTGCCGGTCCGGCATGCCGGGCCGCAGCTGCTCGTCGGCGAGCGGCAGGGCCGCTGGATGCGTCGCTCGCGCCGCAGTGCCATCGCCGTGCCGCTGTCGCAGCGGCTGCCGAGCAGCCTCGGCACCTGGCTCGCGCTGGGATTCCTGACGCTCAGCCTCGGCGCCGGCTTTGTCATGGGTGGCCACTGGCAGAACCTCCAGGACAATTACGGCGAGCCGCGCCACATGCTGGCCCGCGTGCTCGGCTTCGGCATCGACCGCGTGACCATCTCCGGCCTGTCGGGTCTCTCGGAGCAGGAGGTGCTGGTCGCCGCGGGCATCGATTCGAAGACCTCGCTGGTGTTCTTCGACGCCGACGAAGCCCGCAAGCAGCTCGAGGCGACGCCGCTGATTCGCGAGGCGGCGGTGCGCAAGCTCTATCCGGGCGAAGTCTCGATCGCGCTGACCGAGCGCGATCCCTATGCGCTGTGGCAGGTCAAGGGGGAGCTTTTCGTGATCGCGGCCGACGGCACGGTGATCGACAAGATGGATGACGGCCGCTTCGCCTATCTGCCGCTGGTCGTCGGCAAGGACGCCAACAACCGCGCCGGCGAATATCTGGCGCTGCGCAACCAGGCGGGTCCCTTCGCCCAGCATATCCGCGCCGCGACCCTGATCTCCGGGCGCCGCTGGAACCTCAAGCTCGACAACGGGATGGATGTGCGCCTGCCGGAAACCAAGCCGGAAGCGGCTCTGCAGCGCCTCGTCTCGCTGGAAAGCGACTTCCGTGTTCTCGAGAAGGACGTGCTCGCCATCGATCTGCGCCAGCCGGACCGGGTGGTGATGCGCCTCTCCGAGGAAGCCGCTGCGGCCCGCGCCGACCAGCTGAAGAGCAAGACCAAGAAGAAGGGAGGCGAAGCATGAACCACGTCACCTCCCAGGGTTTGACCCCCCGCATGCGTCCGCTGTCGTCGCGCAAGAGCGCGACCTTGTCGATTCTCGACATCGGCACGAGCAAGGTCGTCTGCCTGATCGCCGAATTGAACCCGGCCGAGGCGAATGAGCGGCTGCGCGGGCGCACCCATGTCGCCCGCATCATCGGCATCGGGCATCAGCGTTCACTCGGCCTCAAGGGCGGCGCGATCATCGATCTCGAAAGCGCCGAGCGCGCGATCCGCGCCGCGGTCGACGCGGCCGAGCGCATGGCCAAAGTCGAGGTGCAGTCGGTCATCGTCAACCTGACCGGCGGGCGCATCGGCTCGCAGCATTATGCCGCGAGCGTCGATCTGCGCTCGGGGTCGGTCGGCGACAGCGACGTCAAGCGCGTGCTCGCCACCGCCGCGACCCATGCGATCCGCCCCGGCAAGGCCGTTCTCCATGCGCTGCCGACGGGCTATGCGCTCGACGGCGTGCCGGGCGTGCTCGATCCGCGCGGGCTGATCGGCGGCAAGCTCTCGGTCGACATGCATGTCGTCGCCAGCGAGGCGGCGGCGGCGCGCAACGTCATGCTGGCGGTCGAGCGCTGCCATCTCGAGGTCGAGGCCGTGGTGGCGACGCCCTACGCCTCCGGCCTCTCGGTTCTGGTCGACGACGAGGCCGAGATGGGCGTGGTCGTGGTCGATCTCGGCGGCGGCACCACCAGCCTCGGCGTCTTCTCCGGCGGACATCTCGTCCATGCCGACGCGATCGCGGTCGGCGGCAACCACATCACCATGGACGTGGCGCGCGGCCTCTCCACCCGTGTCTCGGCGGCCGAGCGGCTGAAGACGCTGCACGGCTCCTGCATCTCCAGCGCTTCCGACGAGCGCGACATGATCGCGGTGCCGCAGGTCGACGACGACGAGCGCGACATGCCGAACCACCTCGCCAAATCGCATCTCGTGCGGATCATCAAGCCGCGCGTCGAAGAGATCCTCGAACTGGTGCGCGACCGGCTGACCAATGCCGGCTTCTCGGCCCAGGCCGGGCGGCGCGTCGTGCTGACCGGCGGCGCCTGCCAGCTCACCGGCTTGCCGGAAGTGGCCCGCCGCATTCTCGGCGGCCAGGTTCGGACGGGCCGCCCCCTCGGGATCAAAGGGTTGCCGGAAGCGGGCAAGGGCCCGGCCTTCTCGGCGGCGGTCGGCCTGCTGGTCTACCCGCAGGTCGCCCATGTCGAGCATTTCGAGCCGCGTACTGCCGGCGCGCGCTATTTCGCGACCGGGACGGATGGCTACTTCTCGCGTGTCGGGCGGTGGCTGAAGGACAGTTTCTAGTGAGTTCGGCTCGTTCGAAGGGGCGGGCCACGGCGTCAAACGTAGCAATCGGGACGGCTCCCGCCAGGCGCCGGACACAGGATCAAAAGAGGCAACCATGGCGATGAATCTGCAAGCCCCGGACATCCGGGAACTGAAGCCCCGGATCACGGTCTTCGGCGTCGGCGGAGCCGGCGGCAACGCCGTGAACAACATGATCGAGGCCGGCCTCGACGGGGTCGATTTCGTCTGCGCCAACACCGATGCCCAGGCTCTGGCGCTCTCGCGCGCCCCGCGCATCATCCAGATGGGCCTGCAGGTCACGGAAGGCCTCGGCGCCGGCTCGCAGCCGGAAGTCGGCCGCGCGGCGGCCGAGGAGGTCATCGACGAGATCCGTGATCACCTGGCGGGCGCACACATGGTCTTCATCACCGCCGGCATGGGCGGCGGCACCGGCACCGGCGCCGCTCCGGCCATCGCCCGCGTCGCCCGCGACATGGGCATCCTGACCGTCGGCGTCGTCACCAAGCCGTTCCAGTTCGAAGGCCAGCGCCGCATGCGCATGGCCGAGGCGGGCATCGGCGAGCTGAACGAGGCGGTCGATACCCTGATCGTCATCCCGAACCAGAACTTGTTCCGCGTCGCCAACGAGACCACCGGCTTCGCCGACGCCTTCGGCATGGCCGACCAGGTGCTCTATTCCGGCGTCGCCTGCATCACCGACCTGATGGTCCGCCCCGGCCTGATCAACCTCGACTTCGCCGACGTTCGCGCCGTGATGCGCGGCATGGGCAAGGCGATGATGGGCACCGGCGAATCGCAGGGCGAGAAGCGCGCGCTGACCGCTGCCCAGGCCGCGATCAACAACCCGCTGCTCGACGACGTCTCGATGAAGGGCGCGCGCGGCCTGCTGATCTCGATCACCGGCGGCCGCGACATGAAGCTCTACGAGGTCGACGAGGCCGCCACCCGCATCCGCGAGGAGGTCGATTCCGAGGCAAACATCATCGTTGGCGCCACCTTCGACGAATCGCTCGAGGGCACGGTCCGCGTCTCGGTGGTCGCGACCGGCATCGACAAGCCGATCTCGCAGCATGGCGAGGTCGACGAGACCGAAGCCCGCATCGCCCAGGTCGCCGAACGCCTGAAGCAGGAAGCGCGCCTGCGCAGCAACCCCACCGCTGCTCCGCGCCCCGTCGCCCAGATGGCTCCGGCATCGATCCCGGCGATCGACACAACCCGCATCGCCCCGGCCATGGAGCAGGCGCCGCCCGCCCCGATCGCGCAGGGCGTTCATATCGAGCCCGTCCAGCCCCGTCCGGTGATGGTCGCCCCGGCTCCGGAGCCGGTCCGGCATGCCGAGCCGAGCCTGCATCTCGACGACAGCTTCATTCCGCCGATGCCGGAGCGCGCCGTCCGCCCGACCCGCATGCCTCGCGTCGAGGACCTGCCGGTTCCCGGGCAGGCTCAGCTCAACGCCCAGCGCGGCGCCCAGCCGGCCCCGCTGCCGCCGAATGCCATCGAGCAGAAGCGGATGTCGCTGATGCAGCGGCTGGCCTCGGTCGGCTTCGGCCGTAAAGACGAGGAATATGCCGAGCCGGCGCCGGCACCGGCCCCGGTGCGTCAAGCGCCGCAGGCCCCGATGCCGCAGGCGGCCGCGCCGAGCGCTGCTCATGCCGAGTATATGCGCCGTCCGGCTCCGCAGCCGGCCTCGCGGCCGGCCCAGGGCCAGCTCGACCCGCATGGCCGAGTCGCGCCGACTCGCAACAGCGAGGAAGACCACCTGGAGATTCCCGCATTCCTGCGTCGCCAGGCGAACTGAGCTCCAGCCGTTCTTGACGGTTCTGCAACAAATCCCGCCGCGGCCTTCCGCGGCGGGATTTTCCTTGTTAGAAAATCGTTATCTTTCAGCGTGTTATATACGCCTGTCCGCGGGCTTTCGGTTGTAACACAGCGAAAGAAAGCGTGATTTTGAGAGGTTGCTCGAAAAGCTTATGTTGCAGCTGCATCAAGAGGATAGCGCGTTAGGTCTGACCTGACGGCAACCTCGGAAGACATCGTCGGCGGCGGCCCCTGCCTTAAGCAGGTTCGGTGCGGTTCGATGATCAGGATTGGATAGCGGAATGAGCTTCGATCGGCAGACCACTTTGCGGGCAGCAGTGACCCTGACCGGAATCGGCGTGCATTCCGGAGCCCCCGCGAGCATCTGCCTGAAGCCTTCCAGCGCGAATTCTGGCGTCGTCTTCCTGCGGACCGGCATCGAGGGCATGCCGCCCCAGCTCATCCACGCCAAGCACACCAAGGTCAGCGCCACCGAGCTGTGCACCGTGATCGGCGATCGTGGCCCGGCCTCGGTCTCGACGATCGAGCATCTGATGTCGGCCTGCGCTGGCCTCGGCCTCGACAACGTCCTGATCGAGATCGACGGTCCGGAAATGCCGATCATGGACGGCAGCGCCACCGCCTTCGTCACCGCGATCCAGACGACCGGGACGGTCGCTCTCACCGCGCCGCGCCGCTACCTCAAGGTTCTCCAGCCGGTGCGGATCGAGAACGGCCGCGCCTTCGCCGAACTGATGCCGGCCGAGCAGGGCTTCCGCCTCGATGTCGAAATCGATTTCGACAGCGCCGTGATCGGCCGCCAGCGCAAGATCTTCGATCTCGACGCCGAGACCTATGCCCGCGAGATCTCGAAGGCCCGCACCTTCGGCTTCATGCGCGATGTCGAGCAGCTCTGGAAGGCCGGCTTCGCGCAGGGCGCCTCGCTCGAGAACACCGTGGCGATCGGCGAGGACAAGGTCATCAACCCCGAGGGGCTGCGCTACAGCGACGAATTCGTGCGCCACAAGGTGCTCGACGCGATCGGCGATCTCGCGCTTGCCGGCTATCCGATCATCGGCGAGTTCCGCTCCTATTGCGGCGGCCATCGCATGAATGTCCGCATTCTCGAGGCGCTCTTCGCCGACCGCGCCAATTTCGCGATCATCGAGGCCCAGCCGGTTTTCGCCACACCGCGCGCCGTGCAGATGGCCGCAGCCGCACCGGCTGCCTACGCGCCAGATCTGCACTGAAAAGTCGCAGGCCGGCGCTTTTCGCCTTTCCTTCGCCGGGTTTTTGTCCCAGATGCCGCAGGGTGGCGGAATCGTGCCCTGACCGGTTTTCGGCAGTGGCGCGGTGGAAGCGTCTGAGGTAAGGCATGCTTCCCGCCAGCAGGGACGATCGAAAGAGGACGGACGACGTGAGCGTGACGCGGCATAGCCTTCCGGCAATCCATCGCGGCCAGTATCCGCGCAAGGGCATCGCCCTGGCGCTGGGGGCCGCCATGCTGCTCGGCGGCTGCGATACGCTGTCGTCACTCAATCCCTTCGACAAGCCCGAGGTCTACAAGCCGGACCTCACGCCGCCCGAGCCCGCCGACAAGCTCTACAACGAAGGCCTCGCACGCCTGCAGAACGGCGACAGCGAAGGCGCGACCAAGAAGTTCGAGGGTATCGACAAGGCGGCGCCGTTCTCGCCCTACGCCCGCAAGGGCCTGCTGATGACGGCCTACACCAATTTCCAGGCCTCGAAGTGGGAGGAGGCGATCACCGCCTCCAAGCGCTTCATCGCCCAGAACCCGGCCAGCCCCGATGCTGCCTATGCGCAGTACATCATGGCGATGTCGTATTATAACCAAATCCCGGACACGACCCGTGACCAGGAGCGGACGGTTCAGGCGATCCAGGCTTTCGAACAGCTCATCGCCAATTATCCGAAGTCGGAATACGTGCTGGACGCCAAGGAGAAGCTCCTGGTGGCGCGCGACCAGCTTGCCGGCAAGGAGATGAATGCGGGGCGCTACTATCTCGAGAAGCGCAACTACACCGGCGCGGTGAACCGCTTCCGCGAGGTGATCATCAAGTATCAGACGACGCGCCATGTCGAGGAGGCGCTGATGCGCCTGACCGAAGCCTATATGGCGATGGGCATCACCAACGAGGCCCAGACCGCCGCCGCCGTGCTGGGTCACAACTTCCCGGACAGCCCCTGGTACAAGGACGCCTACAAGCTGCTGCAGAGCGGCGGCCTGGAACCGCGGGAGGATCGCGGCTCCTATATCAGCCGCGCCTTCGACGGCTTCCAGCGCACGGTCGGCGGCCTCCTCGGGTTCGGCGGTCGCTGACGAGGCCGGCATGACGGGCCTCGGGCGACCCTGCCGGCACCGCAGACCGAGCTGAGCATCGATGCTGGCGCAGCTCTCCATTCGTGACATCGTTCTGATCGACCGGCTCGATCTCGGCTTCCGTGAGGGCTTGAGCGTCCTCACGGGCGAGACCGGCGCCGGCAAATCCATTCTGCTCGACGGCTTCGCGCTGGCGCTCGGTGGGCGGGGCGACGGTTCGCTCGTCCGCCATGGCGAGGCGCAGGGGCAGGTCAGTGCCGTTTTCGATCTGCCGCTCGACCACGCCGCGCGCAAGCTGGCCCATGCCCAGGAAATCGACACCGATGGCGACCTGATTCTCCGCCGGGTGCAATATGCCGATGGGCGCACACGCGCCTTCATCAACGACCAGCCGGTTTCGGTGCAGATCCTGCGCATGGTTGGCGCAGCGATCGTCGAGATCCACGGCCAGCATGATGACCGCGCGCTGACCGATCCGGCTCAGCACCGCGCGATCCTCGACGGCTTCGGCGGATTGGAGAGGCAGGCGGAAGCCGTCGCCGAAGCCAGCGAGACGCTGAAGCGGGCGAGGCAGGCGTTGCAGTCCCAGCGCATGCGCGTCGAGGCCGCACGCAAGGAAGCGGATTTCCTGCGCCATTCTGTCGAGGAGCTCGGCAAGCTCGCGCCGCAACCGGGCGAGGAAGATGCGCTCGCCGCCACGCGCCAGTCGATGATGCAGGCCGAGAAGGTCGCGCGCGACCTGATCGATGCGCATGAGGCCGTCGGCGGCCAGGCATCGCCGGTCGCGACGCTCGCAGCAGTGCTGCGCCGGCTGGAGCGCCGGGCCGGGCAGGCGCCTGAGCTGGTCGATCCCTCGATCGCCGCGCTCAACACGGCCATCGTCGCGCTGGAGGAGGCGGGGGAGACGCTTTCTGCCGCGATGCGCGCTGCCGAATACGATCCGCGCGAGCAGGAGCGCATCGAGGAACGGCTCTTCGCGTTGCGCGCGGCCGGACGCAAATACGACGTGCCGGTCGATGGCCTGCCAGTCCTGGCCGCCACGATGGCGAGCGATCTCGCGGCGCTCGACGAGAGCGAATCGTCGCTGGCGCGGCTGGAGGCTGATCTGAACGAGGCGGAAGGTGCTTTCGTCGCGCGGGCGCAGGCCTTGTCGGAGGCGCGCAAAGCCGCTGCGGCGCGGCTCGATGCCGCCGTGAAGGCCGAATTGCCGCCGCTCAAGCTCGAGCGGGCGCGCTTCATCACCCGGGTCGAGAGCGACGAGGCCGCGCGCGGGCCGGAGGGCTTCGACCGGGTCGAGTTCTGGGTCGAGACCAATCCGGGCACACGGCCTGGGCCGATGATGAAGGTTGCCTCGGGCGGCGAGCTCTCGCGCTTCATGCTGGCGCTGAAGGTGGTGCTGGCGGAGCGCGGCTCGGCCCCGACGCTGGTCTTCGATGAGATCGACACGGGCGTCGGCGGGGCTGTCGCCGATGCGATCGGCGAGCGGCTGGCGCGGCTCGCGGGCCAAGTGCAGGTGATCTCGGTCACGCATGCGCCGCAGGTTGCGGCCAAGGCCGGGCAGCATTTCCTGATCGCCAAATCGGCTGAGGGCGAAGCCGCGCGCACCGTAACGCGCGTCACGGCGCTTGCCGAGCAGTCCCGGCGCGAGGAGATCGCGCGGATGCTGGCCGGCGCCTCGATCACCGAGGAGGCGCGAGCCGCGGCGGGACGCCTGCTGCAGGCGGCCGGACTGCGCGGCTGACGGCGATCAGGCCGGGATCAGCTCGTAGCCCGCGCCGTTTTTGACGACCCGCCGGAAGCCCTCGACATGGCCGCCCGAGACGAGCCAGCCTTCGCGCTCGGCGCGCTCCAAGATGGCGCGGCGGGAGGCGAGCGCGGTCGCAGCGTCGAAATCATAGACAAAGCCGATCTCGGGGTCCAAAGCCTGCAGGTCGGAAAGGTGGAGCGCATCTCCCCAGAGCAGCAGGCTCTCACCCTGGCCCGCGATCAGATAGCCGCTGTGGCCGAAGGTATGGCCGGGAAGGGGGATGAGCGCGATGCCGGGATGCGCCGCGCCGGTCACGCCGCGGATGCGGCCCGTGTAATGTCTCTTCAGCGTCGCGGCGATCGCGAAGCCGCCCTGCTTCTTCTCCGGGGTGCGACTGCGATTGGCCTCGTCGCCGAAGAAGCCGAAATCCGCCTCGGGCACGATGATCTCGGCGTTGGGGAAACGGGCGCGATCGCCATCGAAAAGGCCGAGCGCATGGTCGCCGTGCAGGTGGGTGATCAGGACGCGCGCGACCTGTTCGGGTGCGATCCCGCAAGCGGCCATGGCGGCAGGCGCGTGGCCCATCGCCTCGCCCCAGGAGGGGCCGGTGCCGGCATCGACCAGGGTGATCCCGTCCGGCCCCTTCAGGGCGAAGCAGTTCACGACGATGCTGATCTTCGGCTTGCCCCAACGCACGAGCGCCTCTTCGCGGGCGGCCGCGCCATCGGCGTGGATGAGGACATCGAGCGGGGCCTCGAAGACGCCGTCATGCAGGATCGAAACCTCATAGGCGCCGATGCGGCGGGACTGCTGGACCATGGCTGTTCTCCGCTGCGGCATCTTGCACGTTCGCTGAAGCCCGGAAGTTAGTGGGCCCGCTGCCCTGCCGGCAAGGCGAATCCGGCCCGGCTCAGTCCTGCGCTGGGCGCGGGAATGCCGCATTTCCTTTTGTGTCGCTTTGCTTTATGAGCTGCTGTCATCCGATGGTGCAGCTGCCCGTTAGATCGCCATGCGTCCTGCCGGACGCCCCTGGGGGCGACCTAATTATTTGTTTTGGCATCGGATTTTCTGAGAAGTGAGACCCACTTTTCGGTCCGATTACCGAATGCCGCCTGAACCCATCGCCACGCTTCGCGCCGTTAATTCATTTTACGCCGCAAACCTCTAGGCCCTTATCGCATGTCCTTTTCCCTCACGAGCCCGCCGCTCGCGCGCGCGCTTGCCGAACGCAACTATTCCGAACCGACGCCGGTGCAGAGCGCTGTGCTCGAAGACGCCGCCGCTGGCCGCGACCTGCTGGTCTCGTCGCAGACCGGCTCCGGCAAGACCATCGCCTATGGGCTCGCGATCGGCGAGACGCTGCTGGGCGGGGCGGAGCGCCTCGGCCCTGCCGCCGAGCCGCTGGCGCTGATCATCGCCCCGACGCGTGAGCTTGCCTTGCAGGTGCAGCGCGAACTCGCTTGGCTCTATGCCCAGACGGGAGCGCGGGTGATTTCCTGCGTCGGCGGCATGGACCCGCGCCGCGAGGCGATGCTGCTCGACGAGGGCGCCCATATCGTCGTCGGCACGCCTGGCCGCCTGCGTGACCATATCGAGCGCCGCCGCCTCGACGTCTCCGCGCTCAAGGCGGTCGTGCTCGACGAGGCGGACGAGATGCTCGACCTCGGCTTCCGCGACGATCTCGAATACATCCTGAAGACGACCCCCGAGGGGCGGCGCAGCCTGCTGTTCTCGGCCACTTTCCCGAAGGCCATCGTCCAGCTTGCGCAGAGCTACCAGCGCGACGCGCTGCGCATCGAGGTGGAAGCGACGCGTCGCGGCCATGCCGATATCGCCTACAAGGCCGTGCGCGTTTTCCCGAAGGAAGCCGAGCTCGCGGTCGTCAACCTGCTGCGCTTCCATAATGCGCCGGTGGCGCTGGTCTTCTGCAACACCCGCAATGCGGTGCGCCATCTCGAGGCGATCCTGCTGGAGCGCGGCTTCACCTCGGTCGCGCTCTCGGGCGAGCTTGGCCAGAACGAGCGCAACGCCGCGCTGCAGGCGCTGCGCGACGGCCGGGCGCGGGTCTGCGTCGCGACCGATGTCGCGGCACGCGGCATCGATCTGCCCGGGCTCGACCTCGTCATCCACGCCGAATTGCCCAATGATTCCGAGGTGATGCAGCACCGTTCGGGCCGCACGGGCCGCGCCGGCAACAAGGGCACGAGCGTCCTGCTCGTGCCGCAGTCACGCCGGCGCAAGGCCGAGCGCCTGCTGATGGAAGGCAAGATCGAGGCCGAATGGATCGCCCCGCCGACGCCGGAGGAGATCCGCACGCTTGATCAGGAGCGCCTGCTGGCCGATCCGATGCTCAGCGGCGAGACCGGCGAAGACGATGCCGGGATGATCGAGGCGCTGATGGCGGGCCGCGAGGCGCGCGACATCGCTGCGGCACTTGTCAGGCTCTATCGGGCAAGGCTGCCTGCGGCGGAAGAGGTCGGCGATCCCGGCTTTGGCCGCGACGAGCGCCGGCCGGTCCGCGCGAATGAGGACTATGCCGCCAAGCGCCGGCCCTTCGGAGCCGGGCGCGATGAGGGCGAGGATGGCGAACGGCCGCGCAAGCCGGCAGGTCCGCGCGGGGATACCGTCTGGTTCCGGCTCGACATCGGCCGCAAGCAGGGCGCCGATCCGCGCCAGCTGCTGCCGATGCTGTGCCGCCGCGGCCGGATCACGCGCGACGAGGTCGGCGCAATCCGCATCTTCGACCGCGAGACCAAAGTCGAGATCGATGCCGAGGTGGCCGAGCGCTTCTACGAATCCGTGCGCATACCGGATCGCGACAAGATCGTGATTGAGATGGCGGAAGCGGACGAGCGGCGTCCGGCAAAATCCTTCGCCGACAAGGCCGAGCGCCCGGCCGCGCCGCGTGCGTTCCGCGACCGGCCCGAGACCGGCGCCGACAGGCCGCAGCGCAAGCCGTTCCCCGCCAGGGACGGCGAGCATCGCGCACCTCATGGGGATGATCGCAAGCCCTATCGCGCCGAAGGCGCGCCGCAGCGGAGCGATGATCGTCCCCGCCGCGAGGATGGCAAGCCCGGCGGTGGCTTCAAGAAGCCGTTCGCCGCGAAGGGGAAGCCTTTCGCCGGCAAGCCTGGGCAGGATGGTGGACGCCCCGCCGGCGGCGGCAAGCCGTTCGGAAAAGGTAAGCCGCCGCGCCGCGGCTAAGCATCGTTGCCCGGCTGCTGTAGGTCACTCGCGCGCTCTCCCGCCTCAACGCAGGCCGAGGAAGGAGAGAATGGCGAGGACAACGACCACGAGGCCGACGAGATAAATGATGTTGTTCATGAAAAACCCCCTGACTGAATGGAGCCGTCAGGCTCGATCTGGCAGGGGGTGAACCCCATTTGGGGGCGAAAAGTTCCCGTATCGGCAGGAGCGCGCGGCCGTGGCGCGCTCGATCCCAGTCCAGTCAGCCCACCACCTTGCGGTAGAGGTGCCAGGTGGCATGGCCTAGAACCGGCATGACCACGACCAAGCCGACCAGCACCGGCAGGCAACCGAGCACCAGAAGCCCGGTCACGATCAGGCCCCAATACATCATCACGCGCGGATTGGCCTCGACGGCGGCGATCGAGGTGCGGATCGCGGTCGGGGCATCGACGTGCCGGTCGATGATCAGCGGGAACGACACGACGGATATCGCGAAAGCGGCGATCGCGAAGAGCAGCCCGAGCGAGTTGCCGATAATGATCATGATCCAGCCATCGGCCGTGGTGAAGACGGCGCGCAGGAAATCGCCGGTCGAGACGTCGGCCGGCAGGCCAAGGATGCCGCGATAGAGGAACCAGGCGCTAAAGAGCCAGGCGAGGAAGAGCCCGGTCAGCATGGCGCCCAGCAGAACGGTCTGTCCGATCGAGGGCGAGCGCAGCAGCTCGAACACATGGCTCCAGGACGAGTCGAGGCCCTTCTCGCGGCGGCGGCTCACCTCATAGAGGCCGATCGCGGCGAAGGGGCCGATCAGCGCGAAGCCGCTGAGAAGCGGGAAAAGCAGGGGGAAGATGTTGTAGCTCACGGTGAGCTGCGCCAGCAGGATGCCGGCGATGGGATAGATCACGGCGATGAAGACGAGATGGCTCGGCTGCGCCATGAAATCTTCCCAGCCGCGTCGCAGCGCTTCGCGCAGGTCCATCGTGGTGATGGTCTTGATGCGTGGCTGCGAGAGCGTGACGATGTCATGAACGGTGCCGTCGACATTGGCCATGGCGTGCCTCCCGGTTCCGGCCCGGTTCACCACGGCGGTCGACTTGTCCTTGGCGTCAACGGCCGATGGCGTCGAGCTTCCAAATTCCAGCCCCCAAACTATACGCGCGAAAGCCGGATTTGTCGCAAGCCCTCTCGCTGATGTGAGGAATGGACACCTGAGCCCCATCCCGAGGAGCCGCCGATAGCCCTCTCCTACAGGATGGGGCCGAGGAGCTTCATCGGGTAGAGCGATCCGGCTGCTGCCCTTCCTCGTCACGGCCTTCTCGCCTAATGCTGTGCCA
Source organism: Allobosea sp. TAF32 (assembly GCF_052113585.1). Lineage (NCBI taxonomy): Bacteria > Pseudomonadati > Pseudomonadota > Alphaproteobacteria > Hyphomicrobiales > Alloboseaceae > Allobosea > Allobosea sp. TAF32. The sequence goes on along the minus strand of NZ_JBFRDM010000011.1, from coordinate 106,306 downwards.
TGAGCGACGCCAACGACACCGCCTTTTCCGAAACGCCCGTTGCCGAGCTGACGCCACGCAAGGCGAAGGCCGAGCACAAGCAGCTCGCCGCGCAGGTGCAGGCCGCCAACGACGCCTATTTCCAGGACGATCAGCCGATCATGGACGACGCGGCCTATGACGCGAAGCGTCGGCGGCTGGTCGCGCTCGAAGAGGCCTTTCCCGAGCTGAAGGAAACCGGCGGCGTCAGCGGCAAGGTCGGAGCCAAGCCGTCGGGCAAATTCGCCAAGATCCGGCACCGCGTGCCGATGCTCTCGCTCGACAACGCGTTCTCCGATGAGGCCGTCGCCGAGTTCGCGGGCCGGGTCTATCGCTTCCTCGGTCGCAAGGAAGAGGAAGGCGGCATCGCCTTCACCGCCGAGCCCAAGATCGACGGGCTGTCGCTCTCGCTGCGCTATGAGAAGGGCATGCTCGTCTCAGCCGCGACGCGCGGCGACGGCGAGGAGGGCGAGGACGTTACCGTCAACGCCCGCACCATCTCCGAAATCCCAGGGACGCTCGCCGGGCCGGACGTGCCGGAGATCGCCGAGGTGCGCGGCGAGGTCTATCTCGGCCATGCCGATTTCGCTGCTATCAACGACCGCCAGCGTGAGAAGGGACTGACCGAATTCGCCAATCCGCGCAACGCTGCGGCGGGCTCGCTGCGCCAGCTCGACGCGACGATCACAGCATCCCGTCCGTTGCGCTTCTTCGCCTATGCCTGGGGCGATATGCCGGTGCTGCCGGCGCCGACGCAGATGGGCGTGGTCGAGGCGTTCAAGCGCTGGGGTTTCCGCACCAACCCGCTGATGAAGCGCTGCGAGAGCGTCGAGGAGCTGATCGCGCAGTACCGGCTGATCGAGAGCCAGCGCGCCACGCTCGGCTACGACATCGACGGCGTGGTCTACAAGGTCGACGATCTCGCGCTGCAGGCAAGGCTCGGATTCGTCTCGCGGGCGCCGCGCTGGGCGATCGCGCATAAATTCCCGGCCGAGCTGGCGACGACCGTTCTCGAAGCGATCGACATCCAGGTGGGGCGCACGGGCGCGCTCTCGCCGGTGGCGCGGCTGAAGCCGGTGACGGTCGGCGGCGTCGTCGTGACCAATGCGACGCTGCACAACGAGGATTACATCCGCGGCTTCGACTCCAAGGGACTGCCGATCCGAGACGGCACCGATATCCGCATCGGCGACACGGTGACGGTGAAGCGGGCGGGCGACGTCATCCCGCGCGTCGAGGCGGTCGATCTCGCGAAGCGGCCGGCTGATGCGAAGCCCTATGAATTCCCGACGCTCTGCCCGGCCTGCGGCAGCCATGCGACACGGGAGCTCAATCCGCGCACCGGCAAGGAGGATGCGGTGCGTCGCTGCACTGGCGGCCTGATCTGCCCGGCGCAGTCGGTCGAGCGTCTCAAGCACTTCGTCTCGCGCGATGCGATGGATATCGACGGGCTCGGCGACAAGCAGATCGAGTTCTTCCACAGCGATCCCGAGCTGCCGGTGAAGGAGCCGGCCGACATCTTCACACTGGCTGAGCGCGATGCGGCCAACCTCAAGAAGCTCAAGGACAAGGAGGGCTTCGGCGCCGTCAGCGCCAAGAAGCTGTTCGACGCGATTGAAGACCGGCGCCGGCCGCCGCTCAACCGCTTCATCTTCGGGCTCGGCATCCGCCATATCGGCGAGACGACGGCGCGGCTGCTGGCGCGGCATTACGGCTCGTTCGAGGCGCTGCGCGCGGCGGGCATCGCCGCTGCCGACGAGGCCTCGCCCGAGCGGCAGGAACTCGACGCCATCGACAGCGTCGGGCCCACCGTGGTCGAGGCGCTGATCGAGTTCTTCGGCGAGCCGCATAACGAGCAGTTGCTCGACCGGCTGCTCGCCCAGGTCACGCCGCAGCCGCTGGAAGCGGTGGCCTCGGCGAGCCCTGTCGCCGGCAAGATCGTGGTCTTCACCGGCGCGCTGGAACGCATGACCCGCGACGAGGCCAAGGCGATGGCCGAGCGGCTCGGCGCGAAGGTTGCGGGCTCGGTCTCGTCGAAGACGGATCTGCTGGTCGCCGGGCCGGGGGCGGGCTCCAAGCTGAAGGATGCCGCCAAGCACGGCGTGCAGGTGATCGACGAGGCCGGCTGGTTCGATCTGGTCGGCGGATGAGCGGCCGCTACGCCGCGATCAGTGGCGATGAGCGTGCGTTCTGGCACGCGGCACCGCGGTCCGCTGGGGAATGCCGACGACACCCTTGACGCCGCCGACCACGCCGCCGGTGACGCCGCCGACGACGGCTCCGGCCGCGCCGCCGATCGGGCCGGCTGCCTCATTGCCGACCCTGGCGCCTTGAGCGGCGCCGCGCGGTATTCCCTGAGCGTTCGCAACCGTTGCAAGGCTGAAAATTGCTAGCGCCGCAGCGCAGCTAAGAGCGAGAGATTGGATGTTCATGATCGTGATCCCGTTCGCATCGGCCGCGGCGCCGGCCTTCCAGCGCCCGGCTGTTCGACATGCAACCGGCGCTCCGGGGCTTTGTTCCGGCACGCCTTTCCCGCGGAAATGCTCTCGCTACTCCGCAGCCCCTGCTGATGGCGTGAACATCGCCGCAGGCGGTGCCTCACCTGCCGCGCGCACCTGACCCGGCGCCATCCCGGTGATGCGCTTGAAGGCGCGGCTGAACGAGGCCTCCGACTCGTAGCCGAGGCGCTGCGCCACCACCGCGATCCGCAGCTTGTCGCGGGCGAGCCATTGCCGGGCCTGATGCATCCGGACCTGCGCGACATAGCGGGCCGGGGTCTCGCCGACAACCTCGGCGAAGCGCTCGGCGAAACCGGAACGGGAAGCGCCCATCAGCTCCGCCAGGCTTTCGACGGTCCAGTCGGTCTCGGGATGCGCGTGGACAGCCGCGAGCACCTTGCCGATCTGCGGGCAGCGCGCTGCCGCGACCCAGCCCTTGGCGGCACCGCAGCCGCGTTCGACCCAGGAACGGATGATCGCGGCGGCCAATACGTCGGCGAGACGCGCGAGGATGCCGCCGGCGCCGACCCGGTCCATCGCGACCTCCTGGCCCATTGCCGCCAGCAGATGCGGAATGCCAGGTTCGTTGGCGATGAAATCGCTCATCCGCATCATATCCGGCATCAGCCGCAGCAGCGGGTGGTCGAGATCGACATTGAAGGTCATGCGCCCGGTGAAGACGAGCATATGCTCGCCAGTGCCACCGCCCTCGACGTCGAAGACATTGCCATAGGCTTCGCGCACCCGGCAATCGCAGGGAGGCGATGCGATGACGTCCGGCGCGCTCGCCAGCACATGGCCGCCGCCGCGGGGCAGGAGCACGGCGTCGCCGTCGCGGAGCTCCAGCCACTCGCCGGCGGGCGTCCTCAGCCAGCAACTGCCGCGCGAGATGAAATGGAAACACGCCTCGCGGCTCTGCGGGAAGGCGACGCCCCACGGAGTAGCCATCTGGCAGCGGCTGTAATCGACGCCGTCGAGCCTTAGTCCCCGGAGCATTTCGGTCAGGTGGTCTGCCGAAGCTGTCATCGCAATCCTGGACGAACGGTCATGAGATACGGATTATATAGCATGGAAACTCCACGAGGCCACGCCCATCTTCCGGCCTCCTCATGGAGATACCCATGTCAGATTCTCTTTCTGCCACAGCACTCGACCTCGATGATTCCGCCGAGGACGCGCGCGAAAGACCAGCCTGGGCGGCCGTGGTCTCGTTGACTTTCGGCGTCTTCGGCCTCGTCACGGCCGAATTCCTGCCCGCCAGCCTGTTGACCCCGATGGCCGCCGATATCGGCGTTTCCGTCGGCGCCGCCGGACAGGCCGTGACCGCCACAGCGGTGGTCGGCGCCGTTGCCGGCCTCGCCGCCGCCATCGTGACGCGCGGCATCGATCGGCGCCTTGTCATCTGGTCGCTGACCAGCCTGCTGATCGTCTCGAGCGCGCTCGCCGCCGTCGCGACCAATCTGCCGACGCTGCTCTTCGCCCGCGTCCTGCTCGGCATCGGGCTCGGAGCCTTCTGGTCGATGGTGGCGGCGACGGCGATGCGGCTCGTGCCGCCGAGCGCCTTGCCCAAGGCGATTTCGCTGATCTTCACCGGCGTCTCAATCGCCACGGTCAGCGCGGCGCCGATCGGCGCTTATGTCGGCAACCTGATGGGCTGGCGCGTCGTGTTCTGGCTCTCGGCTATCATCGGCGTCGCGACGCTGGTGATCCAGATGGCGGTGCTGCCGCGCCTGCCGGCGCGCGGCGCGCCCGATATCCGCACGCTGCTGCGCCTGCTCGGCCAGCCGAGCATCGCACTGGTGCTGGCGGGGATCGCCGTCGTGATCTCCGGGCATTTTGCCGGCTTTACCTATGTCCGCCCGTTCCTGGAGCAGATTCCGAAGCTGTCGGTCGAGGCGATCTCGCTCGTCCTGCTGGCCTACGGCGTCGGCGGCTTCTTCGGAAACTTCGTCGGCGGGGCGATCACGGCGCGGAGCGCCAAGGCGTCGGTGATCTTCGGTGCGCTGACGATCGCGCTGGTGGGGGTGAGTCTGCTGCTGGTCGGTGGATCGCCGATCGCCTCGGCCATCGCCGTCGGGCTCTGGGGCTTCGCCTTCGGCGCGCTGCCGGTCGGCTTCCAGACCTGGATGGTGCGCGTGGCGCCGGAAAACGAGCAGGAATCGGCCGGGGGCCTGATCGTCGCCGCCTTCCAGGTCGCGATCGCGAGCGGGGCCATCTTCGGCGGCCTGCTCGTCGACGGCTTCGGGACGCTGGGCGTGATCGCCTACGCCACCGTCGCGACGCTGGTCGGCGGGCTCGGCGTATTTCTGCTCGGTTCGAAGAGCCCGGAACGGGCCGGCGCGGCCGGTGCGGCTCACGCCATCTGACGCCATTCCGAAATGACCGAGCATATCGGGCGCGTGATGCGCCCGATCACTTTTCTTCAAGACAGTCGCGCCACGAGAGAGTTTATGCTCGCGCCATGGAAGCAGTCACACAGAGCGAGACATTGGGCCTGGAACCGCTCGTCGCCGGCGAGCGGGCGAAGCTGTTTCCGGCCGAGCGCTTCGACGGGCTGGATTGCCTCGCCGCCACCTTCCGCCGCCATGCCTACGCGCCGCACCAGCATGAGAGCTACGTGATCGGCATCATCGAGGCCGGCTGCGAGACCTTCCGCATCCGGGGCGAGCGGCACTACGCCCGTCCGGGCCATGTCGCCTTCGTCAACCCGCTCGAGACCCATGACGGCGAGCCCTACGGGCCGGGCTACAGCTACCGCATGACCTATCCCGAGGTCGGCCTGATCCGCGAGGTCGCGGCTTCGCTGAGCGGCCGGGACGTGATCGGGACGCCGTTCTTTCCGCAGCCGCTGGTCGAGGACGCCAAGGGGGCTGTGCTCTTCGCTGCCGCGCATCGCGCCATCGAGGATGGCGAGGATCTGCTGGCCGGCGAGGAGATGCTCCTGCGCTTCTATGCGCTCTGCCTGGCGCGCCATGCCGATCTCTCGGTCCGCGCCGTCGGGGCCGAGGGTGGGCCCGTCGCCAAGGCGCGCGAGCTGTTCGAGGCGCGCTACGAAGAGGACCTGTCGCTTGCCGATCTCGCCCGGCTCACCGGCCTGCCGCGCCATCACCTGATCCGTGCCTTCCGACAGGAGACGGGGCTGACGCCCCATGCCTATCTGGTCGATGTCCGCGTCCGGCGCGCCCGCGAGCGGCTGCGGCGCGGCGAGATGCCCGGCGACGTCGCGGCGGCGACCGGCTTCTGCGACCAGCCGCATCTGACGCGCGCCTTCAAGGCCCGCTTCGGCGTGACGCCTGGCGCCTTCCGCGCCGCGCATACCGGCTGAACCGCCGTTTCGAAAGTACCAGACACATGTCCACGATGCGTGACGACATCAGGCGCGGCCTGAGCGATATCTGGCCGGCTGCGGTGGCTGCGGCGCCGATCGGCCTGCTCTTCGGCGCGGTGGCCGCCAGCAAGGGGCTTTCTCCCTTGGAAATCCTTCTGATGAGCGCCACGGTGTTCGCCGGCGGCGCTCAGTTTGCCGCCGTGGAGTTGTGGGCGACGCCAGCACCGGTCGCTGCGATCGTCTTCTCGACGCTCTTGATCAATGCGCGCCATGTGCTGATGGGGGCGTCGCTGGCACCGAAGCTGGAAGGCTTCAGCCGGTGGCAGAAATTCATCGGCCTCTACTACATGGCCGACGAGAACTGGGCGCTGGCCGAGAAACGAGCCCGTACGCATCGCCTCACTCCGGCCTATTGGTTCGCGATGGTCATTCCCTTCGTCGCCGGCTGGCTGGTCAACTCGACGTTGGGCGCGACCATCGGCGCCGTGCTGGGCGACCCGAAGCGGCTCGGCGCCGATTTCGCCTTCACCGCGCTGTTCATCGCGCTCGTCGCCGCCTTCTGGAAGGGGCGGGTGACATTCTGGACGGTGGTGGCAGCGGGACTCGCATCGGCCGTGACCTATCGCCTTGCCGGGCCGCCCTGGCATGTCGCGGCCGGCGCACTCTGCGGTTTGCTCGCGGCATGGCTTGCGGCCGCCACCGAGATGCGGCCTGCAACGCAGGAGGTCGAGGCGTGAGCATCGATCCGATCAACCTCCTCGCCTTTCTCGGTATGGCGGTCGTGACCTATGCGACGCGGGTGGCGGGACTTGCGCTCGCCGGGCGTCTCAACCTTTCGCCGCGCGCGCAGACCGCCTTCGATGCGATCCCGCCCGCCGTGCTGGTCGCCGTCATCGCGCCGAGCGCGCTCGCTACCGGCTGGGCCGAGACGGCTGCCGCCGCGCTTGCGGCACTGGCTGCGACGCGGCTGCCGCTGTTGGGCGTCGTCGCCGTGGGCGTCCTCGCGGTGGTGGCGTTCCGGATGGTGATGTGAGCGAGGTCGTGCCCGGCCGTGACGTGCGCTGCATGACGCGCCCGGGCAACCTCCACGCCGCTTGAAGCGCATGCGCCCCGAGGCCGTGCCCGCGGGTTTCAGCCTGCCTTCGCTCTTTTGCGGCAATTCTGAGCGTATTCGCGGCGCAGTTCTTTCATCTGCGCCGGGTCCAGCCTGTTCGTCCTGTCTTTCTTGAACGCCAGCCTGGCTTCTTCGCGGCAGGAGTCGCGAACGCTATTGCCGCCCCTGCCAGTTCTTTCCTGAGCCTCCGCCGGAAGAGGCAAAAGGGCTACGGTCGCAAAGGCCAGTACAAGCTTCAGAGGCATGGCACATCCCTCTTCGTTTCGCTTCGACATGGCGGCAGATTGATCCGGCAATACACTATCGCATCAGGAATTCGCGTCCATTACTTTTCGTCAGTTGCCGTAGCGTTCTGGCTTGAATTCTGGATGATTTCCGGCGTGGGTCGCCAAAATACTTCGTGCGGCAAGGCGGTATTCGCTGGAAAGGCGGCCCTCACAGCGGCCGGCACGCCTTCTCCAGCCAGGCCCTCGGTTCCCCGGCGACCAGCGGAGACAATTTCTCCCAGACCGTCGCATGGTAGGCGTCGATCCAGGCGATCTCGCCGGCGTCGAGCATCTCCTTGTCGATCAGCGCACGCTCATAGGGGCACCAGGTGATGGTCTCGAAGCCGTAGATGGTGCGTTCGGCGCCGGGGATCAGGCGTTCCTCGACGACGATCAGGTTCTCGATGCGGATGCCGTACTCGCCCTGCTTGTAGTAGCCGGGCTCGTTGGAGAGGATCATGCCCGGCTCCAGCGGCGTGACGCCGAGCTTGGAGAGGCGCTGCGGCCCCTCATGCACCGACAGATAGCTGCCGACGCCGTGGCCGGTGCCGTGGTCGAAGTCGAAGCCGCCCTGCCAGAGCGGCAGCCGGGCGAAGGCGTCGAGCTGCGCGCCGGAGGTTCCCTTGACGAAGACCAGCCGCGAGATCGCGACATGGCCCTTGAGCACCCGGGTGTAGCGGTCGCGCATCTCGGCCGTGGGCGCGCCGATGACGATGGTGCGGGTGATGTCGGTGGTGCCGTCCTCGTACTGACCACCTGAATCGACCAGGAAGATCCCGGGTTCCAGCCGGCGGTTCGTCGCTTCGCTGACGCGGTAATGCGGCAGGGCGGCGTTGGGGCCGGCGCCGGCGATGGTCGTGAAGGAGACGTCCTTGAGCAACCCGGTCCTGAGCCGTTCGGCTTCGAGCGCCGCGACGGCGTCGATCTCGGTGAGGTTGCCCTTCGGTGCCTCGCGCGCGAGCCAGGAGAGGTAGTTCGTCATCGCCGCGCCGTCGCGCAGATGGGCGGCGCGGGTGCCGTTCAGTTCGGCCGCGTTCTTGCGCGCCTTCATCAGCGCGATCGGGTCGGTGCCGGCATCCGGCGTGCCGCCTGCCTGGGTGATCAGCGTCGCCAGCGCCGAGGCGGCGGTGGTGGCATCGAGGCGAACCTTGGCCTTCGCGGCGCCGAGCCTCTTCAACTGGCTTTCGAGCGCAGCCGGTGCCGCGATCTCGCCGACCGCGCCGATGGCGTCGCCGGCTTCGTTGGTGATCTTCTCGGGCGCGAGAAACACGGTCGGGCGGCCCTCGCGCGGGACGATGGCGTAGCCGAGCGGCAGGGGCGTGTGCTCGACATCGCCGCCGCGGATGTTGAAGACCCAGGCCAGCGCATGCGGATCGGAGACGACGAGGGCATCGACCTTCGCTTCAGCCAGCGCCTTGCGGATGCGGTCGAGCTTCGAGGCGGAATCCTCGCCCGCATACACGGCCGGGTGAGCCTTGACCGGCGCGGCGGGGGCGGCGGGACGGTCCGACCAGAGTGTGTCGATCGGGTTGGCGGCGACGGCGACAAGGCTGCCACCGGCTGCGGCGACCGCTTTTTCCAGCTTTGCGACGCCGTCGACCGTGTGCAGCCAGGGATCGTAGCCGAGCTTGCCGCCGGCCGGCAGGTTCTGCTCGATCCAGCGCTCCAGCGGCGTCTCCTCCATGCGGACGGGGGTGACGACCGTCGTGTCGGTCTGCGCGGCCGCCTGGATGGTATAGCGGCCGTCGACGATCAACGCGGCCTTGTCGGCCAGCACCACCGCGTTGCCGGCCGAGCCGGTGAAGCCTGTCAGCCAGGCGAGGCGGGCCATATGGGCCGGCACATATTCGCCCTGATGCTCGTCGGCACGCGGGATGACGAAACCGTCGAGACCTTGCGCCGCGAGCGCCATACGCAGCGCGGCGACGCGGCCGGCGACCAGCATGGGGTCGCTGGGCTCGGAGAAGGACTGGAAGCGGCAAGTGGGCAAGGTCGATTCGGTCATGACACGGTCCGGATTCGGTCGCCGCGCGCCCTGTCGGGCACGATAACGGCGATCCATGTAATCGTTATCGCACCGGATTCCTGCGAAAAATGGATTTCACGATCGGTCCGATGCGAGATCGTACGCATCGTCGCGCTGCATCGGCTAAAGCGCCAGCGCAAATACGCCGACAGGCAATGCCCGTTTCCTGACGCCGTGCTGCCTTGACGGTTCGCATTGTGCCGATTGGTTATGCAATAAACGCAAATATTAACGGGTATGGGCTCGTTTCATGCGTTTTATGCATATCTCGCATATGCGAGCATGGCTTCTCGCAACTGCGAAATGATCCCACTTTAGCGGCATAAGAGAACGAGGAAGCGACCGGGACTGTCCTTCGTTTTTCGGAGATAGACCCATGACCTATGTGCTAGACAACGCCGATGTGCTGCCCGTGGCAGTGGTGGCCGAAACCAAGGCCCGCAAGGCGCACCAGCCGAGTGTGATGCAGCGCCTCTATGCCGCGCTGATCGAGAGCCGCAAGCGCTCCGCCGCTCGCGAGCTGCGCGCCCGCAACCTCCTCGTCAACGAGGCAGAGATCGTGCTGGGCGGCTATCCGTCCGCGACACTGTCGAGCGACGCTTCGCTGCCTTTCAACCGCTGAATTTCCGGCCGCTGCGGCCAGACCGCGCGCCGATAAACATCGAGGATCAGAAACATGATCGCCATCATCAAGCATGTCGCCGAACAGATCGCCGACGCCGCGAAGTTCGCCGCGGCCGTCTGGCACGACGCCCGCAGCCTGCAGGCCGAGGCCGAGCGCAAGTATGGACATATCGGCTTCTGAAGCCGGACGCGTAACGACCTCGCGCTTCTAGCGGCATCGGATCGGAAGCGGCTTCCGCTTTTCCGGTTCGTTGCCCTGGCGCCGGAGGTCAGGCAGGGCGGCGGAGCCTCGGGGCTGCGCCGCCTTTTTTCATGACCAGCGTAGCCCAGCCTTCGCGCAGCGACTGGCTGACGAGATAGATGCCGTGGTGCCGGTAGGCCGAAGCCACCCCGGCGACATCCATGCCGAGCAGACCGGAGAGGATCAGTGTCCCGTCGCGCGAGAGTACGCGCGCGATCGAGGGCGCCAGCTGCCTCAGCGGCCCGGCCAGGATATTGGCGAAGACGAGGTCGAAGCGGCCGGGGCGGTTGGCCTTGGCATGGCGCAGGCCCGGCGCGACATAGAGGTCGAGCGCGTTGGGCGCGTGATTCAGCCGGGCGTTGTGGGCGGAAACCTCGACCGCGATGGCGTCGATGTCTCCGGCGACGACCTTGCGCTTGATCTGCTTTGCCAGCGCCAGCGCGAGGATGCCCGTGCCGGTGCCGACATCGAGCCCGTGGCGCGGGCGGCGCTTCTTCAGCTCGGCGTCCAAAGCCAGCAGGCAGCCCGAGGTGGTACCGTGATGGCCGGTGCCGAAGGCCAGCGCCGCCTCGATCTCGATGGCGACATCGTTGACGCGCACGACATCCCGGTCATGTGCGCCGTGGACGATGACGCGGCCGGCGCGCACTGGCTTCAGCCCGTCGAGGCTCGTCGCGACCCAATCCCGCGTGTTCACGGTAGTGAAGGGCGTCGCGTCGACGAGATCGCCGACGATCGGCCTGAGCAGGTCGCGCACCGCCTCCTCGTTCGGGTGCTGAGCGAAGTAGATCTCGACCTTCCACGGCGCGTTCAGCGAAAGCGTTGTGACGCCGTCCTCGATCTCGAAGGCCGAAATCGCGGTCTCGGTCGGGTCGAAGATCTCGCCGAGCAATTCGGTCAGGGCCCGGGCCTTCTCGCCCGAGGTGGAGAGTTCGAAGACGGTCGCAACCGTCGCTGGCAGGAGGCCTTCGCGCATGCGGTGGCATTAGCAGCGTGGGGCGAGGTTGTCATGCGGTGCGATGTGGGGTCGTCATGGTCGGGCTTGACCCGACCATCTCGGAATCCAGCACCTACTCGTCAGAGATTCCCGGGTCGCCGCTGCGCGGCGCCCGAGAATGACGGCTGGGTCAGGCGTGCTGTGCATTCAACGCCGCGAAGACCCGATCGAAACTGCCGGTGGCTTCGGCATAGCGCAGCGGCTTGCAACGCTCGACGATCACTTCTGCGGCATCAGGCCGGGCTTCGAGGATCATCATCACCTCTGCGATGAAATCGGCGAGCGGCATCGCGGCGGGATCGACGGCCTGCTGCGCACCCATCAGTTCGGTCTGCACATAGGGCGGGGCGATCTCGATGACCCCGATCGAGGTATTCTTGAGCTGCTCGCGCAGGCTGATCGACCAGGAATGGATCGCCGCCTTGGTGGCGCTGTAAGTCGGCGTAACCGCCAGCGGCACGAAGCCGAGGCCGGAGGAGACGGTGAGGATCGTGGCGCTGGGCTGCTTCATGAGATGCGGCAGGAGCGCGGCCGTCAGGCGGATCGGGCCGAGCAGGTTGGTCGTGATCGTTTCCTCGGCGATGGCGAGGTTATCGGCGGCCGGGACGTTCTCGGGCTTCATGATGCCGGCATTGTTGAGGATGGCATTGAGCTTCGGAAAGCGCTCGACCACCTGCTGTGCGAAGGCTTCGATATCAGCCTTGTCCTGGATGTCGAGCAGCATCGAGGCCATGCCGGGATTTGCGGCGGTGACCTCGTCGAGGATGCGCTCGCGCCGGCCGGCGATGATGACCTGATTGTTCTTGGCGTGCAGCGCCTCGGCGAGCGCCCGGCCAATGCCCGAGCCGCCGCCGGTGATCAGGATGGTGTTGCCTGAGATGTTCATTGGAAGCCCTCTTGTGGTTGCGTCCCAGCAGGTGGCATCGTCAGTCTTCAAAGGAAAGAAGGCTCCCAGAAGTGCCATACATACCAAAAGGAGAGTGTGGATGCGGACGATCCGGACTGCGATGGCAGCGATGCATGCGCGTAGCGACGCCATCCCTCCGGTCAGCCCTGCCGTGGAGTCGCTGGTGCGGCAGGTCATCGCGCAGGTGGCGGACAAGTGGACGATGCTGGTGCTCGAGGCGCTCGAGGAGCACGGCACGCTGCGCTTCACCGAGGTCGGCCGCATCGTCGGCGGCATCAGCCAGAAGATGCTGACCAAGACGCTGCGGGAAATGGAGCGCGACGGGCTGGTCATCCGAACCGTCCATCCGGTGATCCCGCCGCATGTCGATTATACGCTGACCGAACTCGGCCGCGAGCTCAGCGCAGCGTTCTGCGGAGTCTGGGTCTGGGCCGAGACCTATTATGGGCAGGTCTCGGCGGCACGGAAGGCGTTTCGCGAGCGGGAAGGCGGCGCCTGAGCGCTCACAGATCCTTGGTCAGGTAGACGCGGGTCGCGCCGGGCGGCTTCGGCGCGATCTCGCCGAAGACCTGCCATCCCAGCTTCTTGTAGAAGTCCGGCGCCTGGAAGCTGATGGTGAAGAGCACCGCCTTGCTGCAGCCGCGCCGCCGGCCTTCCTCCTCCGCCAGGGCAAGAATGCGGCTGCCGGTGCCGGTGCCGCGCAGGCTTTTCGGCAGATAGACGAGGTCGATGAAGAGCATGCCGAGCGAGGTGCGCCCGACAAGCCCGCCGATCGGCTCGCCGGTTTCGGGATCGGTGACGCGGATCGTCAGATCCTGCCGGTCGTGCAGGCCGATCTTCTCGTCGTTGTAGCCCTTCAGGCCGTTGGAGAGCACTTCGCGAAGAGCCTTGTCTTCGGCGTCGGTCAGATCGATCTGGGGAATCATGTCGGCAGCAGTCTTCTGGAGTTTGGTATCGGCTGTGCTCAGCCAGCCTTCTGGACGAAGCTGTCGAGCACCATCTTCCGGCCCGCCTTGTCGAAGTCGACCGTGAGCTTGTTGCCATCGACGCTGGCAACGGAGCCGGGGCCGAATTTGACGTGGAAGACGCGGGCGCCGGTGCCGTAGGCAGACTCGCCGGTCGATTTGGCGGTGAGCTCACCTTCGATCAGCAGCGGGCCGCGCTGGCGTGATGAGCTGCCTCCGAAACCGCCCGAGCCGAAGCCACGGCCGCTTTCGGAGAAGCCGCTGCCACCGCCGCTGTTCTTCGCGCGGTTTTCCTGCGCGCGCTGCCAGCCCGGCGTGTTGTAGCTGGAGCCGAAGCTTTCCATCCGGTCGAAGCGCGAGGCGCCGTAGCCGCCCTGCGAATAGCTCGTCGGGGCCTCCTCGACCTCGACATGTTCTTCCGGCAATTCGTCGATGAAGCGGGAGGGCAAGCTGGTTTGCCAGAGGCCGTGGATGCGCCGGTTGGAGGCGAAGTACAGCTTCAGCTTCTTGCGGGCGCGGGTGAGCCCGACATGGGCGAGGCGGCGCTCCTCCTCCAGCCCGGCGCGGCCGCTCTCGTCGAGCGCGCGCTGGTTCGGGAACAGCCCTTCCTCCCAGCCCGGCAGGAAGACGGTGTCGAATTCCAGCCCCTTGGCGGCGTGCAGCGTCATGATCGAGACGCGCGCCTCGGCCTCGCCATCCCCGACGTCCATCACCAGCGAGACGTGTTCGAGGAAGGCCGGCAGATCGGGGAATTCATCGAGGGAGCGGACGAGCTCCTTGAGGTTTTCGAGGCGCCCGGCGGCATCGGCCGAGCGGTCCTTCTTCCACATCTCGGTGTAGCCGGATTCCTCCAGCACGAGTTCGGCGAGTTCGCCCTGCGGCATATGCTCGGCGCGAGCGGACCAGCGGCCGAAGGCGTCGACCAGTTCGCGCAGGGCCGTGCGGGCCTTGGGCTTCAACTCGTCGCTCTCGACCGCGGCGCGGGCCGATTGCATCAGCGAGAAGCCGGTGGCGCGGGCGTGGTTGTGCAGGAGCTGAACCGTTGCGTCACCGAGGCCGCGCTTGGGTACGTTGACGATGCGCTCGAAGGCGAGGTCGTCGGTGGGCGACACCACGCAACGCAGATATGCCAGCGCATCGCGGATTTCGGCGCGCTCATAGAAGCGCGGGCCGCCGATGACGCGGTAGGGCACGCCGGCCTGGACAAAGCGCTCCTCGATCTCGCGCATCTGGGCGGAGATGCGCACGAGCACCGCGACCTCGGCGAGATTGTATTTCTTGGCCTGCATCGCCTCGATCTCGTCGGAGATCAGGCGCGCTTCCTCCTGGCTGTCCCAGGCGCCGGTGATGGTGACCTTCTCGCCGAGCGCATCCTCGGTGCGCAGGGTCTTGCCGAGGCGGCCTTCGTTGCGGGCGATCAGCTTGGAGGCGGTGGCGAGGATATGACCGGTGGAGCGGTAGTTGCGCTCCAGCCGGATCACGGTCGCGCCCGGAAAATCGTGCTCGAAGCGCAGGATATTATCGACCTCGGCACCGCGCCAGCCATAGATCGACTGGTCGTCGTCGCCGACGCAGCAGATGTTGCGACGTCCTTGGGCAAGAAGTCTTAGCCAGAGATACTGCGCCGTGTTGGTGTCCTGATACTCGTCGACGAGGATGTAGCGGAAGCGGTCGTGATAGGTCTGGAGCACGTCAGGATAGTCGCGGAACAGCGTCAGGCAGTGCAGCAGGAGGTCGCCGAAATCGACTGCGTTCAGCGCCTTCAAACGCTCCTGATAGGCAGCATAGAGCTTGCCGCCCTTGCCGTTGGCGAAGACGGCGGCCTCACCGGGCGGCACGTCCTTGGGGCTAAGGCCGCGATTCTTCCAGCTATCGATGAAGCCCGCCAGCATGCGTCCGGGCCAGCGCTTCTCGTCGATGCCCTCGGCCTGAATCACCTGCTTCATCAGGCGGATCTGGTCGTCGGTGTCGAGGATGGTGAAGTCGCTGCGCAGATCGAGCAGTTCGGCGTGGCGGCGCAGCAGCTTGGCCGAGATCGAGTGGAACGTGCCGAGCCAGGGCATGCCTTCGGCGACCGGGCCGACGAGATGGGCGACGCGCTCCTTCATCTCGCGCGCCGCCTTGTTGGTGAAGGTGACGGCGAGAATCTGGGAAGGGTAGGCGCGGCTGGTCGAAATCAGGTGGCCGATGCGGGTGGTGAGCACGCGGGTTTTGCCGGTGCCGGCGCCGGCCAGCACCAACACGGGGCCTTCCGTCGCCTCGACCGCCTGGCGCTGCTCCGGGTTCAGCCCCGTAAGATAGCCGGCCGCCGGCTGCGCTGCGGCACGCGCGGCGAGGCCTCCAGGGCGGGGCAGGGGGGCGGAAAAGGGGTCAGTCTCGGACAAGGGACCAGTGTGCTCGTGCGTGATTCGTTCTCCGGCGAATATAGGGCGCTCGTGTCAGGATTGCGCCCTGCCGGAGGGATCATTTTATATCCCGTTCCACAGGGAGGTGGCTGCATCCTCCCCGCTTGCCGGCTCAGCGCGCCGGCAGCAGGTATTTCAGGCCCTGCGTGAAACCGCGCGGTGCGACGGTGAGGTGATCCTCATCGTCGAGGACGACCGACTTCAGATTCAGGCTCGGGTATTTTCGTCCGCGCAATGCGGCTTCCAGCGCACGGTTGTCGGCGACCATGTCCACCGTCTGATTGTAGCGCCGGTCGCCTTTGCGCAGCGCTTCATGGGCGCCGACATAGAGATAGACCTTGGCCGGCAGGTCTTTGCTCCGGGCGGCGTAGCGCGCTTCCAGCTCCAAAGCATGGCGCTTGTCGTACCAGAGCGAGGGGCTGCCGAGGATATAGCCGCTGAACAGGCCGGGCTCGGTGAACAGGATCTGCGCGCCCAGTAGGGAGCCGTAGGAGTGGCCGAGAAAGAGCGCTCTGGCGGGATCGGTCCGATAGCGGGCGGCGATGAACGGCTTCACCTGATCGCGCAGATAGCTCTGGTAGGCCGGCCCCTGGCCGTGAACCGCTCCGGCCGGTGCTGAGCTTGGCCCGTTTTGCGTGGGGGTATAGTCGCGCCGGCGGCTGACCGCGCCATCCTCGCCTTTGGCATAGGACAGCCCGACCAGGATGAATTCCTCCACCTTCGGCCCATCGAGGTTCAGGCGGCGATTGATCTGGCGGATGATCGGGAAGGCATAGTCGGCGTCGGTGACATAAAGCACGGGGAAGCGCCGCTGCGGCTCCTTCGCATAGGAGGGCGGCAAGGCGACGAAGACCTGATAGCCGCGGCGCGAGACCGGGTCGGGCACGTCCCAGACCTCGCTGTCAGGGATTTGGTAGGGGCGGCCTTCGCCCGGCTGAACCTTCGGAACGGCTTGAGTCTGGGCGTGTGCGGGAGCGACGGAGGCACTGAGGCCGGCGATGAGGGCAATCAGCAGGGTATTCGGAACGCGTCGCTGCACGTGAGGTCTCCGTCGTCATGCGCCGATCGCGGCGCGCATGCGAGGGGAGGCACGAACTCGGGCAGCAATCGGGCGGATTCGCAATCGGCGGATGCCGGCATAGTCTGGTGGTTAACGACGCGGATCGGAGGGAAGGCCATGGCGCAGATGTCACATGCCGACCAGGTGACCAATCAGGTGCCGGTGCTGGCCGAATACGACGTCTTCGCCGCCGATCCGGTGCTGCCGGGGATCGTCTCGGCCTTCGGTGCCGATTGGGCGCGCGAGCGGCTGCATGAAGCCGGGCGGACGGTCGGCTCGGCACGGGTGCAGGAATTGGCCTATCTCGCCAATCGTTACACCCCGGAACTCAAGGCCTTTGACCGCTTCGGCAACCGCATCGACGAGGTCGCCTTCCATCCGGCCTGGCACGAGTTGATGGGGCTCGCCATCGGGCAGGAGGCGCATGCTCTCGCCTGGAACCGGCCGGAGCCCGGTGCGCAGGTGGCGCGGGCGGCCCTGCAATACCTCTGGTACGGCGCCGAGAGCGGAATCTGCTGCCCGATCAGCATGACCTATGCCGCCGTGCCGGTGCTGAAACAGGACCCTCTGCTTTGGGAGCAGTGGGGCCATCTCATCACCTCGAACCGCTACGATCCACGGCAGGGGCCGGCCCATCACAAGACAGGCGCGACCGTCGGCACGGCGATGACGGAGACGCAAGGCGGCTCGGATCTGCGTCAGACCCAGACGGTGGCCGAGGATAACGGCGACGGCACCTATTCGCTCCATGGCCGGAAATGGTTCTTCTCGGTGCCGCATTCCGATATCTTCCTCACGTTGGCGCGGACGGGCGAGGGCATCTCCTGCTTCGTCGTGCCGGGCTGGTTTCCAGATGGATCGCGCAACGGCGTCGCGATCGAGCGGCTCAAGGAGAAATGCGGCAACCGCTCGAATGCGTCGTCGGAGGTCGAGTTTCGCGGTGCCGTCGGCCATCTGATCGGGGAGCCGGGACGCGGTATCCGCACCGGGCTGTCGATGAACCACAATTCCCGGCTCGACATCGCCGCCGCCTCCTCCGGGCTGATGCGGATGGCGGTCTCACTCGCGGCGCATCACGCGCAGCATCGCCGCGCCTTCCAGAAGGCGCTGATCGACCAGCCGATCATGCAGAACGTGCTGGCCGATATCGCGATCGAGGCTGAGGCCGCGGCCTGGCTCGCTTTCCGGCTTTTCGCGGCGCTGGATCGACAGGAGGCATCGGAGAGTGAGCGGCTGCTGGCGCGGGTGGGCGCGCCGATCGCGAAATACTGGATCACGCGGCGGGCACCGGCCGTCGTCACCGAGGCGCTGGAGTGCCATGGCGGCAACGGCTTCATCGAGGACAACCCGATGGCGCGGCTCTATCGCGAGGCGCCG
Organism: Allobosea sp. TAF32; assembly: GCF_052113585.1. NCBI lineage: Bacteria > Pseudomonadati > Pseudomonadota > Alphaproteobacteria > Hyphomicrobiales > Alloboseaceae > Allobosea > Allobosea sp. TAF32. Next base: position 88,480 of record NZ_JBFRDM010000011.1, on the reverse strand, counting down.
CTGAACGCGATCTGGGAAGGCTCGGGCAATGTCATCTGCCTCGACGTGCTGCGCTCGCTGGCGCGGGAGCAGGGGGCGATCGACGTGCTGCGGGCGGAGCTGATGGCGGCTGCGGGCTCGGACAAGCGCTACGATGCGGCGCTGAGGCGGCTCGAAGGCGAATTGCCCGGGATGATGCGCAATGAGGGGCAGGCGCGGCGGCTCACCGAGCGGCTGGGGCTCATGTTGCAGGGCTCGTTGCTGTTGCAGTTTGCGCCTGCTGCGGTGGCGGATGCGTTCATTGCCACACGGCTCGGTGGCGGTTGGTCGGGGCAGTTCGGGGATCTGCCGCCGGCGGTGGATGCCGGGGTGTTGGCGCGACGGGCGGTGCCCGTTATGTGAGGCGTCATGCCCGGGCTTGACCCGGGCATCTCTTTATCGCCTTTCCGTCGTGAGATGCTCGGGTCAAGCCCGAGCATGACGGCGGGATCAAGCCGCTTCCGGCTCGAAATTCATAGCCACGCCGTTGATGCAGTAGCGCAGGCCGGTGGGCGGCGGCCCGTCGGGGAAGACGTGGCCGAGATGGCCGCCGCAATTGGCGCAATGCGCCTCGACACGGTGCATGCCGTAGCTGAAATCCTCCGAGGCGCCGATAGCGCCCTCCAGCGGCTGGTCGAAGCTCGGCCAGCCCGTGCCGCTCTCGAATTTCTTGCCCGATTTGAACAGCTTCTGGCCGCAGCCGGCGCAAGAGAAGGTGCCGGCGCGCTTCTCGTAGTTGAGTGCGCAAGAACCCGCACGCTCCGTGCCGTGGCCACGCAGGACCTGATACTGCTCCGGCGTCAGCCGCTCGCGCCACTGCGCGTCGGTCAGCTGGAAGGGGAAGGTCTCGTCCTGCTTCTTCGGCTCGCCGAACATGCTCATCAGACCCATTGCGATCTCCTTGTCAGCGGGGTGGCGGGGCGCCTCATCGGCTTTCGTGCCGCCAATATGGCGTCTCAGGTGCCGGATTTCAGCCCCACAGATTACCGGCAGTTTCACGACGCCGCGGCAAGGGCCGGGGCTCCGTCACCGGACCGTCACGCGACTCCTCTAGCAGGCCCGCCACCCGCAAAGGGAGGAAAACCGGTGACGCAACAGGCGACGCAAACGGCGCGCGCGGCCCGCCGCATGACGAGCTCGGGCCTGGGACTGGCTGTCCGGCGCAGTAAGACGCTGTCGAAAGCGGGCATGCTGGAATGGCTGTTCGCCCGGGCCTTCTCCGGCCTGGTCTATCCGCAGATCTGGGAAGACCCGGTGGTCGACATGGCGGCGCTGCAGCTCAAGGCCGATGACCATGTCGTGGCGATCGCGTCGGGCTCCTGCAACATCCTTTCCTATCTCACGGCCGCGCCGATCCGTGTCAGCGCTGTCGATCTCAACGCCGCGCATATCGCGCTCGGCCGGCTGAAGCTCGCGGCTTTGGCGCGGATGGAGCGGCAGGAGGACTTCCTGCGCTTCTTCGGCCAGGCAAATGCGCGCGAGAATGTCGGCGTCTACGATCGCGAGATCGCTGATCATCTCGACGCCGTCTCGCGCGGCTACTGGGAGGGGCGGGGCCTCAATGGACGGCGCCGGATCAACCTCTTCGCCAAGGGCTTCTATCGCTACGGCCTGCTCGGCCGCTTCATCGGCACGGGCCATGTGCTGGCGCGGGCGCTGGGCGGCAATCCGCTTGTGATGCTGACGGCGCGTGACCTCGCCGAACAGCGGGCGCTCTACGAGCAGCATCTCGCGCCGGTGTTCGAGCGCAAGCTGGTGCGGTGGCTGGTGCGCCAGCCGGCCTCGCTCTATGGGCTCGGCATCCCGCCGGCGCAGTACAAGGCGCTGGCGGCCGATGGCGAGGAGGGCATTCTCGGCGCGCTGAAGCTGCGGCTGGAGCGTCTGGCCTGCGATTTCGATCTGAAGGACAACTACTTCGCCCAGCAGGCTTTCGGCCGACGCTATGGCGAGGGGGCCGACGCGGCGTTTCCGCCCTATCTGCAGCCGCAATATTTCGCGGCGGTGAAGGAGCGCGCTGCGAACGTCTCCTATCACCAGAGCGCGGTCACCGCCTTGCTGGAGCAGCAGCCGGCCGAGAGTTGCGATGCCTATGTGCTGCTCGATGCGCAGGATTGGATGAACGACGCCGATCTGACGGCGCTGTGGTCGCAGATCACGCGCACCGCCCGGCCGGGCGCGCGGGTGATCTTCCGCACGGCGGCCGACGAGCGGCTGCTGCCCGGCCGGATACCCGCTGCGATCCTCGACCAGTGGCATTACGAGGAGGAGCGCAGCCGCGATCTCTGCCAGCAGGACCGGTCGGCGATCTATGGCGGCTTCCACCTCTATGTGCTGAAGGGGCAGGCCCGGTGAGCGCCGCCGAGGCGCCGGGCGGCTCGGCGGCCGGGTTGATGGACCGGATCTATCGGCACCAGCGGCACATCTACGACGCCAGCCGGAAGTTCTATCTGCTCGGCCGTGACCAGCTGATCGACGGGTTGCAGCCGCCTCCCGGCGCGACCGTCCTGGAGATTGGCTGCGGCACCGGACGCAACCTCATCCGGATCGCGAGGCGCTACCCATCCTGCGCCTGTTGCGGGCTCGACGTCTCCAGCGCGATGCTGGCGACGGCGCGCGCTGCGGTGGCGCGGGCAGAGCTGGACGATCGGATCCAGCTAGCCGAGGCTGATGCAACCGGTTTCGACCCGCAGGCTCTGTTCGGCCTTCAGGGCTTCGACCGGATCGTCATCTCCTATGCGCTGTCGATGATCCCGCCCTGGCAGGGTGTCGTCGCGGAGGCGCTGCGCCGCCTCACCATGGGCGGCTCTTTGCATATCGTCGATTTCGGCGACCAGAGCGGGCTGCCGGCGAGCTTCAAGGCCGTGCTGCTGCGCTGGCTCGCCCTGTTCCATGTCACGCCGCGCGAAGATCTGCCGGGGACGGTGCGAGCGCTTGCGGAAGCGGCGGGGGCCGACTGCCGGATCGGCGCGCCGTATCGTGGCTATGCGATGCATGCGGTGGTGGGAAGGCGCGGAGCTTAGCGTCATGCTCGGGCTTGACCCGAGCACCTCCTGACAGGAAGGCGCCGGATTCCGAGATGGTCGGGCCAAGCCCGACCATGACGGCAAAATAGTCTCAGTGCCGCGTCTCGACCTCGGGCTCGCGCACTTCCTTCGCCTCATCGACGCGGATCGCCGACTTCTTCGGCATGCCGATGATGCGACCGATCGTAGCCGGCAGCGGCATCATGCTGTGGGCTGCCTTCATCAAGGCAAGATTCGCGAGGATGTCGGCAGGGAAGGGCGTGACCCTGCGATGGACCATGTCGACGTGCAGCGACAGGTTCTCGCTGGTCGCGGCGAGCCAGCCCTCATGGGCGTGACGCATCTCGAGATAGTAGTGCAGGCGCTTGTCGTCGAAGCCGATGAGCTGGGCGGTGACGCGGACGAGGTCGCCATCGGTCAGCTCACGCTTGTAGAGGATGTGGCATTCCGCGGTGAAGGTCGAGGCGTGGCGTGTCTCGACATAGTCCCGCGTCAGGCCGACGAGCGAGAAGACTTCGTCCACCGCACGGTCGAACAGGACATGATAGTAGGCCATGTTGAGGTGGCCGTTGTAGTCGATCCATTGCGGCTCGACCCGCATCGCCGAAGAGACGAAGGGCGAGAAGAAGAGCGCCGGAGCGCGTGTATCGTTTGCCATGATCGCCCTCCCTGTCAGGCGCCTCGTTCAAGGGGCCGTCGCATTATTGCGGCTGCCCATTTCGTCGTCCCATGATCTAGTATGCATCGTTCGCAATCAGCGTCAGCACCTCGCCCCGGCCGCGATGGTCAGGATGATGTCGGACCGTAACCAATTGCGAAACCGATCTGTTCCAAGTCTAAGCGCCAAAATCGGATCTTGACAATGAGCCTGCCCGCTGCCGCCCCTCATGACAGCCCTGCCTCCGCCGCAGTGCTGCCGCCATCGCCCGATGCCATCGCAGCCGTGACCCAGGCGCTGGCCGCGCGCTTCGGAAACCGGCTCGTCACCAGCCTCGCGGTGCGCCAGCAGCACGGCCATACCCTCACCTGGATACCCAATCAGCCGCCGGATGCGGTGATCTTCCCGCAAAACACGGAAGAGGTTTCCGAGATCGTGAAGCTCTGCGCGGCGCATGGCGTGCCGGTCATTGCCTTCGGTACCGGCACCTCGCTGGAGGGGCATGTCAACGCGCCCTTCGGCGGCGTCTGCATCGACATGTCGCAGATGAAGCGGATCATCGCCGTGCATGCCGAGGATCTCGACGTGGTGGTCGAGGCCGGCGTCACCCGCAAGGAGCTCAACGAGCATCTGCGCGACCAGGGCCTGATGTTCCCGATCGATCCGGGTGCCGATGCCTCGATCGGCGGCATGGCCGCGACGCGCGCTTCCGGCACCAATGCTGTCCGCTACGGCACGATGAAGGACAATGTGCTGGCGCTGAAGGCGGTGATGGCCGATGGCTCGATCGTCAAGACCTCGACGCGCGCGCGCAAGACCTCAGCCGGCTACGATCTCACGCGCCTGCTCGTTGGCTCGGAAGGCACGCTCGGCATCATCACCGAGGTCACGCTGAAGCTGCATGGCATCCCCGAGGCGATCGCCGCCGGCGTCTGCCCCTTCCCCTCGGTGAAGGCCGCCTGCGACGCGACGATCCTGACGATCCAGACCGGCCTGCCGGTGGCGCGCATCGAGTTGCTCGACGACGTGATGATCCGCGGCGTCAATCTGCATGCCAAGCTCGGCCTGCCGGAGACGACGATGCTCTTCGTCGAGTTCCACGGAACGGAAGCCGGCGTTGCCGAGCAGTCCCAGCGCTTCGGCGAGATCGCGGCGGAATATGGCGGCGGGCCCTTCGAATGGGCGACCAAGGCGGAGGACCGCTCCAAGCTCTGGCAGGCGCGCCATGACGCCTATTGGGCGGCGAAGGCGCTGCGGCCCGGCTTCGACTCGGTCGCGACCGATGTCTGCGTGCCGATCTCGCAACTGGCCGAATGCGTCGAGGAGACCAAGCGCGACATCGAGGCCTCCGGGCTGATCGCGCCGATCGCGGGCCATGTCGGCGACGGCAATTTCCACACGCAACCGCTGGTCGATCTTAACGACAAGGCCGAGGTCGAGCGGGCCCAGGCCTTCATCGACCGGCTGGTGAAGCGTGCGCTGGCCATGGGCGGAACCTGCACGGGTGAACACGGTGTCGGCCAGAAGAAGATGAAGTATCTCGAGCAGGAGCACGGGGCGGAGGCACTCGCGGTAATGCGGACGCTGAAGCGTGGGCTCGATCCGCAGAACATCCTCAATCCCGGAAAAATCGTCGTCCTGTGACATCGGCGCGGCTTGCGCTGCGGGCGCCCTTCGCGAAATGTCGCGATCCTGCCGCGACTTGCCGGCATGATCGCGGGCGGACGCCGGTTTTGGATCGGTGCCGCTACACCATGGCGACAGGGACAGAAAGCGGACGTTGCGTGAAAGCCTGACAGTTCTGGCCGGCCTGCTGGTATTGGCGCTGCTGGCGGCCCTGATTGGCCCCGGCTTCGTCGATTGGCGCGCCTATCGTCCGCAGATCGAGGCCAGGCTGAGCGAAGCGCTCGGCGTGGAGACGCAGATCGGTGGCGCGATCGGCCTGCGCCTGCTGCCCTCGCCGCGCATATCCCTCGAAAATGTACGGATCGGCAGCGGCGACGGCACCACAAGCGCGGCGACGGCCGAACATGCGACGGTCGAGCTGGCGCTCGCCGCCATGGCGCGCGGGGAGTTCCGGTTCTCGGAAGCCGAGATCGACGGGGCCACGGTCACGCTTTCCCTCGACGAGACCGGCGCGATCCGCCTGCCGGAGCGGACTGGCAAGGGCCTGCCGGCCGAAGCGAGCCTCGACAGGCTGCGGATCAGCCGCTCGGCCCTGATCTGGCGAGAGCCGGGCAAGCCGGCGGTCGTGTTGACGCCAATCGCCGCGGAGGTTTCTGCCGTCAGCTTCGCCGGGCCCTGGCGTTTCGAAGGCGAGGTGGCGGGCACGTCCCTGCGCGTGACGACCGGCGAGCTCGAGGAGGGCGGCCGGCTGCGCGCCAAGGCCTTCCTCACCGGAGAGGATCTGCAGCTCAATTTCGACGGCTCCCTGATCCTGCCGGCGGCGCCAGGGCGGATCGCCGTCGAGCTCGACGGCGCCTTCGGCCTGTCGCCGGGCGGGGCGGTCTCGCTGTCGGGCAAGGTGAAGGGCGGTGGTCGCCAACTCGAGCTTGCGGGTCTCACGCTCGACCTTGCCGGCGGTGCGGCGAGGCTGGAGGGGGAGGGGCAATATCTGCCGGGAACCGGAGCCGGCTCTCTGGCGTTGCGGGCGCGCCGGCTCGATGCCGATGCACTGGTCGCGGCGCTGGCGGAGCGCCAGGGCTTCGAGCGGGCGCTGAGCGGTCTGCCGGGCACTCTCGACATCGGTCTCGACCTCGACCAGGTGATCTGGCGGGGCGAGGATTTTTCGACATTGGCGCTCCGCGGCCGGCTGCATGATGGCGGGCTGACCGATGCTTCGGCTTCGGTTCGCGTCGCCGGTGCGCTCATCGGGGCGAGCGGCGGTCTGGGCTCGGAGGGAGCGACGGGCCGCATCAATCTCAAGGCGGATGATGCGCGGCGCGTTGCGCTGGTTCTGGCCCGCGCCGGACTCGACCCGACCATAGCCGATTTTATCGCGGGGCTCGGACGCATCGATGCCGATGCGGTCGGCTCCTGGGCGCCGGGGCGGATCGCGTTCCAGCGGCTGCTGGTTGCGGGATCGTCCGGCGTGCGGCTCGACGCGTCGGGCGAGGCCGGATCGAACAGGCTCGCGGCCAAGGCCACGGTGAGCGGGCTAGCGCTCGATACCTTGCCGCCGGGAACGAGCCTCGGCGGCTTGTTCCGGCAGCCTGACATCGCGCTGGATCTGACACTCGCCAATGCGCGCTACCGCAATGCTCCGCCAGGCTCGGCCAGCCTCGATATCCGCCGCGAGGGCGATGTCTGGCGGCTGAGCCGCCTCTCGGTCAACGGTTTCGGCGGCGTCAACGTTACCGGAGCCGGGTCGCTGCTGGCCGAGGGCGGGGAGATTTCGGGGCGGGTCCGCGCGCCGCGCATCGAGACCCTGACGGCTTTGGCCGGGCCGCTGCTGCCGGAGGCGGCCATGCAGGCGTTGACGCGGGCAAGCGACGGGCTGGCGAGGCTCGACAGCGGCTTCCGCCTGACGCGGGCGGCTTCGGGCGAGACCGCGCTCTCGGCCGAGGGCAATGCGGCGGCCGGGAAGCTGACGATCAAGGGCCTGCTCGACCGCGCCGGAAACTGGAACAGCGCCAGTTTGGGTTTCGATCTTGCCGACCGGCGCCAAGCCTTCACGGCGCTTGGCCTGCCCGCGCCGATGCAGGGCGGCGCCGGCCGGCTCACGCTCGATATCGACAAGGGGCGCATGGTCGGCTCGCTGGCCGGGCCGGGTCTGTCCATCGTCGTCGAGGATGGCGCCGGGGCGGCGCAGGTCTCGCTGCAGGCCGATGGGCCGGCCCAGATTCTGGCGGAGGGGCCGGCGCGGTTGCTGCCCGACGGCGTTCTCGATGCCCATGCGCGACTGCGGCTGACGGGCGATGGGGTCCAGCTCGACGGCATCGCAGCCAATCTCGGCGGCATCGCAGCCGGCGGCTCGCTCAGCTTGCCACGCGAGGGACGCTACAGCGGGCGTTTCGCGATCCCTGCGGCCGATCTGCGCCAACTGATCGCGACGGCGCTGGGCCCGGCGCCAGCGGCGCCCGGATCGATCTGGTCGACGGCACGGTTCGGGCGCGTCGGCGAGCTGCCGGAGTCCGACATTGCGGTCGAGGCCGGTTCGCTCGCGGTTCTCGACGGTGCGACGATCCGCAATGCGAGCTTCGCTTTGCGGTCCGATCAGGACGGGTTGCGGGTCGAGGATATCAAGGGAGCGTTCGGTGGGGGGCAGGTCGCCGGTCGGCTCGGCCTGCGTCGCGATGGGGGGCTTGCTCAGCTCAACGGACGGTTGGCCCTGACGGCGATCGACGTCGTCGAACTGACCAAGGGCGCTATCGGCGGCAAGGCTTCGGGGCAGGTCGAGTTCGGCGGATCGGGCGAGACGCCGGCGCGCCTGATCGCTGGCCTCAGCGGGGCCGGGAACCTGTCGCTTACCGGCGCTCGCCTCGCCCGTTTCGATCCCGGCGCCTACGCCCGTATCATCGCCAATACCGGCGAGGATGCCTCCGAAAGCGATGCCTCGCGCCTGCAGGACCGGCTCGCGGAAGCGTTGGATCGCGATGCCTGGGCCCTTGGTGACATCACCTTGCCCTTCACGCTCGCAGGCGGCCTCATCCGGCTGCAGCCCTTGAGCTTCGAGCGCAACGGCTTGCGGGCGGAGGCAAGCGGGGTCGTCGATCTGCGTGCGCTCAATGCCGATCTCAGGCTCGGTCTCAAGCCAGTCGGGGCGCTGCCGAAGGGCTGGCCCGGAGATGCCCCGCAGATCGGGATCGCCTGGCGCGGACCGCTCTCCAATCTGCGGCGGGAGAGCGATGTCAGCGCCCTCTCGAACACGGTGGCGGCGCGGGCTCTGGCGCGCGAGATCGAGCGCGTCGAAGCCTTCGAGGCGGATGCGCGCGAGCGGGCGATGCATGCGCGGCGGCTGAGGGCGGAGCGCGAGATGCGCGAGAACGAGCGCAAGCTCAACGAGTTCATGAAGGCGCAGGAAGAGGCCCGCCTCGCCGAGGAAAAGCGGCAGGAGGAGGTGCGACGTGCCGAGGAGCAGCGCAGGCTGGCCGAGGAGAAGCGAGCCGAGGAACTGCGCCGCGCGGAGCAGGCGCGGGCGGAGCAGGAGGCGCGCCGACGGGCGGAGCTGGAGGAGCGCGCCCGAGCCGCGGCGGAGCGGGCAGCCATGCAATCGGCTCCGCCGCCGACACAGCCACCGTCACAACCCGGACCGCTCGTCCTCCCGGGGGCGCCCCGTTCCAGCTCTCCTGAAGGCGCTGTTCAGCAGCCGGCGCCGCCTCTCCAGATTCTGCCGGGCGCACAGCCGCGCAATTGAAGCCGTGCTTCAAACCTGCCCGGGCTATTCCGAGGTTCGTTTCCGGCGGCTGAAATGATTACGGATCTGCATCGGTTCGCTGCCGGGCGGCGAGCTGCCGGTAATGAGCGAGCGCGTGAAGCCGCAGGGCCGATGAAAGGTTGAGTTCCCCCCGGCTCGAATCGACTTCGACGACGAGGGCGGAAACCGGCTGGCCTTGTAGCGCAGCGATCTCCTTCAGCGCTTCCCAGAACTCGTCTTCCAGCGAGATGCTGGTGCGGTGGCCGGCGATGCTGAGAGAGCGCTTGCGCTCCGCGCTCATGCCGGCTCCGGGTCGTTGTCGTCGCGAGAGGACTTCCGCGCTTCTCCGACGCGCTGAAGTTCCCTAGCCCTTTGTTTTATCGCATTTTCTTCACGCGAACCGGCGTCCGCTTCGCTGGAAAATGCTCTCGTGAGCCTGTGCCCGTCGATGTGGCGGGCGGCCTTGTCGCGCTCGGCGTTGGTGAGGCTGCGCTCGGCCTTGGTCCGGCCGAAGCTGATGCGGTTCTGCTCGGCCGTCTTGTCCGCCTCCGCGCGCTCCTTCTGCTTGCGGGCGCGGCGGAGGTTGATGATCTCGGCCATCGTTGCGGCTCCGTCAGCGCGGGCCGAGCATCTGCTCGGGCTTGACCGTCCTATCGAAGAGATCGGCGTCGACACCGGCCTTGAGCGCTTCCTCGCGCAGCGTCGTGCCGTTGTGATGCGCGGACTTGGCGATGTTCGCGGCCTTGTCGTAGCCGATCGCCGGGGCGAGCGCCGTCACCAGCATGAGCGAGCGCGACAGCAGTTCCTTCAGCTGTGCCTCATTGGCCTCGATGCCCTCGACGCAATTGACGCGGAAGCTCTCCGCCGCATCGGCCAGCAGACGGACCGACTGCAGGAAGGCGGCAGCGATCACCGGCTTGAAGACATTGAGCTCGAAATGGCCCTGGCTCGCGGCGAAGCCGATCGTCGCCTGGTTGCCGTGGACCTGGGTGGCGACCATGGTCAGCGCCTCGGCCTGGGTCGGGTTGACTTTGCCGGGCATGATCGAGGATCCCGGCTCGTTCTCCGGCAGGCTGATTTCGCCGAGGCCCGAACGCGGGCCCGAGCCCATCAGGCGGATGTCGTTGGCGATCTTGAACAGGTCGGAAGCGAGCGCCGCCAGCGCGCCATGGGCGGCGGCGAGCGCGCCGTGGCTCGCCAGAGCCTCGAATTTGTTCTCGGCCGTGCGGAAGGGCAGGCCGCTCAGCGTCGCGACCTCCTTGGCGAAGAGCACGGCGAAATCGGGATGGGTGTTGATGCCGGTTCCGACGGCCGTGCCGCCCTGTGCCAGCGCATAGAGCCCGCCGAGGGCAGCCTCGATCCGGCCGATGCCGAGATGGATTTGCATCGCATAGCCGGAGAATTCCTGGCCGAGCGTGACGGGCGTGGCGTCCTGCAGATGGGTACGGCCGATCTTGACGAGATGCTTGAAGGCATCGGCCTTGGCGTTGAGCGCCTTTTCGAGATTGCGCAGGGCCGGGAGCAGCTTGCGGGTGATCTCGAGGACGGCCGCAATATGCATCGCGGTCGGGAAAGAATCGTTCGAGGACTGGCCGCGATTGACGTGGTCGTTGGGGTGGACCGGGCTCTTGGCGCCGAGACCGGCACCGAGCAGTTCGTTCGCGCGGTTCGCCAGCACCTCATTGGCATTCATGTTGGACTGGGTGCCCGAGCCGGTTTGCCAGATCACCAGCGGAAAATGCCCGTCGAACTTGCCGGAGAGCGCTTCATCCGCCGCCTGGCCGATGGCGCCGGCAACGCGCTGGTCGAGCAGGCCGAGCCGAGAGTTGACGTGAGCGGCCGCCTTCTTGACCAGCACGAGGGCATGAACCAGCGGCAGCGGCATGCGCTCGCGCTCGCCGCCGATCCGGAAATTCTCCAGAGAGCGCTGCGTCTGTGCGCCCCAATACCGGTCCGCGGGCACAGCGATAGGGCCGAAGGAATCGGTTTCGGTGCGCGTCTCGGTCATGGAAGGTCCGTCAGGTCTTCTTGCGGAAGGAATCGAGGCTCACGACTTCGGCACCGCTCTTGCCGTCGTCTTCGGTTTCGTTGGCCGGTCCATCGCTGCTCTTGTCCGTGTCCTCTGCCGCCGACGCTCGCGCCTTCAGCGCTGGTACACCGGCGGGCATGGACTTGGTGGGAACGGGCGCGGGGGCCACAACCGACTCGGACTGCGGTGCGCCACTTTCCTCCGGATCCCCCTGCGTCTCGAATTTCAGGCCGAACTGCACGGAGGGGTCGAAGAAGGTCGTTATCGCATCGAATGGGATGAGAAGCCGCTCCGGCACGCCTGAGAATGACAGGCCGACCTCGAAGGCGTGGTCGCTGACGCTGAGGTCCCAGAACTGATGCTGAAGCACGATCGTCATCTCGTCGGGGTGCTTCTCGCGCAGGCGCTGCGACAAACGCACACCGGGCGCTCCCGTCCGAAAGGTGACGTAGAAATGATGCTCGCCCGGCAGCCCGTCCCGCGCAGCCTCCGTCAGGATCTTGCGGACGACGCCCTTCAGCGCTTCCTGCACCATCAGATCGTAACGAAGAACATCTTTGGACATAGGGTATGTTTTTCCGCTTGCTGCTCCGGCGGGAACAGCCGGCAGGCCAGAATGAAAGTGGAGGCTTCTGTTGCCAGGCGCCTCCGGGCCCCGCCTTACGCGGCTAAACGCAAGGGCTTTGGTTTGGGAACCAGCACCGCTTACGCGGCGACGGCAACCCGAGCATTGTTGTCGTTGGCAACTATGCTTTGGCCCGATAACGGCGGAACCATGCCGAGCAAAAGGACAACTTTTACACCCTCGTCGATCCTATTTCGCCCCCGCCAAAACCCTGAAAGATCAGGGCTTTGGTGGAGGCGCCGGGTACCGCCCCCGGGTCCGAAAGGCTTATTCCGAAATCCGTTTATCGCCATAGCCGCTCTTGCGAGTGGCACTCGCGAATATAGGCGCTGCAACGGCGCGGGGAAAGAGTGCTAAGCCGATTTCGACAGGTAATGCGGCATTCGCGCCTCAATCGAGAATGCGACCATTTCTAATGTCGATGTCGAGGATCATCTCGTCGTCGTTGGCGTCGCGGCCGGCAATCTCCCAGCGGTCGTCAGCCCGGGTGATTTCCTCAACATGGACGAGGCCGGCGTTCCAGGCGATGTTCCGGGCCTCGCTCTCCGAAACGGTGATTTCCGCTTCACAGGCATGGGCGGCCGGCAGTGCAAAACCGTTGAGCGCGAGCGCGATCAGCAAGCCGGCTCCGGTGGTCTTCATCCACATCAACATATCCCCACGAATCAGGCTGCGATGAGCGTCCCGGATTGAGGCGGGTTTGCGGATGCGGGTGTTCACAGGTGGTCGCAATGGCGTGAGCCCTCGCCCGCCTCGGCCTCCCGCCATTGCAGGAGGCCGAGGCGGGGGCCGCGCGGAGGAGCGGTCTGCGCGAAAGCATGGCTATGCCGTACGTGGAAATGCCTGCCTCCTGAGGCGCGGAACCGGAGACGGCTGATTCTGCTTCTGCCATGGTTCCGGCCATCGGCTGGCGGGAGTGCGTGCAAAGGCTGGGGATGTCTGCCGCGGCGAGGGGGGCCAAGGCGCGCCAGAGCCGCTATGTTCCTGTGCCTTCAGAGAGTCGCCATGCGCCAGTACCATGACCTGCTTCAACGTGTTCTGACCGAGGGCGTCCGCAAGGACGACCGCACCGGCACCGGCACGCTCGCCGTCTTCGGCCATCAGATGCGTTTCGACCTGTCGGAGGGGTTTCCGCTGGTCACCACCAAGAAGCTGCATCTGAAATCGATCATCCATGAGCTGATCTGGTTCCTGCGCGGCGACACCAATGTGCGCTACCTGCAGGAGAACGGCGTTACGATCTGGGACGAGTGGGCCGATGCGAATGGCGATCTCGGGCCGGTCTACGGCAGGCAATGGCGTTCCTGGGCGGCCCCGGACGGGCAGGTGATCGACCAGATGGCCTGGGTGGTGAACGAGATCCGCCGCAATCCGGATTCGCGCCGCCTCATCGTCTCGGCCTGGAACCCCGCCGACATTCCGAAGATGGCGCTGGCGCCCTGCCATTGCCTGTTCCAGTTCTTCGTCCAGCCTTCCGAAGACGGGCGCGGCAAGCTGTCCTGCCAGCTCTACCAGCGCTCGGCCGACGTCTTCCTGGGCGTGCCATTCAACGTCGCGAGCTATGCGCTGCTGACCCATATGGTAGCGCAGGTGACCGGGCTGGGCGTCGGCGAGTTCGTCCATTCCTTCGGCGATACTCACCTCTATCTGAATCATCTCGATCAGGCCCGGCTGCAGCTTTCGCGCGAGCCGCGCGCGCTGCCGAAGCTCTCGCTCAATCCGGCCGTGACGCGGCTGGAGGATTTCCAGTTCGGGGACGTCGCGATCTCGGACTACGACCCCCACCCCTCCATCAAGGCGCCGATCGCAGTATGACTCTCAACATTCGCTCCGTCCGCCCCGGCGAGGCCGGGCTCGTGCTCGCCTTCATCAAGGAACTGGCCGAATACGAGAAATTGCTCCACGAGGTGGTCGCGACCGAGGCGGAGATCGCTGAGGCGCTGTTCGGCGCGAATCCGAAGGTCTTCTGCGACATCGCCGAATGGAATGGCGAGCCGGTCGGCTTCGCCGTCTGGTTCTATACCTATTCTACCTTCGCCGGCCGCCACGGCATCTGGCTGGAAGACCTCTATGTTCGGCCGGACCAGCGTGGGCGCGGCATCGGTAAGGGATTGATCGCGGGCTTGGCGCGTCGCTGCGTCGCGGAAGATCTGCCTCGCCTCGCCTGGTGGGTGCTGAACTGGAACGAGCCGTCGCGCGTTTTCTACCGTTCGATCGGCGCCAAGGCGCAGGACGAGTGGACGGTGAAGCGGCTGGAGGGCGAGGCGCTCAGGAGATTGGGCGCGGAGGATTGAAGCATGGAGAAGCGCCCGATCGTGCTGATCGCGGCCGTCGCCGACAATGGCGTGATCGGCGACGACAATCGCCTGATCTGGCGGCTCAAGCGAGATCTGCAGCGGTTTCGCAGCCTGACGATGGGGCGCCCCGTGCTGATGGGGCGCAAGACCTTCCTATCCATCGGCAAGCCCCTCCCGGGGCGCGAGATCATCGTGTTGACCCGCGATGAGGGCTTCGCGCCCGATGGCGTCAGAGTCGCGCATTCGCTCGACGAGGCGCTGGCGATGGGGCAGGCGGTGGCCGCGGCGAGCGGTGCTGATTCCGTCACGGTCGCCGGCGGCGCCGAGGTCTATCGGCAGGCACTGCCCTTCGCGGATCGGCTGGAGCTGACGCTCGTCCATGCCAGCCCGACGGGAGACGCGCTTTTCCCGGATTGGGAGCCTGGCGCCTTCGACGCGGGAGCAAACGAACGTCACCACGTCGATGCCGACAACGAGTATCCTTATACCTTCGTCACCTACCGCAGGCGCGGCTGATCGCCGCTTTCCATTCACGATGAATGGCTTGCGCCGTTGACGAATCCGTGGCCCATGACCAACTCAGCCCAGCGTCTTCAGCCGAAGACGCTGACAAGCGGCCGCTATTCGCCTATGGCTCGGCCGACAGAACGGAAGGGATCGGCTCGGGGATGCCTTGGAGCAATCAGAGCGGCGGTGGCAGCGGCGGGGGTGGACCCTGGGGCCAGCGCGGAGGTAGCGGTGGCGGCGGCCCATGGGGGGGCGGCTCAGGCGGGGGCAACGGCAATCCGCCCGATCTCGAGGAAATCCTGCGGCGCAGCCAGGATCGGCTGAAGAACCTGATACCGGGCGGCAATATCGGCGGGCGCGGGCTCGTGCTCGGTCTTCTGTTGCTTGTGCTGATCTGGCTCGGATCCGGCGTTTATTTCGTGCGGCCCAACGAGGTCGGCCTCAACGTCGTGTTCGGACGCTTCGTCGGCAAGACGGGCGAGGGCGCCAACTGGAACTGGCCCTATCCGATCGGCAGCGTGATCAAGCCGCAGGTGACGAACGTCATCACGACCGAGGTCGGCTTCCGCACGGTCGAATCGGTGCGCACCTCGCGCCAGACCGACGTGATCGAGGAAAGCCTGATGCTCACCGGCGACGAGAACATCGTCGACATCGATTTCATCGTGCAATGGCAGATCGATCCGGCCGCGCCCGAGAACTACGTCTTCAACATCCAGGATCCGCCGGGCACGGTGAAGGCCGTGGCCGAGAGCGCGATGCGCGAGATCATCGGCCGCCGCAACATTCAGCCGGTGCTGACCACCGATCGCGGTGCGATCGAGACCGAGGTGCGCCAGCTGATGCAGGAGACGCTCAACAGCTACAATGCCGGCGTGCAGATCCGTCTCGTCCAGCTCCAGAAGGTCGACCCGCCGCAGCAGGTCATCGACGCCTTCCGCGACGTCCAGGCGGCGCGCGCCGACCAAGAGCGCTTGCGCAACGAGGCGCAGACCTACGCCAACCGCGTGGTGCCTGAGGCGCGCGGTCGCGCCGCCCAGCTCGTGCAGTCGGCTGAGGCCTTCAAGGAGCAGACCGTGGCGGAAGCGCGCGGCCAGGCCAGCCGTTTCAACGCGGTCTACGAACAGTACAAGAATGCTCCGGGGGTGACGCGCGAGCGGCTCTTCCTGGAGACGATGGAACGCGTGATGGGCGGGACTGACAAGATCATCCTCGACAACCCCGCCGGCGGCCAGGGCGTGGTGCCCTACCTGCCGCTCGACCAGCTCAATGCGGGCCGACAGGTCCAGGGCTCCCGTCTGCAGGGAGGGGCCAACCGATGAACGGCTCCTTCCTTCGAGCGGCCCTGCTGGTCGTCGTCGCCGCCGTCGCCGTCGTGCTTTATGCCTGCACCTTCGTGGTCTCGCAGACGCAATCGGCTATCGTGCTCCGTCTCGGCGCCGTCCGCGCCGTCAAGACCGCGCCCGGCCTCTACTTCAAGTGGTTCGCGCCGATCGAGACGGTGACACTGCTCGACAATCGCATCCTCGATCTCGACCTGCCGGCGCAGGAAATCATCGCCTCGGACCAGAAGCGTCTCGTGGTGGATGCCTTCTCGCGCTATCGCATCTCCGATCCGCTGCGCTTCTACCAGGCGGTCAACAACATCCCACGCGCGAACTCGCAGCTCGCTTCGATCGTGAACGGCAATGTCCGCTCGGTGCTGGCGGAGGCGACCTTCACCGCCGTGGTGCGGACCGAGCGCTCGCGGCTGATGAACCGCATCCGCGACGACGTGAACCGTGAAGCCGCACGCTTCGGCATGACGGTGGTCGATGTCCGGCTGCGGCGCGTCGACCTGCCGGCGGCGAACTCGGCGGCGGTGTTCCAGCGGATGCAGACGGAACGTCAGCGCGAGGCCGCGGAAGCCCGCGCGCTCGGCGGCCAGCAGTCGCAGGAGATCAAGGCGCGGGCCGACAGGGACGCCACCGTCATCGTCGCCGAGGCTCAACAGAACTCGGACGTGATCCGGGGCGAGGGCGAGGCCGAACGCAACAAGGTCTTCGCCGAAGTCTTCGGCAAGGATCCGGAGTTCTTCTCCTTCTACCGCTCGATGCAGGCCTATGAAGCCAGCATCAAGCCTGGAGATACCCGGATGGTGCTGACGCCGGATTCGCCGTTCTTCCGTTATTTCAACGGACCGAACGCGCAGCGTCAGGATAGTCAGGCCGGAGCCTCCGCGACGCCTGCTGCACCTGCCGCGCCCGCGACGGCCCGGCCCTGATCATGGCGAGCGACGCGAATGCTTGATTTCATCGCGGCGCTCGGCCTGGTCTTCGCTATCGAGGGCATCCTTTTCGCCGCGATCCCGCATCTGGCGAAGGATGCCCTCCGGAGCGCGGCGGAAACCCCGCCGGACCGGATGCGGGTCATCGGCCTCGGCTCGGCGGTGCTGGGCGTGTTCCTGGTATGGTTCGCGCGCGGTAGCTGGTAGAATGATGGCACAGGGCACATGATCGTGTTCAATGACATGATCGTGCGTCGCCCTTCCGCCGCATTTTGGAGTTCAATCAACGGGCGCGCCTGCCTGGATCGATCGGCCCGCATCTTTCCGACATGAGGATTCATATGGCATCGAAATCCGTTCCCGCAGTCCGGTCCGTCCGCATCGCTCTTGCTGCCGGCGTCGCTGGCCTGGCGTTGTTGGCGTCGCCGGTTCTGACGCCGGGGCACGCGCAGGCCAACACTCCGCTGCTGCAAGGGCAAACTTCCCTTGCCGATCTCGTCGACAAGGTCATGCCGGCAGTGGTCAACATCTCGGCGGTGACCACCAACGACCAGAAGGGCCGCAACCTGCCGCAACTGCCGCAGCTCGGTCCGGACACACCCTTCGGCGACCTGTTCGAGGAATTCTTCAACCGCCGCAACCAGCAGGGCGAGCGCCAGGCGCCGCAGCAGCGCCGCTCGCAATCGGCCGGTTCCGGTTTCGTGGTCGATCCGTCGGGCATCGTCGTCACCAACAACCACGTCATCGGTGATGCCAACGAGATCACGGTGATCTTCAACGACGGACTCAGGCTCAAGGCCGAGGTCATCGGCAAGGATACCAAGGTCGACCTCGCAGTGCTCCGCGTGAAGCACGACAAGCCGCTGCCGGCCGTCAAGTTCGGCGATTCCGACAAGATGCGGATCGGCGATCCGGTGATGGCGATCGGCAACCCGTTCGGCCTCGGCGGCTCGGTCTCCTCGGGCATCGTGTCCGCCCGCAACCGCGACATCAGCCAGGGGCCGTACGACACCTATATCCAGACCGACGCGGCCATCAACAAGGGCAACTCGGGCGGCCCGCTGTTCAACATGGCGGGCGAGGTGATCGGCATCAACACGGCGATCCTGTCGCCGACCGGCGGTTCGGTCGGTATCGGTTTCGCGGTGCCCTCGACGCTGGCGACCAACGTCGTCGATCAGCTCAAGGAGTTCGGCGAGACGCGGCGCGGCTGGCTTGGCGTGCGCATCCAGACTGTCGATGACGCCACCGCCGAAGCGCTCGGCCTGGGCACGGCGCGCGGCGCGCTCGTCGCCGGCGTCGACGACAAGGGCCCAGCCAAGCCCGCCGGGATCGAGACCGGCGACGTCATCGTCAAGTTCGACGGCAAGGACGTGAAGGATTCGCGCGATCTGCCGCGCATCGTCGCGGCGACGCCGGTCGGAAAGGATGTGCCGATCGCGGTGATCCGCAAGGGCAAGGAAGAGGTCAAGACGGTCAAGCTCGGCCGACTCGAGGATGGCGAGAAGGTCCAGGTGGCGTCGGCGAACAAGCCGGCCGCCGAGGCGCCGAAGCCGGCAGTGACGAGCGCGCTCGGCCTGGAGCTCTCGGCGCAGACCGACGAGCTGCGGAAGCGCTACTCGATCAAGGACGGCCTCAAGGGGGTGCTCATCACCAAGGTGGACGCCAACTCGAATGCCGCCGACAAGCGCATCCTCGTCGGCGAGCTGATCGTCGAGGTCGGCCAGGAGCCGGTGAACGCTCCGCAGGACGTGACCAAGCGGCTCGACGCGCTGAAGAAGGAGGGCAAGAAGTCGGCCCTCCTGCTCGTCTCGAACGGCCAGGGCGAGGTCCGCTTCGTCGCCGTCTCGATGAACTGAGATTCTGCGTCGGCAATCTTGGCCGGCGCTGCGATCGACCATCTGGAAAGGAGCCCTTCACGGGGCTCCTTTTTTGTTGACACAAGGCTGGTTGACAGATCGATGGGTTGTATTATTCATCCATAGGTTGTTTTACGCAGCCTGGATGCGGCGCATGTCCGATCAGCAGCCACCGGCAGAAAATCCAGCGCCGTCGCCGGAGCCGCCGTCCGGCGGCAGGGTAAACGCAGCCAAAGCATTTCTGGACAAGGTCGCCATCTGGGACCGCATCAAGAGGCTCGCCTCCACGCCGGTGAACCTCATGGGCATCGGCCTGTTCGCGGGCGTCATCGTCATCTGGCAGTATCTGAGTTTTCGAGCGGAAGAGCCGATTACTGCCGAGTCGATCGCCGCTTCGTGGAACAACAGTATCGCCAAGCTGGGGATCATTCCGGTCTTTCCGCCGGAGGAAGATCTCCATGTCGGCGATGTCTGGGCCGTGATCGAAGATGTCGATGAAAGCCAGGCGATTTTAGGCAAGGCGGTCAGAATTGCACATATTAGCCTCCGCGAA
Source organism: Allobosea sp. TAF32 (assembly GCF_052113585.1). Classification (NCBI taxonomy): domain Bacteria; kingdom Pseudomonadati; phylum Pseudomonadota; class Alphaproteobacteria; order Hyphomicrobiales; family Alloboseaceae; genus Allobosea; species Allobosea sp. TAF32. Next base: position 69,289 of record NZ_JBFRDM010000011.1, on the reverse strand, counting down.
GACCTGAAGCGGGAGGCAAATCTGAAGCGACCGACATTCAGCGCGACAGCCGAGCTGGAGAGCGGCAAGAAGATCAGAAAGCAAAGCAACTACGAGATCGATGCCGGAGACGTCGGTGATAAAATCAAGCTGTCTCTGGCGCTGTTTCCGGGCATTACGATCAACAAAGCGGTCAAATCTTCGAGCCTTGTCGATAATGTCGGCTTGAATTTCGGCCTCTCCAGCGGTCGCAACGACACTGAAGAAATCAAGATCCCGGTGTCGGAGACATATGGCGTTTCTGCAGGGACTGCGGCGGCCCGTCTCGATATCTGGTGCAAGGATCCTGCGACGCAGCTCTATTGCAGAGACGATTTTCTTCGGCGTGTCATGGCGTTCGCCGTCAACGAACGCGTTCTCGCCACGAAGGATGGAGCCTACACGGCCAAGATTCAGCTCAGGTTGGTCAACCGCGTCTTCATGACCCGCGAGATCGAGCATCGCAGGAGCCGTGACTCCGCGCTCAGCGCAGCCGCCCGCGCTGCAACTGCGCCGGCTGAGGCGGAACCTGTTGGGCCCGGAACCGCATCCTCAAGCGAAGCGCGCATCAAAGGCCTGGAGGATCGCGTCTCGGCGCTGCTGGGCGGCGCGCCAGGGGGAACTTACAGCCGGGCCGATAGCAACGAGGTGGCCCTCAAGCAGCTTCTGGAGCGGCCGGTGGTGTTCGGCTTCAGGGCCGTTTCGACATCAATCGTGCCGTCAATACCAGGGGAGGGACGGAGATGATCATACGCCTTGTGTCCATCGCATTGTTGACGATCTCTGCCGGCCCGATGGCGGTGGCGGAGGACAAGCCGGCTACCCCACGGCCCTGCGAGCCCTATCCGGAATGCGTGCTGTCATCGTCGAAACTTGTCCCGGCGGCGCCCAACAGCGGCACGCGCACGCAACAGCAGTCGGGGATCGCAGCCGACAAGGGGCTGACCGTTCAGGGCCTATCTCCGCTCGATCGAAGCACTTTCCGTGTCCCCTCGCTCGGCAAGGGTGGCATTCCATAATCGGGAGGCCGAGGTGGATCGCGGCTGCGAGCATGGCCCCGGCCCCGCTTTTCATGCCGTGATTGCAGACCGGCGGCGAGGGAAGCGCGCTGGCGCGGCAGGTCGGAACATGGCTAGAGCTTCACGACGCGGCCCCGGAAATCCGGGTGCGCCGGGAGAGGCCAGATGAAGATCAGCGAAATCCCCTTCGTCACCACCGACTGGTCGACGATCCCGCCTGAGCATCATGCCGGCGACAGCGGCGAGGCGATCTGGCGCGTCCAGTATTTCGGACCGGAGGAGAATCGCATCCGCGTCCGCATGGTCGAGTACTCGCCCGGCTATGTCGCCGACCATTGGTGCTCCAAGGGCCACATCATCCTGTGCCTGGAGGGCGAGATGGAGACCACGCTCGCGGATGGGCGCGTGATGCCGCTCAAAGCCGGCATGAGCTATCAGGTCGCCGACGGCGCCGAAGCCCATCGCTCGGCGACGACGACCGGCGCGAAGCTCTTCATCGTCGACTGAGCAGGTTTTTCGGGGAGAGGCCGCCCAGGTCTTTGCTTCGCTTCACCCGGGAAGGGACGCGCTTGCCGCTCTTGGCTCAGACCCGGACGATCTCGCTGCCGGTATAGCCCTGGGCGTAGAGCAGGGCGGTGAGGTCGGCGTGGTCGAGCCTGGCGTCGGCGGCCGCGGCGACCGCCGGCTTGGCGCGAAAGGCTGCGCCCAGCCCGGCTTCGCCGAGCATGGCCAGGTCATTGGCGCCATCGCCGACGGCCAGCGTCGCTTCCGTTGACAGTCCGAACCGTGTACGCAGCTCTATGAGGGCGTCGAGCTTGGCCTGCTTGCCGAGGATGGGATCTGCGACCGCGCCGCGCAGGATGCCGTCATCGGCGAGCAGCGTGTTGGAGCGATGCTCGTCGAAGCCGATCGTCGCGCTGATCGGGCCGGTGAATACCGTGAAGCCGCCCGAGACGAGTGCGGCATAGGCGCCGTTGGCGCGCATGGTACGGACGAGTTCTCGTCCGCCGGGCGTCAGGGTGATGCGATCGCGGATGATCTCGTCGACGACCGAGAGCGGCACGCCCTTGAGCAGCGCGACGCGCTCGCGCAGCGCCGGCTCAAACTCGATCTCGCCGCGCATCGCCCGCTCGGTGATCGCCGCGACATGCTCCTTGAGGCCGACGACGGCCGCGAGCTCGTCGATGCATTCCTGCCCGATCATGGTCGAATCCATATCGGCGAGGAACAGTGCCTTGCGGCGCGTCGCGGCCGGCTGGACGATGACGTCGATCGCAGCGCCCTCCAGCGCCGTACGGATATCAGCTTCGAGCTTGCGCGCATCGGCAGCTTCCGCGAAGAGATCGGCGGCGATCATGGGGTCGAGCGCAGCGGTGCGGACCACTCCCGGAACGGTGCGGGTGAGACGGGCGAGAAGCGCCTCGCCGACCAGCGCCTGGCCGTGGGCGGATACGAGTGTGGCGACAAGCATGCGAGGACCGGTGGGACAGGCGGAAAGACAGCTCAGGGCGGTGCTCATCGCAGGTCCGACCGCCAGCGGCAAGTCCGCGCTGGCGATCGAGATCGCGCGCCGCACCGGCGGCACCGTCGTCAACGCCGATTCCATGCAGGTCTATGGCGATCTGCGCATCCTGACCGCCCGGCCGAGCCAGGCGGAGGAAGCCATGGCGCCGCACCGCCTCTACGGCCATGTCGACGGCGCCGTGAATTATTCGGCGATGCGCTATGCCGAGGATCTGGCGACACTGCTGGCGGATTTGCAGAGGCAGGGCTCGCTGCCGATCCTGGTCGGCGGCACCGGCCTTTATTTCAAGGCGGTGACCGAGGGGTTCTCGGCCATGCCGGCGGTTCCCGAGAGTGTGCGGACCGCCTTTCGCGCCCATGCCGATGGACTTGATACGGCGGCGCTCCATGCCGAGCTGGCGGCCTGCGATCCGCTGATGGGGGAGCGGTTGCGGCCGACCGACCGCATGCGGATCATGCGGGCGCTCGAAATCTTCCGCGCGACCGGGCGCTCGCTGGCAAGCTTCCAGGGCGGACGCGAGCAGGGACCGCTCGGCGAGGAGGGGCTGCTGCGGCTTTTCCTCCATCCCGAGCGCGAAGCCGTGCGCCAGCAGATCGACCGGCGTTTCGAGACGATGATCGCGGCCGGCGCGCTCGACGAGGTCGAGCGGCTGAAAGGGCGCGGGCTCGATCCGCTGCTGCCGATCATGCGCGCGCATGGCGTGCCGGGGTTGATCGCCCATCTCGACGGCGAGATTACACTGGACGAGGCGATCAAACGCGGACAGGCCGATACGCGCGCCTATGCCAAAAGGCAGGTGACCTGGTTCCGGCATCAGATGGCAGGGTGGCGGGCGGTTGCACCAGCCGAGGCGCTGGCGGTTGCAAGCGAAGAACTTAGGATCTGATCAGGCCGCGGCGGCGACGGCGTCGGGGGGAGGAGCCAGTCCTAGCCGGTTGCGGCCCTCGTTCTTGGCCCGGTAGAGCGCCTGATCAGCCCGCGCCGTCAGGGATGCGAGCGCTTCGCCGGGATGGCGCGCGGCGATGCCCAGGCTTGCAGTGACGCGCAGCGCCAGCGTTTCCGAAACCGGCATGGAGCGGGTGAGCAGCGCATCTTGGATCTGGCGTGCGCTCGAAGCAGCGGAGGCCAGGTCGCAGTCCTGCAGCAGGACTGCAAACTCTTCACCACCGAAGCGCCCGACGAGATTGCGCTCGTTGCGAAACTGCCCGAGCAGAAGATCGGCGAAAGCGCGGATCACGGCATCGCCAGCCGGATGGCCGTAGCTGTCGTTGACCAACTTGAAATGATCGAGGTCGACGATGATCAGGGCCAACTCCGAACCTTCCGCCTCGCTGGCCGCGATCGCCGCATTGGCCTTTTCGGTGAAGGAGCGGCGGTTGAGCAGCGCGGTCAGCGGATCGGTCTCGGCCAGGCGCCTGAGCTCGCGCTCGCGCTCCTCGCGCTGGCCGATCTCCTCGGACAGCGCCCGCCGCGTGGCCCGTTCGCGGCCGATCTCCAGCGCGAGCGTGGCGGCGCGCAGTTGCAGCGTCTGGTTGGCGACGGTGAGGTCGGTGATGTCGGTGAGGGTCAGCAGCAGGCCGTCCCCCAGCGGGGCGATGGCGATGCGCAGCCAGAGCGTCTTGCCCTGCTGTGTGAAGGAGGTCTCCAGCGTATCGGCGCGCTGGAGCTCAACCGCATAGACGCAGCGTTGCCAGATCGACGCGGAGAGGAAGGGCAGGCTCTCGCGCCCGTCGGTGTCGAGGAGATCGGTGTCGGGGCGCCCGCTGAGTTCGGCCGCGCGGCGATTGGCGGTGACAACGACAGCTTGCTCGATGCCGCCAAGGTCGTCCCGGATCGCGCGCAACGCCACGATGCCGCTCGGTGAGGTGTCGAGCACGGCGTTGAGCAAATCCTCGCGGAACTGCAGCGGCCGGCCGAAGGCGAGCACGAATCGGCGCCCATCCCGCGCGATCGTCGGCAGCAGCAGTCGCTCCCAGAGCGCGACGCGCACCGTACTACTCGAGCGATGCACGGTGTAGAGCGGCCGGTCTTCGGCCAGAGCCTGGTCGAGGCTGTCGATAGTAAAGCGCGCGACCTGCGGGCGCATGCCCGAGACGCGCTGCCCCAGGCGGGTGGCGCCGGAATAGCGCACGATCTCGCGTCCGAAATGCAGCCAGCGATAGTCGCCGTCTCCCGTGGGCTCGAGGATCATCAGATCTTCGCCGAAAAGGGGCAGGATTTCCGCCGCGAACTCCTCATAGGCGACCGGGGCGCCCTCGCGCTCATGCAACGCGAAGCGGCGCAGGATCTTGGCGATCTGCGGCGCATGGCTGCGCGCCGCGATGTTCTCGCTGTGGACTTCGTAGTACATGTCCGTCCCGGTTTAAGCGCGCGGATACTACGAAGGACGGATTGAGAAATCGTTCCGTAGCGTCACCGGATTTTCGCGAGTGCCGCAGACCCGCCGGTAACCATGTTGTTGGCGCTTGACCGAGAGGGCGCTCTCCGCTAGCGTTCGCGCAACTTCCGCCAAGGACCATGAGCGCGATGCGCAAGCTTATTCTCGTAGAGGTGCGCTGGTAGGGGCCGGTTTCACAACCGGGCGTCCCCGACGCCAGCGCACGCCCAGGCCCCTCCGAGGGCCTTTTTTATTGCCTGAATTCCCAGACCAGAAGATCAGCCTCAGGAGAGCGTAATGAGCGAGATGATGACCGGCGCCGAGATGGTCGTCCGCGCGCTTCAGGACCAGGGTGTCGAGCACCTGTTCGGTTATCCCGGCGGCGCCGTACTCCCGATCTACGACGCCATCTTCCAGCAGGACAAGGTCAAGCATGTCCTCGTCCGGCACGAGCAGGGCGCGGTCCATGCCGCCGAGGGCTATGCCCGCTCCGGCCCTGGCAAGGTCGGCTGCGTGCTCGTCACCTCCGGCCCCGGCGCGACCAACGCCGTCACCGGCCTGACCGATGCGCTGCTCGACTCGATCCCGCTCGTCGTCATCACGGGCCAGGTTCCGACGCATCTGATCGGCTCCGACGCCTTCCAGGAATGCGATACCGTCGGCATCACCCGGTCCTGCACCAAGCACAATTATCTGGTGAAGAGCATCCACGATCTGCCGCGGGTGCTGCACGAGGCCTTCTATGTCGCGGCGAACGGCCGCCCGGGCCCGGTCGTCATCGACATCCCGAAGGACATCCAGTTCGCGACCGGCACCTATAGCCGCCCGCGCGACAACCAGCACAAGACCTATCGCCCGGTGGTCAAGGGCGACCTCGCCAAGATCAAGGCGGCGGTCGAGCTGATCGCCGGCGCGAAGAAGCCAGTCTTCTATACGGGCGGCGGCGTCATCAATTCCGGTCCGCACGCCTCCGCGCTGCTGCGCGAACTGGCGCGGCTGACCGGCTATCCGGTCACCTCGACGCTGATGGGGCTCGGTGCTTTCCCGGCGGCGGACAAGCAGTGGCTCGGCATGCTCGGCATGCACGGCACCTACGAGGCCAATCTGGCGATGCATGATTGCGACGTCATGATCAATATCGGCGCGCGCTTCGACGACCGCATCACCGGGCGGATCGACGGCTTCTCGCCGCGCTCGAAGAAAATCCATATCGATATCGACCCGTCCTCGATCAACAAGACGGTCAAGGCTGATATCGGCATCGTCGGCGATTGCGCCCATGTCCTCGAAGACATGGTCCGGATCTGGCGCGAGAGCAGCCCGCAGGTCGACAAGACGGCGCTCGCCAGCTGGTGGACGCAGATCGAAGGCTGGCGCGGGCGCAAGAGCCTCGCCTACAAGCAGTCCGATACGATCATCAAGCCGCAATACGCGCTGGAGCGGCTCCATGCGCTGACCAAGGACCGCGACACCTACATCACGACCGAGGTCGGTCAGCATCAGATGTGGGCGGCGCAGTACCTGCATTTCCAGGAGCCGAACCGCTGGATGACTTCGGGCGGACTCGGCACGATGGGCTACGGCCTGCCGGCGGCGATCGGCGTGCAGATGAAGCATCCCAAGGCGCTGGTCATCGATGTCGCGGGCGAGGCCTCGATCCTGATGAACATGCAGGAGATGTCGACGGCGGTGCAGTACCGGCTGCCGGTCAAGATCTTCATCCTCAACAACGAGTATATGGGCATGGTGCGCCAGTGGCAGGAGCTGCTGCATGGCGGGCGCTATTCGGAAAGCTATTCGCAGTCGCTGCCGGACTTCGTGAAGCTCGCCGAGGCCTATGGCGGCCACGGCATCCGCTGCGACGATCCCGCAAAGCTCGACGCCGCGATCATGGAGATGATCGAGACGCCCGGCCCGGTGATCTTCGACTGCCACGTCGCCAAGGAAGAGAACTGCTTCCCGATGATCCCGTCGGGCAAGGCGCATAACGAGATGATCCTGCCTGATTTCGAAGGCGATACCGGCCAGATCATCGACGCCAAGGGCAAGCAGCTCGTTTGACGAAGCATCGTCATGCTCGGGCTTGACCCGAGCATCTCAGGCGGAGCGAGGCGCCGGCCGGCGCCCTTCCGTCAGGAGATTCTCGGGTCGAAGCCCTGCTTCGCCCGAGAATGACGGCAGCGGTCCGAGAAGGAAAACACCATGGCCACCATCGGTCTGATCGGCGGGATGAGCTGGGAGTCGACCGCGGTCTACTACCGGCTGCTCAACGAGGGCGTGCGGGCGCGCGCTGGCGGGCTGCACTCGGCCGACGTATTGCTGCATTCGGTCGATTTCGCTGGCATCGCCGAGATGCAGGCGCAGGGCGATTGGGCTGCTGCGGGCGCGGCGCTGGCCGAGAGCGCGCGCCGGCTGGAACGCGCCGGCGCCTCCTGCCTCGTGCTCTGCACCAACACCATGCACAAGGTGGCCGACCGGATCACGGGCGCGACCAAGCTGCCCTTCCTGCATCTGGCGGATGTGACGGCGCGGGCGATCCGCGCCACACCGTCCCGCCAGCCGCTGCTGCTGGCGACGCGCTTCACCATGGAGCAGAACTTCTATCGCGACCGGCTGAAGGCCTTCGGTGTCGAGCCGCTGGTGCCGCAGCCGCAGGAACGCGACGAGGTTCACCGCATCATCTATGAAGAGCTGTGCCGCGGCCGTGTCGAGGCGACCTCGCGCGAGCGCTATCGTGCCATCGTCGAGCGGGCGGTGCGGGAGGAGGGCGCCGACGGCGTGATCCTCGGCTGCACCGAGATCACGCTGCTGGTCTCTCAGGCTGATTTTCCGGTCCCGGTCTTCGATACCACCGCGCTGCATGTCGAGGCGGCGCTTGATTTCGTCGGCGAAGCCGAGAGCGTGGCCGCATGAAGCTGCTGATCGGCAACAAATGCTATTCGTCATGGTCCCTGAGAGCCTGGCTGCTGATGCGCGCCAAGGGGATCGGCTTCACCGAAAAGCTCGTCCCGCTCGACGAGCCCGGCTTCAAGGAAGCGATCTTCGCTGAGGCTCGCGGCAGCGGCGGCACCGTGCCGACGCTGGTCGATGGCGATGTCGCCGTCTGGGAGACGCTGGCCATATGCGAATATCTGCACGACAGGCATCCTGATGCCGGGATCTGGCCACGCGAACCGAAAGCCCGCGCTCATGCGCGCGCCATCTCCAGCGAGATGCATGCCGGCTTCACGGCGCTGCGCGGCGCTTGCCCGATGAATCTCGGCAAGCGCTTCCCGGCCCGCGACCGCGGGCCGGGTGTTGCCCGAGACGTCGAGCGCATCACCGCGCTGTGGCGGCAGGCGCGCGAGCGCTTCGGCGGAGAGGGCCCGTTCCTCTATGGCGCGTTCTCGGCGGCGGATGCGATGTACGCTCCGGTCGTCACCCGCCTGGACACCTACGCCATCGCCGTCGATCCGGCCTCGCAGGACTATATGCGAGCGGTTCTGGCGCTGCCGGCCTATCGTGAATGGCTTGCCGCTGCGCTCGACGAGCCCTGGATCGTCGAACAGGACGAGGTGGACGAACCCGCCCTCGTCGATCTCCGCCAATCCTGAGCCTTCCTCTCAGCCCATCTTCCGCTCCAACCCGCCTACAGGTCCGTCATGTCGAAGCCCGCCACCCACTATCCGAACGCCCCGAAGTCCCAGCCGGTCGCGCGCCACACTTTGGCGGTGATCGTCGACAACGAACCGGGCGTTCTTGCCCGCATCGCCGGGCTATTCTCTGGGCGCGGCTACAATATCGAGAGCCTCACCGTCTCCGAAACCGAGCATGAGAAGCATCTCTCGCGCATCACGGTCGTGACCTCCGGCACCGCCAGCGTCATCGACCAGATCAAGGCGCATCTCGACCGGCTCGTCCCGGTTCACCGCGTCGTCGACCTGACCGAGCAGGGCGAGGCGCTGGAGCGCGAGCTGGCCCTGGTCAAGGTCGTCGGCAAGGGCGAGTACCGGGTCGAGGCGATGCGGCTGGCGTCAGCCTTCGGCGCACGCACCCTCGACGCTTCGCTGACCTCCTTCGTCTTCGAGCTGACCGGCTCGACCGAGGAGATCGAGCGCTTCATCAAGATGATGACGGTGGTCGGCCTTACGGAAGTCTCCCGCACCGGCATCGCCGCGATGAGCCGCGGCCCAGAGGCGATGTGAGCATGGCGCTGACGCCAGAGGTGCTCAGCCTGGTCGCGCTGGGGCTCGGCCTCGTCGGTTTTGCCTGCCTTGCCGGGCCGGTGCTGATGCGCCTGTTCGGCCGGGCGCCGGCCGAACCGCTGGGCAGCGGCAAGAGCCTGCGCTCGCCGCTGTGGTGGGCGGGGTTTATCCTGACGATCGCCGCGATCTTCCTGCAGCGGCTGGCGAGCCAGCAGGGCGGCTGAGTTTCAGCCGCTGAAGCCGCCCTCGTCGAGGAAAGCTCTCTCCGGCGCCGTGGTCGCGCGCCCGAGCACCGGGTTGCGGTGGGGGAAGCGGCCGAAATCGCGGATGATGTCGCGATGAACCCCGGCGTATTTCACGCCCTCGGGATCTTCGGCGGCGGCGCAGAGCGCGATGCAGCGCTCCTGATCCACAAGCTCTTCAGAGTGCATGAAAGGCATGTAGAAGAAGCGCTTCTCGGGTGCCTCGTAGGCATCGTCGAAGCCGCGCGCGATGGCGCGCTCCGCAATGGCGAGCGCCTGCGCGTCGGTGGCGAAGGCACGCGGGCTGTTGCGGAACATGTTGCGCGGGAACTGATCGAGCAAGATCACCAGTGCATAGACACCTTCGGGGGTCGCCTCCCAGGCGCCGAGCTTTCCGGCCGCTGCAGCCTCATGAACGGGCAGGAAGCGCCGGATAATCTCCGCATCGAAGGTATCGTCCTTGACGAACCATTTTTCGGGACCGGCCTCGCGCCAGAATGCGACGATATCGGCGGCGTTGGGCAGGCTCATGCAAGGCTCCGTTCTTCAGGCGATCGAGCTCCAGAGATAATTCTTCCATGGGCCGCCGCCAGTCCTGAAAAACGCTTGCCCACGGGCAGCGGCTGCGCTAGACGACTGAACCGTAACGTACGGTACTGGATTTCTCCGAGACCATGACGCAGGCTCAGGCAGAGACGCAAGGCGAGGCGCTCACCGCGCGCCAGCAGGCCGTGCTCGACGCCGTGCTCAGCCTGATGGTCGAGAAGGGCAGCGGGCTCACGATGACCGCTGTCGCGCGGCGCGCCAGTTGCTCCAAGGAAACGCTCTACAAGTGGTTCGGCGACCGCGACGGACTGCTGACCGCGACGGTGCAGTGGCAGGCCTCGAAGGTGCGGGCAGGCAATTACGATCGGCAGAATCTCGACGCCGGCACCCTGCGCGAGAGCCTGAAGGGCTTCGCTGCGAACTGGCTCGACGTGATTTCAAGCCCGACCTCGATCGCGCTCAACCGCGTCGCCGTCAGCCAGGCGGCGTCCCGCGACGGCAATCTCGGCTCGATCGTGCTGGCGAACGGCCGCTTCGCCATCGGCGAGCGGCTGAAGCCGGTGCTCGATGCCGGCCGGGAGGCGGGCCTCATCGCCTTCGATGATACCGAGACGGCGTTCCGCACTTTCTTCGGCCTCGCGGGCCGCGACGTCCAGATCCGGCTGCTGCTCGGCGATACGCTGACCCTGAGCAGGGCCGAAATCGCGCGCGATGCGGAGCGCGCAACCGAGCAGTTTCTCACCCTCTACGGCGCGGCACAGAACGATCCGGGCCGGAAGACGAACAACGCGTGACAAAGGAGACACCCATGCGCGTCTATTACGATCGTGATGCCGACATCAACCTGATCAAGGGCAAGAAGGTCTGCATCGTCGGCTATGGCTCGCAGGGCCATGCCCATGCGCTGAACCTGCGCGATTCCGGCGTCAAGGATATCATCATCGCGCTCAAGGCCGGTTCGGCCACGCGCAAGAAGGCCGAGGATGCCGGCTTCAAGGTGATGACGCCGGCCGAGGCCGCCAAGGTGTCGGACATCATGATGATGCTGACCCCCGATGAGCTGCAGGGCGACATCTATCGCGACGAGCTGCACGCCAACATGAAGGAGGGTGCCGCTCTCCTGTTCGCGCACGGCCTCAATGTGCATTTCAACCTGATCGAGCCGCGCAAGGACCTCGACGTGCTGATGGTCGCCCCGAAGGGCCCCGGCCACACCGTGCGCTCGGAGTATCAGCGCGGCGGCGGCGTGCCGACCCTGATCGCGATCCATCAGGACGCGACCGGCAACGCCCATGACCTCGGCCTCTCCTATGCCTCGGCCAATGGCGGCGGCCGCGCCGGCATCATCGAGACCACCTTCAAGGAAGAGTGCGAGACCGATCTCTTCGGCGAGCAGGTCGTGCTCTGCGGCGGCCTGGTCGAGCTGATCAAGGCTGGCTACGAGACGCTGACCGAGGCGGGCTATGCTCCCGAGATGGCCTATTTCGAGTGCCTCCACGAAGTGAAGCTGATCGTCGACCTCATCTATGAGGGCGGCATCGCCAACATGAACTACTCGATCTCGAACACCGCAGAGTACGGCGAGTACGTCACCGGCCCGCGGATCATCACGGCCGAGACCAAGGCCGAGATGAAGCGCGTCCTCACCGACATCCAGTCGGGCAAGTTCACCCGCGACTGGATGCTCGAGAACAAGGTCAACCAGACCTCGTTCAAGGCGACCCGCGCCCGCTATGCCGCCCATCCGATCGAGGAAGTCGGCGCCAAGCTCCGCGACATGATGCCGTGGATCAAGGCCAAGGCCCTGGTCGACAAGACCAAGAACTGAGCCAAGCTTGAGAGATTGATTCAAACGGTTGCGGGATCGATTCTGGTCTCCCTCATAACCGATTGATATCGAAGGTCTTTGATCATTTGCGGGCGGCGGTCGAAAGGCCGCCGCCCGCTCCATTTGGGTGGTTCAGGAACACCATGGGCCGACAGGCGTTTCCCTTGTGGTGCGCGGCCGAAAGGCCGGCGAAACACCAAGGAGACGGACATGCCTGTCGATGCCCGGCCCAGAGTGCCCGTGCAGGATCTGGAGAAGCTGCGTGGAGGCGACCCGTTGCCGCCGCTGCGAGCCGACGATCACAGCGATGCCGACCCGGCGGTGGAGACGCCCGTCGAGGCGCGGCAGGGTTTCCTGGGGCGGCCGGTGCTGGTCGTGCTGATAGCGGGGCTCGCCTTGGCCGTGATCGCGTGGATCGCGGTCGAACTGCTCGTCTACTGAGTTTCTTGCTTAAGACGGATCGTGTTTGCCTGCTGCCTGGGGAGGCTGCGATGGAACTGTTGCGGATTCTCGAAGCGCCCATTGTCATCCGGATCGTGCTGGCGCTGTCTCTGGCGATGATGCTGGCGATCGTTCTCGGCCTGCTTTAGCTCACGCCGCCGCTGCGATCGATGCCGTGATTCGCGAAGGCCTCCGGCGCAGGGCGCCGGAGGCCTTTCGTCGATCAGAAGGTGACCTTGTCCTTGATCTCGGCCTCGACGTTCGAGGGCAGGGTTCCGCGTTTCACCAGATCGGCGAAATCCTTGAATTTCGCTTTGCTCCGCTCGTCGATGATCTTCTTGGAACGGGCCTCGCCGATGCCCTTGAGGGTGTCGAGCTCGGCGGCAGTGGCCGTGTTGATATTGATCTTCTTGGTTTGGGTGGCAGCGGGCTGGGCGGCAGCAGGTGTCGCCGGCTTGGTCGCAGGGGCCGCCTGCGTTGCCGGGGCGGCGGGCGCCGTGACAGGCGCGGCTGGCTTCGCGGCGGGGGCTGGCTGCGTTGCGGTCTGGGCGAAAGCCTGGCCGCCCATGGCGGCAAGCGCGACGAGGGGAAGCAGGAAACGGGACATCGTCATGGCAGGGACCTCGTTGGGTCGGCCCGGATCGTCGCATCCGACGGGGGCCGGGTCCCGCCGCCAGACGACGCTGGCGGCTTGGAGCCGTTCAGCGTGCCGCGCCGCGCTCGCCGAGATGGTGGCGTGCCGCGATGCGACGACGTGAATAGGCGCCTTTCGAATTGAACCGATGCCGAATGCCGCGTTCACCCGGCAGTCAGCTTACTGGCGGCTTCAGCGCGCGAGGAATTCGCTGATGCGGCCGACGCCGTAGAGCAATCCGAAGCCCCAGGCGAAGGAGGCGGCCCAGTTCGCAAGCTGGAAGGCCCAGAACGGCATGGCGACGAGGCCGGCGACGATCGCGATCACCGCCCGCAGCGGCCCGAAGAAGTGTCCGATCAGGATGCTGGCAATGCCCCATTTCTCGAAGAAGGCGTGGCCGCGGTCCAGCAGTTCGGGGTTCTTGGTGAAGGGCCAGTAGTCGTGGACGCGCGGGCCGAGGACGAGCCCCGCCCAGTAGGACACCCAGAAGCCGGCACCGGCGCCGAGCGAGGCCGCCAGCGCGAGCGGCACGAGGTTGAGGCCCGAGGCCCCCGCGACGGCGCCGAAGGTGGTGAAGAACACCGTGGCCGGCACGAGCCAGGAGAGAATCGCGACGCATTCGGCGAAGGCGACCGCGAACACGATCGGTATCGCCCATTGCTGATTGGCCTGCATGAACTCGACGAGCGCCTTCATGGCTTGTTCGATGTCGGCCATGGCGTTCGGCTCGGCTCCTGCGGGGTCGGGTCGGCTCAGCCATATGGCTGCGTCAGCGGATCGATGCAAGCGGCGGGCAGCCGCATGGCGTGGCGGCGTTGCCTTCCCGGAACGATCGCCTATTAATTTCGGCAACACAGAAAAGCTGACGGCGCCGCGCAAGGCGGCCGACGAGGAAACGGATTTCATGGAGTTGCAGGATCGCCCGCATGCTCATGCGGGGGCAGCGCCGGTTTCGTCGGGGGATCCGGCGGTGGCGCTCGGCGGCATCGGCATCACTTTCCATCTCGCCGATGGCGGGCGCTATCAGGCGGTCAAGGGCGTCGACCTCAAGGTCCATCCCGGCGAGTTCGTCTCGATCGTCGGGCCGACCGGTTGCGGCAAGTCCACGCTGCTCAACGCGGCGGCGGGGCTGCTGTCGCCGTCGGCAGGTTCTGTCGGCATATTCGGCAAGCCGCTCGTGGGTTTGAACCGGCGCGCCGGCTATCTCTTCCAGCAGGACGCGCTGATGCCGTGGAAAACGGCGCTGGACAACGTCAAGGTCGCGCTGGAGCCGATGGGCGTGCCCGAGCGCGAGGCGGACCAGCGCGCGCGCGAATGGCTTGCGCGTGTGGGCCTGCGGACCTTCGTCGACCGCTACCCGCACATGCTCTCGGGTGGGCAGCGCAAGCGCGTCAGCCTGGCGCAGATGCTGATCCGCAATCCCGAGATCCTGCTGATGGACGAGCCCTTCGGGCCGCTCGACGCGCAGACCCGGCAGATCATGGGCAATCTGCTGCTCGACCTCTGGTCCCGCGACCGCAAGGCGCTGATGTTCGTGACGCACGACCTCGAAGAGGCGATCGCGCTGTCCGACCGTGTCGTGGTGATGTCGGCAGGGCCGGCGGCGGGGATCGTCGCGGACTACAAGGTCGACCTGCCGCGTCCGCGCGATATCGCAGACATCCGGCTGGAGAAGGCCTTCCACGAGATCCATCGCGACATTTGGACCTCGCTGCGCGTCGAGGTGCAGAAGGCTTATGCGATGGGCGAGGGCCGCGAACTCGTCGGAGGAGATGCATCGTGAGGCGGCTGAAGCTCATCTCGCTCCAGATCCTGGTGATGATCGCATTCCTGCTGTTCTGGCATGTTGCGACGACCACGAGCCTGTTCGGCGACGTCAAGACGATCCAGTTCTTCTTCTCGACGCCGGTTGCGGTGCTGACGCGGACCTTCAAGCAGCTCACCAGCGCCGACATCTACTGGCATCTTGGCATCACGCTGACCGAGACGGTGCTCGCCTTCGTCATCGGCTCGCTCGCCGGCATCCTGTTCGGCTTCGCCTTCGCGCGGCGCGAGCTGCTCTCGGCTGTGTTCGATCCCTATATCAAGGCGGCGAACGCCCTGCCGCGTGTAGTGCTGGCGCCGATCTTCGCGCTCTGGTTCGGGCTGGGCATCTGGTCGAAGGTGGCGCTGGGCTTCACGCTCGTCTTCTTCATCGTGTTCTTCAATGTCTACCAGGGCGTGCGCGAGGTCTCGCCGACGATCCTGGCCAATGCGCGCATGCTCGGGATGAACGAGCGCCAGCTCTTCAAGCATGTCTACTGGCCGTCGGCGCTGACCTGGATGTTCTCCTCGCTGCACACTTCGGTCGGCTTCGCGCTGGTCGGCGCTGTCGTGGGCGAATATCTCGGATCCTCGGCCGGGCTCGGCTACAAGATCCACGAGGCAGAGAGCGTCTTCGACGTGACCGGCGTGTTCTCGGGCATGCTGATCCTGGCGATCTTCGTCATCGCCATCGACGCGCTGGTGACGATGATCGAGAAGCGGCTCCTGGTCTGGCGGCCGGCGCAGAGCACGACGACGGTGGCCTGATGGCGGCCAAGCCCGTGGCGGAAACCGTAGCTTCCTCTTCGTCAGATCGCTAGGATCGGAGCATCGCGGGCAAGATTGGGGAGGTTCCGGTGGCCGAAACGGCCGAAACGATCAGCATCGGTGGGCTGCTCCTGGAGTTTCTGCACGACAAGGACGAAACCGAAGGCAGCGTCGATGTCTTTCGGATGACCGTGGCTCCCAAGGGGAGGGTTCCCGTGCCTCACCATCACGAGAGCTGGGACGAGACGCTCTACGGTCTCGACGGAACCTTGACGTTCACGATCGATGGCCGCGACATCGCCTTGCAACCCGGTCAGTCGGCCTTCATTCGGCGTGGCGTCGTCCACGGCTTCCGGAACGACAGCGATCGGGCGGCGAGTTGCCTCTGCATCCTGTCGCCCGGCGTACTGGGGGCCGGATATTTTCGTGAGATCGCCGGTTTGCTGGTCGGTGGCGGGCCGCCCGATCCCGCCGCGGTGAAGGAGGTCATGCTCCGCCACGGCCTCGTTCCCGCAGTGACGGCGGGCTGAGCGACGGACGGCCAAGGCCATGCAGGACGACGCGGCGGGCACGCCGCTGTTTCGGCCGGTGGCCTTTTGGCCGTTCTACCGGCGCATTTCCGTCAGCGCCCTCTGCAAGGGAGCGGGCGAGATCTGGATAGGCCCGTCGAAGGGCGCGTCCATGTCCACGATCAGGTAGATCGCTCCGCCGATCAGAGCCGCAGCCGCGATGAAGCCCGTCATGACTACGGCGTTCCGCGGTGCCCGGAAACCGAAGATTGCGAAGATCAGGACCAGCCAGGCGACGACCATCAGCATCAGCGATCGGGGCAGCGAGCCCTCGGCCTGTTCCACCAGGCTCCAGCGCAACTCGAGCGCCTTGCGGTACTGCTCGCGCATGTCGTTCCAGATCGAGAGCTGGGGATCGTGGCTCGGTTCGAGGGCGCGCAGGCGGGTTCCGACGTCCTCGAGCAATTGTTCGGAGGTCTTGTCCGAAAGCCCGCCTTCAGCAGTCCAGCGGCCGTTCGCGGCGCGCTCGGTATAGGCGAGAAGTCTCTGGCGGGTTTCGCTGGCTTCCGGACCATAGAGGAACAACATCCGGTCGAGGAGAATCAGCTCGGTGGCGTAGCGGTGAACGTCCTGGTTGACGCCATCGAACCTGCTCTTCGCCGAGGTGATCATGAGGCCGAGCACCAGGGACGTCATCACGACGAAGATGTTGGCGATGAGGTGCAGGACCTTCTGCGTATCGTCCAGCCTTTGATGCTCCGGGAGACGCTGGTAGCAGAACAACGCGCCCAGCGAGGCTGTGGTCAGGCAGACAAACACGAATATGGCGATGCGCGCCTCGTTCATGGCCGGCCCTCGTCTTGCAATTGCAACGGGTAGACATGCGTGGACAAACCAGACGGCACCGCCTTGTCGGCTGGCTCGGGATTCTTGCTCCCATTGTTCAATCTAGCCTATGTTCGACGCGAATGCGCGCCCGTCAGAAGCGCCAGCAGGTCCAACCCCGGAGGAAAATCCATGCTCTTGTCCCGCCGCAGCGCGCTGGCCGCGCTCGCCCTTTCGACCGCGCTCGGCGCGGCGTCAAATGCGCTCGCCCAGAATGCCGAGAAGCCGAAGCTGAC
Source organism: Allobosea sp. TAF32 (assembly GCF_052113585.1). Lineage (NCBI taxonomy): Bacteria > Pseudomonadati > Pseudomonadota > Alphaproteobacteria > Hyphomicrobiales > Alloboseaceae > Allobosea > Allobosea sp. TAF32. The sequence continues at coordinate 52,274 of NZ_JBFRDM010000011.1, read as the reverse complement.
GCTCGGCGTCGGCGGCAAGCAACTGCTCTACTACCTGCCGCTCACCGTCGCGGAGAAGAAGGGCTTCTTCAAGGAGCAGGGCCTCGACGTCGAGATCAATGATTTCGGCGGCGGCGCCAAGTCGCTTCAGGCGCTCGTCGGCGGCTCGGTCGATGTCGTGACCGGCGCTTACGAGCACACCATCCGCATGCAGGCGAAGGGCCAGGACATCCGCGCGGTGATCGAGCTCGGCCGCTTCCCGGCGATCACCATCGCCGTGCGCAAGGATCTGGCCGACAAGGTGAAGTCGGCGGCCGATTTCAAGGGCCTCAAGATCGGCGTGACGGCGCCGGGCTCCTCGACGGCACTGACTGCGCAGTACGCCATGGTGAAGGCGGGGCTGAAGGCGACGGATGCCCCGATCATCGGCGTCGGTGCCGGCGCGAGCGCCGTCGCGGCGATCAAGCAGAAGCAGGTCGACGTGATCTCGCATCTCGACCCCGTGACATCGAAGCTCGAGGCCGACGGCGACATCGTGTCGCTGATCGACACCCGCACCGAGGCCGGCACCAAGGCGCTGTTCGGCGGGTCCAACCCGGCTGCGGTGCTCTATCTCAAGAACGATTTCGCCGAGAAGAACCCGGTCACGACACAGAAGCTGGTCAACGCCTTGATGAAGTCGCTCAAATGGCTGGAAACCGCAAAACCCGAAGATGTTGCGGATCTCGTGCCGGAAGAGTTCCTGCTTGGCGACAAGCCGCTCTACATCCGTGCGGTCAAGAATTCGCAGGAAAGCTATTCGCGCACCGGCATCTCCACGCCCGACGGCATGAAGAGCATGTACGACTCGCTCAAATTGCTCGATCCTGAGTTGACTAATTCAAATGTCGATCTGTCGAAGACCTTCATCGATAGCTTTGCCAAGAAGGCGGCGTCAGGCTCTTGACGCGATGCGTCTGATCTAGAACTGTCATTCGACGTCGCTCGCGACCTCTATCCATTGTATGCTGTGGGAGTTCGCGCCTTGGGGGGCATATGAGCGGCGAGGCAGCATTTCTCGATGGCGGTGGCGACATGGCCGCCGCCATCCGCGCATATGACTGGGCGGCGAGCCCGCTCGGGCCGATCGGTTGCTGGCCTTCCGCCCTGAAGACCGCCGTCGCCATGATGGTCAACTCACGCTTCCCGAAATGCATCGCCTGCGGCGCGGATCTGATCACCATCCACAACGATGCGTTCGGTTTTATCCTTGGCAACAAGCCCCCGGCGCTCGGACGCTCCTTCCGCGATGTCTGGCTGGAAGTCTGGGACGAGATCAGCCCGATGGTCGCCAGGGCGTTCGCCGGCGAGGCGACCTTCGTCGAAGACTTCCCTCTGACGATCAACCGCTACGGCCATCCCGAGGAGGCCTGGTTCACGGCCTGTATCAGTCCGATCCGCGACGAGAACGGCCAAGTCCTCGGCATGATCGATACAGTCATGGAAACGACCGCCAAGGTGCAGGCCGAGCGCAATGGCCGGCTGCTCAATGCCGAGCTCGCCCACCGCATGAAGAACACGCTGGCGATGATCGCTGCAATCGCCAACCAGACCTTCCGCTCGGCGGAGACCCTCGAAGAGGCGCAGTCTGTCCTGAGCGAGCGTATCGCCACGCTCGGCGAGGCGCATTCCATTCTGACCCAATCGAGCTGGAGCAGTGCGCCGATCCGCGCGGTCGTCGAAGGGGCGCTGGCGCCGCATCGCCCCGGCCTTGGCACGATCCGCATCGAAGGACCGCTGCTGCGGTTGCCGGCCGATCAGGCGATGACCCTGGCTCTCGCCGTCAACGAACTCGCGACCAACGCGGTGAAATATGGCGCGCTCTCGGTGGAGGCAGGCGAGGTTGCGATCGGCTGGTCGACCGGCCGGCCGCAGAGCGAGGACGCGTTCCGCTTCGAATGGGTGGAGAAGTGCGGGCCGCCCGTCGTCAAGCCCAGACGTCAGGGGTTCGGCTCGCGGCTGGTCGAGCGCGTGATGGCTCAGAAATTCCACGGCGAGGTCGAGCTCGACTACCGGCAGGAGGGCCTCCGTTACGTGCTGGCCACGACGATGGTACACGTAGCGCCACATGAGTGATCGCCTCGGAGGGCGATGCTCCGCTCCGCGCCGTCGTGACGACATGTGCCCCGCGTTTGGCGGCGGGTGGTCCTCTTCCTGATGCAAGGCTCGCTACTGCACGTTGGACTTACGGCCAGCTCGGCGCGAAACTGGGGCGCTGACGTAAGGAGAGGCGACATGACAGAACGCGCCGCCGTCGAAGCCTTGATCCGCGATGCCTATGGTGCCCGCCATCGCGGCGATCTCGATGCCCTGATGGAATACCTGCACCCCGATTGTAGCTATCGGCTCGCCGGTGGACCGCAGGCGGCCGAGGTCTTTGCCGAGCCGGACGGGCATTCCGCCGTGCGCGACCAGATGGCGGGGCTGATCGCCACCTATGTCTTCAGCAATATCGAGGAGTTGTCGCTGACGGTCGATGGCGACAAGGCGACGTTCCACTGGCGCGCCGATGTCGAATGCAAGCCGACTGGCCGCACCGGCTCCTTCGAGATCATGGATGCCTTCACCATTGCCGACGGCAAGGTGAAGAGCGTGACGCAGTTCACCGACACGGCCGGTGTGGCGCGGCTGTCGATGCCCTAGCCTCCGCTGATCGGGGACATCACCGCTTTCGATTTGCGCCTCGCGCCGGAGCCGTTAGGTTCGCGTCCACACGCGAACGGGGTATCGCTTCGGACCATGAACATTCTCTCGATCCAGTCCCATGTCGCCTATGGCCATGTGGGCAACGCCTCCGCGACCTTTCCGATGCAGAGGCTCGGTGTCGATGTCTGGCCGATTCATACGGTGCAGTTCTCGAATCACACCGGCTACGGCAACTGGAAGGGTCGGGTCTTCGATGGCGGCATGATCGACGAGGTGATGGAAGGCATTGCCGAGCGCAATGTGCTCGCCAGCTGCGACGGCGTGATTTCCGGCTATATGGGCTCCGCCGATATCGGCCATGCGATCCTCTCCGCGGTCGAGAGGGTGCGGGCAGCCAATCCCAAGGCGCTCTATTGCTGTGACCCGGTGATCGGCGATGTCGGCCGCGGTGTCTTCGTGCGGCCCGGAATCCCTGAATTCATGCGCGAGCAGGCCGTTCCGGCCGCCGATATCGTGACGCCCAACCAGTTCGAGCTGGAGCTTCTGACCGATATCGAGATCAAGAGCATTGCCGATGCGCATCGCGCCGTGGAGGCGCTGCGCGATGCCGGGCCGAGGGTGGTGATGGTGACCTCGCTCGTCACCGAGGAGACACCGGCCGACTCGATCGACTTGATGGCGGCGGATGCGAAGGGCAGCTGGCGGGTGCGCACGCCGAAGCTCGATGTCAGCGTCAACGGCGCGGGCGATGCGATCGCGGCGCTGTTCTTCACCCATTACCTGCGCGAGGACTCGGCTGCTGCGGCATTGTCGAAGGCGTCGTCCTCGATCTACGGCCTGCTGAAGCGCACCAAGGAGGCGGGCTCACGCGAGATCCTGACCGTGGCGGCGCAGGATGAATTCGTGACGCCATCGCAGGTCTTCGAGCCGCAGGCGATCTGAGCGCGTCGCGATGAAGCTGCGTGTCGGGACTTTCAATGTCGAGAACCTGCTGACGCGCCACCGCTTCGAGCCGGGCGGGCGTACCGAAACCGCGGCGGCGATGTCGCTGTTTCACTTCCCGCGCTCCGACGAACGCGACGCGGTCGAGCGCTCTCTCGCGGTGGCGCTGGAGGACGACAAGCGCCAGATGACGGCGCTCGCCATCGCCGAGGCGCAGGCCGATCTCTGGATGCTGCAGGAGGTCGACTCGCTCGCGAGCCTGCAGGCCTTCTTCGCGAACTATGTCCATCGCATCGCCGACCACCGCTACGGCCATTTCACACTGATCGACGGCAATGACAGGCGAGGCATCGATATCGGCTTTGCGGCGCGGCGCGACCTGTTCGGGCCGGGGCAGGTCACGGTGCGCTCGCACAAGGACCTGACCTTCGCCGAGGCCGGCGTGCATGATCGCGAACTCGCCATGCTCGGCATCGGGCCACACGGGAAGGTCTTCGCGCGCGACTGCCTGGAGGTCGAACTGGCCGTCGACGGAAGGCGGCTCAGCCTGTTCGGTTGCCACTTCAAGTCGATGAACAATGGCCGCGAGGACGGGCGCGAGATGACGCTGCCGGTGCGCCGTGCCGAGGCGCGGGCGGTCCGATGGCTGATCCAGCAACGCTTCGGCGGCGGCTGGCGCGAGACGAACTGGATCGTGCTGGGCGATCTCAACGGCTACCGCTACGGCCTCGGGCCGCTGGCCGAGCGAGTCGATGAGGGCGCCAGCGGTATCGAGCCCTTGCTGGATGATTTTGCCGTCGATCCGATGGATGCGCTGCCGGCGCATGAGCGCTGGACGCATTTCCGGCGCTACTGGTCAGAGAGCGAGGAGAAGCTGGTCGATAGCCATATGCCGCTCGACCACATGCTGCTGTCCCCGGCTCTGGCGGCGGCCAATTCGACGCCCGCCATGCAGATGATCCGGCGCGGACTGCCGTACCGCGTGCCGCTCGACCCGCGCGAGCCGGACCGCTCGATGGCGCGGCTGGCGACCTGCGCCGATCGCTACCCGCGCGTTGGCTGGGACCGGCCCAAGGCGTCCGACCATTGTCCGCTCACCATCGACCTCGACATCCCGGCAGGGTGACCCCAAGGAGGCACAGATGAAACGCCGCTTCGTCACGCTCGACGTCTTCACCACACATCGCCATGCCGGCAATCCGCTGGCGGTGGTGCTTCAGTCCGAGGGATTGGATACGGAGGCGATGCAGGCCATCGCCAAGGAATTCAACCTGTCGGAGACGGTCTTCGTCTCGCCGCCCGAACGGCCGGGGCACCGTGCCTCGGTGCGCATTTTCACGCCAGGCTCGGAACTGCCCTTCGCCGGCCATCCGACGGTCGGCACCGCGGTCTGGCTTGCGCTCACCGACCATGCCGCGGGCGTGCCTGCCGATATGCTGGTACTGGAGGAAACGATCGGACCGGTTTCCTGCGCAGTCGAGGTCACCGGCAGCCATGCCGGCCATGCGATCTTCACCCTGCCGCGTCTGCCCGAGCAGGTGGGGGAGGCGGCGACTGCCGGCGCGATCGCGGCAGCGCTCGGGCTTCAGTCCAGCGATCTCGGCTTCGCAGCGTATCGGCCGGCGGTCTATTCCGCCGGCGTGCCCTTTCTCTGCGTGCCCGTCTCGACGCGGGAGGCCGTAGGCCGGGCTAGGCCGGAAGCCGCGCATTGGCAAGCGGCGGTCGGCACGGGCGGCGCCTTCCTCTACAGCGCCGAGACGGCCGAGGCCGGGAATGCCTTCCATGCCCGCATGTTCTGGCCGGGGACCGGGATCGGCGAGGACCCGGCGACGGGCGGCGCGGTCGCGGCGTTCGCTGGTGCCGTCATGGCCTATGGCAAGCCGGATGACGGCGACCATCGCTTCGTCGTCGAACAGGGCTACGAGATGGGCCGGCCCTCGCAGGTCGCGCTGGAACTGAGCGTCCGGAACGGCGTACTCGTCTCGGCGCGCATCGGCGGTTCGGCCATCGTGGTCAGCGAGGGCGTATTGCTGTGAACGACGGCGTCGAGAACGGCACGATCGTCCGGCTGTCGAGGGTCGATGCCAAGGTCGAGCCTTATGACTGGGGCTTTGCCCGCGAAAATGCCGGGAATATCGAGGCGCATTGGGCGAAGATAAGCGCCGGGAAGCCCGCGATGTTCAACGGCCGCATCATGCTTCAGCACCGCGCCGCGATCCGCGACGGCGTATTCGAGGCCGGTTATTTCGAGACCGACTATGCCGCCTTCATGACCTGGCGCGATGTCGGCCATCCCGGCCCTGTGATCCGCAACGGCTTTGCCATGGCGGCGCTTCGGGCCAACGATGGCGCCTTCCTCTGCGGGAAAATGGGCGAGCACACCGCCAATGCCGGCAAGGTCTATTTCGCCGCCGGCACGCCCGACCGCGAGGATGCACGCCCCGACGGCAGGCTCGACCTCGCCGGCAGCGTCACCCGCGAGCTCGCGGAGGAAACGGGCTTGAGCGTCGAGGAGCTCAGCGTGGGCGAGGGCTGGACGGCGCTGATCGAACAGGGGCGCATCGCCTTCATGCGCGAGGTCGGAATCGACCTGCCAGCGGATGAAGCGCGCGCGCTGATGCTGGGGCGGATGAAGCACCTCGAAGAGGAAGAGCTCTCCGACATCGTGATCGTGCGCGATCTCGCCGAGACTGAAAAGCACGACATGCCGCCCTTCATGCGCCGCTATCTCGCACATATCTTCGACGGCGACTGATCCTGCCCGCCCTGCGAAAGTAACCCGATGAGCTCTGCCGACACCGCCTATCCGGAATCCCTTCCACTGCCGGCGGAGAACCCCTTCGCCACGCGCTGGGAAACGCCGTTTCGGCTGCCGCCTTTCGCCGCGATCAAGCCGGAGCATATTCGCCCGGCTTTCGACGCGGCGCTCGACAAGCACAAGGCGGAGATCGCGGCGATCGTCGGAGACGAGGCTGCTCCCGACTTCGCCAACACCGTTGAAGCGCTGGAACGGGCAGGGCGTGCGCTCAGCCGCGTCGGCGGCGTGTTCTACAACCTGACCGGTGCCGACACGAACGAGGCGCTGCAGGCGATCGAGCGCGAGATGTCGCCGATCTCCTCGCGGCACTGGTCGGCGATCATGATGGATGAGGGGCTCTTCGCCCGCGTCGATGCCGTCAACGCCAAGCGCGATACGCTCGGCCTCGGCGCCGAGCAGGCGCGGCTCTTGGAACGGACCTATAAGGGCTTCATCCGCTCGGGTGCCAAGCTTGCGCCGGAGGACAAGAAGCGGCTCGCCGCCATCAACGAGCGGCTGGCGGCGCTCGGCACGCAGTTCAGCCAGAACGTGCTGAAGGACGAATCCTCCTATGCGCTGTTTATCGAGGACGAGGCCGGGCTCGCCGGCCTTCCGGAGTTCCTGAAGGTGGCCATGGCGCGCGCGGCGGCCGATCGCGGTAAGCCCGGCCAGCACGCGGTGACGCTGTCGCGTTCGATCATCGAGCCGTTCCTGACCTTCTCGACCCGCCGCGATCTGCGCGAGGAAGCCTTCATCGCCTGGAGCAAGCGCGGCGAGAATGGCGGCGAGAGCGACAACCGCGCCATTGTCTCCGAGATGGTGAAGCTCCGAGCCGAGAAGGCGAAGCTGCTGGGATATCCGACCTTCGCGCATTTCAAGCTCGACGACGCCATGGCGAAGACGCCTGAGCATGTCCGCGGCCTTCTGGAACTGGTCTGGAAGCCCGCCAAGGCGCGCGCCGCGCGCGAGGCGGCCGATCTCGCGGCTCTCGCCCAGGATGAAGGCGAGAACGGTCCGATCCGCCCCTGGGACTGGCGCCACTATGCCGAGAAGGTCAGGCAGAAGACCTATGCGCTCGATGAAACCGTGCTGAAGCCCTATCTACAGCTCGACCGCATCAGGCAGGCTGCCTTCGACGTTGCCGGCAAGCTCTTTGGGCTTTCCTTCGCCGAGCGGCCGGAACTCGCCGGCTATCACCCGGATGTCCGCATCTTCGAGGTGACGGAAGCCGCGACCGGGCGCCATATCGGCCTGTTCATCGGCGACTACTTCGCCCGCTCCTCGAAGCGCTCCGGCGCCTGGATGAGCGCCTTCCGCGGCCAGCGCAAGCTCGGTGGCGAGACCCGGCCGATTATCGTCAATGTCTGCAATTTCGCCAAGCCGGCCGAGGGCAAGCCCGCGTTGCTCTCACTCGACGATGCGCGCACGCTCTTCCACGAGTTCGGCCATGCGCTGCACGGGCTGCTCTCGGACGTGACCTATGGCTCGCTCGCCGGCACGGCGGTGGCGCGCGATTTCGTCGAGTTGCCGTCGCAGCTCTACGAGCACTGGTTCCTGGCGCGCGAGGTGATGCGGGACTATTGCCTGCATGCGGAGACCGGCGAGCCGATCCCGGAGGCTCTGATCGAGAAGATCGAGAAGGCGCAGACTTTCAATCAAGGGTTCTCCACCGTGGAGTACACCTCGTCGGCGCTGGTCGATCTCGCCTTCCATTCGCTGGAGGAGCCGGCGGAGGTCGATCCGCTCGCCTTCGAGGCGGCGGAGCTCGCGCGCATCGGCATGCCCAACGAGATCATCATGCGCCACCGCACGCCGCACTTCACCCATGTCTTCTCGGGCGATGGCTATTCCGCCGGCTATTACAGCTATCTCTGGTCGGAGGTGATGGACGCAGACGCCTTCAACGCCTTCACCGAGACGGGCGATGTGTTCTCGGCCCAGGTCGCCGAAAAGCTGAAGCGCTACATCTATTCGGCGGGCGATATGCGCGATGCGGCCGAGGCTTATACGCTCTTCCGCGGCCGGCTGCCGACCCCGGATGCGCTGCTGGAGAAGCGGGGGCTGGCGGCCTGAGCGGGAGTATCTCGAACCGCGCGCTCAGGGCGGAAACGAGCCCTGAGCCTCGGTCTGGACAAGGACGGCACCACTTTTGTCGAGCGCCTCGATCGTCCAGACGTAACGATGTTTCTGCCCCGTTGGAGGGCAGGGGCCGACATAGCGGACAGCCCCCTGCGCCACGCGCCCCTTGCCGTCATAGGCGACCGTCGAGCCGCCATGCCGGAAATTGGGCGCGTCGGTGTCGCGCATGGCAAAGCGCAGGCTCGTCGTGCCCTTCGGAGCGTTTCGGATCGCGAAGGCCGGCGAGATTCCGCCGCAGGCGCCTATTCCCTTCCAGGAAAATGAGGCGGAGAAGGCGAAGGCGGATGCCGGAACGCCGAGCATGGCTGCTGCGACGGCGGCAGTTGCTAGCAGGCGTTTCATGGCCGTGTCCCTTCAGTCAGGCCGAACTGCTGTCTCAGCCAGGATAGCCGAATCTCGCTTTCGTCGCATGGATCTGACTGATTGCGCCGGCGTCGTTGCCCGCCGCGCAGGTCGAGCGGGCGCGCGAAATCTCGCCGCTGACCCGGTCATGCACGCCCTTGGTCGTGTGCCCGGTGGCGAGATCGTTGTCCATCACCGCCTGGAAGCGCTCGACCTCGCCCGAACAGCCCGTGCCCGTCGGCATGCGGAAGCTGCTGGGCGTCACGCCCGGCGCAGCCTGTTCCGGCGGCGGGGCAGGGGGCGCGCTGACCGTCGAAGTCTGGCAGGCCGATAGCAGGACGGCGGAGAGTGCAAGGACGGGCAGATGACGCATCGGAAAGCTCCGCGGAAACAAGACCGCCCGACGATGTCTGATTCTCGGGATCGGTGAAATCGCGCCGTCCGGTCGGCCGCCTATTGCGGCATGTTGACGGTAAGATAGGGCGCGGTCGCCTTCTCGTTGGGGCCGACGATCGCCGGGACCTTATGGGAGACGGGCTTCAGACTCTTGAGATAGGCGGCCAAGGCTGAAGCATCCGCTTCGGTCAGCTTGGCGTAGCTCTGATAGGGCATGGCCGGCGCGAGGACGCGGCCGTCAGGCCGGGCTCCCTGACGGACAGCCTTGACGATGTCGGCCTCGGACCAGGAGCCCAACCCCGTTTCCTTGTCCGGCGTGAGATTGGGCGGAAAGAAGGTGCCGAGGCCCGGAATGTGAAAGCCTACCTCGGATCCCGCGAGCCGCCGTTGCATGTCGGGCTTTCCGAGGAAGATGCCCGGCGTATGGCAGCCGGCGCAGTCCATGATGCTCGCCAGGTATTCGCCGCGCCGCAGCTTCTCCTGCGACGGTGCCGTTTGCGCTGTGAGCGCTGTGGGCACCGAAAGACCGATGACGATGAGCACGCCGAAGATCGTCTGCTGCATGATTGCCTCCCTGACGTTTCGTGCGGCCGTTCCCGTTGCACCGATCTGTTCGAGCAGTCGGTCATCGTTGTCGTGCGTGACGTTAGGGAATGCTTAGCATTGCTCTCATGTCGGAGAAAGGACCAAAGACTCGGCGAAGCTGGGCCTATGCGCGCTCCGGCATGAAGAACGCCAGCACCGTGAATCCGGCAGCCGCTCCGGCCGCCAGCCAGATCGCGTCGAGGCCGATGCGGCTATGGGCGGCGGCTCCGACGACCGCGCCGCTGAGCAGGCCAAGCCAGAGCACGAGATGGCGCAGGAAAGCGAGCTTCGGCCCGCCGAGCAGGGCGCCGGCGAGGCGCTGCCCCATCTTCACCAGCGTGCCGGTCATGTAGGTCAGGCCGATCGTGACCTCGCCGTCGCGCTGGAAGACCGAGTTCTCCGCACCCATCGCCAAGGCGAGCATGCCGGCTGCGGCCGTGCTGAGTCCGATGGTGTCGAGGCTGGCTGCGAAGATCAGGACCGCGGTGACGAAGGCGAGCACCGCCGCCTTTCGCTGTTGCCTGCCGAAATGGCCGATGAGCGAGCCGCAGACCACGCCGAGGACGAAGAGGCCGAGGATCGTCGCGGCCAGAACGATGCCGCCAGCATGGCGCCCGGCCAGTTCGATGCCAAGGCGGGTGGTGTTGCCGGTCATGAAGGAGACGAAGAAGCCGCTGAGGCTGAGGAAGCCGAGCGCATCGACGAAACCGGCGAGGCCGGTGAGGCCGAAGGCGAGCCCGATGGCGGGGCGGTCATAGCGCATCATCGGCGCGGGTCTCCGGCAGCAAGAGGCCGGATTCCAGCATGGCGCGACCGCCGGCCGAATCGCGCCGCGCCAGCATAATCCACAGATCGCCTCTGTCATTTGACGCGCGTGCATAAGACACATGCTTGCGCTCGACACCTGCTTTCGGTTACATCCTGTCCCGTCGATTTGAGGAACGCCCGTGGTTTCGACCGCCCGCCATGACCTGACGAAGGACTGCGCCGCTGCGCAGGCCGTCAGCATGTGCGCTCGCGCTCCCCTCGCACGCGCTTCGTTCTCGCTTCCTGGCCTCCTTCTCCTTAGCCGCCCCTGAGGGCCGGCCGGGCATGCTGCCTGGGCGCTCAGGGGAGTGACGAGAAACGCCGACAGCAAACCCAGCGCCCGCCTTTTCCGATCTCGCGGCGCACCGAAACCGGAAGCAGACCATGACCAATCCGACCCAGAACAGCTCCTCCAAAGAGCGCGTGCTGATTTTCGACACCACCTTGCGCGACGGCGAACAGTGCCCCGGCGCCACCATGACCTTCGAGGAGAAGCTGGAGATCGCCGAGGCGCTCGACGTGATGGGCGTCGACATCATCGAGGCCGGCTTCCCGATCGCCTCGGACGGTGATTTCGAGGCCGTCTCGGAGATCGCGCGCCGGTTGAAGCGCGCCACGGTCGCCGGCCTCGCCCGCGCCATCAGCGCCGACATCGCCCGCGCCGGCGAGGCGGTGCGCCATGCGGTGAAGCCGCGCATCCACACCTTCGTCTCGACTTCGCCGATCCATCTGGAGCACCAGATGCGCAAGAGCCAGGAGCAGGTGCTGGAGATCATCACCGCGACCGTGACGCAGGCGCGCAATCTGGTCGACGATATCGAGTGGTCGGCGATGGACGCCACCCGCACACCGATCGATTACCTCTGCCGCACGGTCGAGGCTGCGATCCGGGCCGGTGCGACCACGATCAATCTGCCCGACACGGTCGGCTATGCGACGCCGGACGAGTATCGCGCCATGTTCAAGGCGGTGCGCGAGCGCGTGCCGAACGCGGACAAGGCGATCTTCTCGGCGCATTGCCACAATGACTTGGGCCTGGCCGTCGCCAATTCGCTGGCGGCGATCGAGGGCGGCGTCCGGCAGGTCGAGTGCACGGTCAACGGCATCGGCGAGCGCGCCGGCAATGCCGCGCTGGAGGAGGTCGTGATGGCGCTGCGCGTACGAGGCGACGTGCTGCCCTACGACACCGGCATCGACGCGACGCAGTTGATGCGCGTCTCGAAGGCGGTATCGAGCGCCTGCTCCTTCCCGGTGCAGTACAACAAGGCGATCGTCGGCCGGAACGCCTTCGCCCATGAGAGCGGCATCCACCAGGACGGCATGCTGAAGAACAACACCACCTACGAGATCATGACGCCGGCCTCGGTCGGCGTGACCAAGACCTCGCTGGTGATGGGCAAGCATTCCGGCCGCGCCGCCTTCCGTTCCAAGCTGAAGGAGATGGGCTACGATCTCGGCGACAATCAGCTGGAAGACGCCTTCACCCGCTTCAAGGCCTTGGCCGACCGCAAGAAGCACGTCTATGACGAGGATATCGAGGCGCTGGTCGACGAGAACATCGCAACCGCCCATGACCGCATCAAGCTGGAATCGCTCACGGTGATCGCGGGCACGCGCGGCCCGCAGCGTGCGACCATGAAGCTCGATGTCGAAGGCCGGCATGTTACCGAGGAGGTTGAGGGCAACGGCCCGATCGACGCCATCTTCAACGCGATCAAGGCGATCGTGCCGCATGAGGCCGGGCTGGAACTCTACGACGTCCACGCGGTGACCGAGGGCACGGACGCCCAGGCCGAGGTGACGGTGCGCCTCTCGCGCGACGGCTCTTCCGTCAGCGGGCGCGGCGCTGATCCCGATACCCTGGTGGCTTCGGCCAAGGCCTATCTGGCGGCGCTCAACAAGCTGATCGCCCGCGGCGGGCGCCTGCACGCGCAGGCGGCGGAGTAAGTTCAAGAGCGTCGTTCTCGGGCGGCACGAAGTGCCGGCCCGAGAATCTCCGGAGGCGAAGAATCCTGGAGCCTCGCTCCGCAGGGGATGCCCGGGTCAGGCCCGGGCATGACGTCTGCCGCCTCCGGATTCCGGTGGATGACGCCCGCGCGATCTGGCGCTGGCCTGCCTCTTGCCCTCATCTGCTCTTCCGGTGCGGTCGCCCCCCGGCGACCCTGGGGAGCGATGCCGATGGGCTATTTTCCGAACTGGACCCTGAAGACTTCCGGCGCAGTGATGCCGGACGAGCGGCTGCCGACAGGGCAGACGATCATCGCCGGCTTGCAGCATGTTGTCGCCATGTTCGGCTCGACGGTGCTGGCGCCGGTGCTGATGGGCTTCGACCCGAATGTCGCGATCTTCTTCTCGGGCATCGCGACGCTGCTGTTCTTCGTCATCACGCGCGGGCAGCTGCCGAGCTATCTCGGCTCCTCCTTCGCCTTCATCGGCGTCGTCATCGCGGCGACGGGCTATGCCGGCTCCGGTCCCAATCCGAACATCGGCGTCGCGCTCGGCGGCATCATCGCCTGCGGCGCGGTCTATGCGCTGATCGGCCTGATCGTGCAGGGCGTCGGAACGAACTGGATCGAGAAGCTGCTGCCGCCGGTGGTGACCGGTGCGGTCGTGGCGGCGATCGGCCTCAACCTGACCTCGGTCGCGATCAATATGATCTCGGCGAGCCCCTACACCAAATGGCTCGCGCTGTTCACGGTGGTCGCGGTGGCGCTGGTCGCGGTCTACGGCCGGGGATTGCCGCAGCGCCTGCCCATCCTCATCGGCGGGCTCGCTGCCTATATCCTCTATGCGCTGACGGCGCCGAGCTTCGGCGCACCGCCGATCGACTTCGGCAAGATCGGCGCGGCCGCCTGGTTCGGCCTGCCGCATTTCGTGGCGCCGGTCTTCGACATGAAGGCGATGACGCTGATCGTGCCGGTCGCGATCATCCTGGTCGCGGAGAATCTCGGCCACATCAAGGGCATCTCGGTGATGACCGGGCGCAATTTCGACCACCTGATTGGCCGTGGCTTCTTCGCCGACGGGCTGGGCACGATGATCGCCGGCTCGGGCGGCGGCACGGGCGTGACCACCTATGCCGAGAACATGGGCGTGATGGCGGTGACGCGAGTCTATTCGACGCTGGTCTTCGTCGCGGCCGGCATCATTGCGCTGGCTCTCGGTTTCTCGCCGAAGTTCGGCGCGGTGATCGGCACGATTCCCGTCGCGGTTCTCGGCGGCCTCGCGGTCGTGGTCTTCGGCCTCATCGCCGCCACCGCCGGCCGCATCTGGGTGGAGAACAAGGTCGACTTCTCCGAGCCGAAGAATCTGATCACCGTCGCGACCGCGCTGATTCTCGGAGCCGGCGATCTGACGCTGCCGATCTTCGGCTACGAGCTCGGCGGAATCGGCACCGCGACCTTCGGCGCGATCGTGCTCTACCACCTGCTGAACCGCCGCGCGGCGTGATAATCCACAGCTCGGTGGGACCTTTCTCGCCGAGTTTGAAAAATCTGTCACAGACGGGTGGACAGGGGGCGGGGCCTTTGCTACACGCCCCCTGCCTGACGCGGCTGACGCCGCCGAACGGCAACGCTTCGTGGCGTATGGGTGATTAGCTCAGTTGGTAGAGCAGCTGACTCTTAATCAGCGGGTCGTAGGTTCGAGCCCTACATCACCCACCACGGTTTTCCTGGACATCGTTGGATAGCCACTTCGCGGGCCGAGCAGCCATGCGGTTGCTTCGCCGGATTCGCGGCTGTGCTATCGTCGCGTCACGGCGCCTGCGGAGCGAACGGCATCTTGGACGAACTCGAATTGATGCTTCGGCTGCTGGCCGGCCTCGTCGCGGGCGTGGCGGTCGGCTGGCAGAGGACCCTTCACCGCAAGAGTGCGGGGCTGCGCACCTTCGGCCTGGTGGGAATCGGTACGGCGGCGGCTGCGAGCCTGTTCAGCGAGACGCTCCATCCCGATGCGGCGAGCCGCGTGGTGCAGGGTGTGCTGACCGGCATCGGCTTTCTCGGCGCCGGCCTTATCATCCATCGCGATCGCGAGATGACGCCGCACGGGCTGACCACGGCGGCGGCGATCTGGGTGACGGCGGCGCTGGGGTGCTCAGCCGGGCTGGGGAAGTGGCCGGTGACGCTGACGGCGACGGCTCTGGCGCTCGTCCTGCTGGCCCTCGATCATTCGCTGGAACATAGGCTCCAGGGTCGCGCTACGCCGCCCGAGCGTGACGGGGACAGAGGTCCCTCGCCGGACTGAGAGGACGGTTACGCCTGCCCCATCGCTGCACCGTGGAGCCTTTCGGCGGCTCGGGCGTTTCTGTCCGAAAGGACAGGTTTCGCATGATGCAGTTCAATCACGGCCTGAAGGCAGCGCCCGGCAATACCCCCGCCATCCCCGATCCGCCTCCGGAGGCGCCACCGTTGACGCCCGGCAATGTTCCGCCGGCACCGCCGGTCGAATCGCCGCCGGACGAGGAACCCCAGGGCATCCCGACCGAACCGCCGCCGGAGTTTCCGCCTAACGCGCCGCCGGAAGCACCTCCGGCGACACCCATCGATCTCCCACCGGGGCGCGATCCGCGTCAGCCGCAGGAGTAGGCCTCAAGGGCGAGTACTAGACCGCCGGTGCGTCGCCCGAGCCGATATCCCAGTAGAGACCGGCCATGGCGGTCAGGCCCTCGCGGGCGATGGCGACCGGCAGATGCTCATCCGGCGCGTGCTGCGAACAGCCGGGATAGGAATGCGGCACCCAGATGGTGCGCAGCTCCAGGATATCCGCGAAGATGTCGTTCGGCAGCGATCCGCCGAGATTGGGCAGCAGGGCCGGCTTCTTGCCGGTGCTTTCGGCGATCGAGGCGAGGGCGAAATCCACCCAGGGATCTTCCGGGTCGAGGCGCGTCGCGCCGAAGATCTCGGAGCGGCTGAGCGACACTTCGACCATGGGGAAGCCATGGCGCTGGAGATGCCGCTTCAGAGCCGGCACGACATCGTCGTAGTCGATGCCGACGACGAAGCGCAGCTGGCAGCGTGCCCAGGCGTTCGGCGGCACGGCGTTGACCGGCGTCTCGGGCACGCCCGACTTCATCGCCAGCACGTCGAAAGAGCACCAGCCGAAGACCTGCTCCGCCGGGGTCAGGCCCGGCTCGCCCCAGTTCGGATCGATCGTCGGACCGTCCGGCCCACCATCGATCTCGCAGCCGACAAGCGCCTTGCGCACCGCTGGCGGCAGCTCCTTGGGCACCCATTCATGAATGCGGATCTGTCCGCTCGGCGAGGTGATCGAGGCAATGGCATGGGCGAGCTGGATCGCAGGGTCGGAGAGGATGCCGCCCCAGTTGCCAGAGTGATGCCCGCCCTCGCGGGCATTGATCGAGAGGTCGAAGGTGACGCCGCCGCGCGCGCCGAGAAAGACGGTCGGGCGCTCGGCGTTGAGCCGCGGCCCATCCGAGGCGATCAGGACGTCAGCCTTGAACAGCTCCTTCTGCTCGGTGCAGAGCTCGCGCAGGCCCGGCGAGCCGGACTCCTCGCCCATCTCGATCAGGTATTTGGCATTGAAGCCGAGTTTGGCGCGCGTCTCCAGAACGGCGCTGAGCGCGCTGAGGTTGATCAGGTGCTGGCCTTTGTTGTCGACGACGCCGCGGCCATACCAGCGGCCTTCGCGCTCGACGAGCTTCCAGGGCGAGAGGCCCTCGCTCCATTGCGCGTCGAGGCCGCGGATCACATCGCCATGGCCGTAGCCGAGGATGGTCGGCAGGGAGGGGTCTTCGATGCGCTCGGCGTAGAGAAAGGGGCCCCGCGACTTCGGATGGGTCAGGGTGCGGCAGGTGAAGCCGAGCGATTCGAGCAGGGGCTGCATCTCCTGCTCGAGATATTCGCCGAGGACGGGGGCGCGGTCCGGGTTCTGGCTTTCGGTGGGAATCGCGACGAGGCGGCCGAGGTCGCTCTTCATTCCGCCTGAATCGAAATAGTCCTGAGCTTTCGCGATCGCCTGCGCGCGGGTCATGGTCGTAAGGTCTCCCGGATTTATGGCCGGCACAGTGCCGGTGGACGCGCGGTTGCGCCAGTGCCAAGAGAGCCGGGCGCGCCATGCCTGCCGGGCAGGGCGGGGCGGCCAGACATCGATGAGGATCTTTCCTTCCACATGACGTTCACCCCGCATCCGCACCAGCTCGTTGCCCGCGATGCGATCCTGGCCGCGCGAGGGAAGGGGGCCGCCGGCTTCCTGCTCGGCGACCTCACCGGCCTCGGCAAGACGCTCTCGGCCTGGCTCGCGCTCTCCGCCATGCCGGAGGAGGACGTGCTGGTAATCTGTCCGAAAGGGGCGATCCCGCAATGGCGGCGGACCATGGCGCTGTCAGGTCTGCCGGCGAAGCGCGTGACGCTGATGAATTTCGAGAAGACGAAATCGCTGCTGGCCCCAGTCGCTGACAGCCGGAAACGCTCGGCGCGGGCGAAGAACAATGAACTCGCGAAGCATGGCCGGCCGAAGCGAGTCTGGCCGCTTGTCGTGATCGACGAGGCCCACCGCATCCGCAATCCCAATTCGCAGCAGGGGCTGGTTTGTCGGCAGATGGCGGAAGCTGCCGATTTCACCATCTATATGAGCGCTACCGCCGGCCAGTCACCACACGAGCTGTCCTATCTCGCGCCGTTGCTGGCGAAGGTCGCGGGCATGCCGACCGCGGACCTCGATGGCTTCCGCACCCTGATGAAGCGGCTGAAGATCGGCAGGGCCAAGGGCCGCTGGAAGAACTGGAGCTGGGAGCCGAACGAGACCGACCGCAAGGTGATGGCTGATCTGCTCTATCGCGGCGCGAACGCCATCGGCCTGCGCCGCCGGCCCGAGGAGATCGCCGGCTGGCCGGAGGTGCAGCGCGAGCTCGCCCCCGTCGCGTTGGATAGTGCCGCGCGCAAGCTCTATGAGGCGACCTGGCGGGAGTTCCGCAAGGAGCTGGGTTTGGCCGGCGGCTCGACGCGCAAGCCGCAGGGCTGGGCCGCCGATCTGCGCTTCCGGCAGAAAGCCAGTTTGCTCCGCATCGCCGGCACGGCGGATTTCTGCGAGGATTTGCTCGGGAATGACGAGCAGGTGGCGATCTCGGTCGCCTTCCTTGAGACCAGCGCGATTTTGGCCGAGACGCTGAGAGGGCGCGGCTGGCGAGTCGGCGAGATCAATGGCGAGCGCTCGGGCGCGCAGAACGAAGAGACGCGCATCGCCTTCCAGACCGGCGGGCTCGATGCGGTGATCTTCACCGTCACCGAGTCGATCTCGCTGCATCGCGGCGAAATGCCGGGCGGCGAGCGGGAGCGGGCGCTGGTGGTCCACGACATGCGCCACAGCGCCATCCAGCTCCAGCAGATCGAAGGCCGCTGCCATCGCGACGGCCAGCACGCGACGATCTTCTACACCTATGCCGAGGATACGGTGGAGGAAGCGATCGCCGGCACGGTGATTCAGCGCATGGCGGCGATGGAGGGGCTGGCGGGAGACGACACGCGGATGCTCGAGGCGATCGCGGGCATCGTCGAGGCGCGCGCGGCGGCCTGAAGAAACGGCTCAGTTGCGGGGTGCGTTGGCGTCGTCTCGCGCGCGCTCGCCCAGCCCCTTCGCACCCTCGATGGCCGAGCCGGTCAGCCGGGTGACGGCGTTCCAGGCTTCGCGCGTATAGGCGCCCTGATGCGCCACGGCATCATAGCCGATGACCAGCACGAGTATGATCAGCAACAGGCGGAACACGGACGCGCCTCCCTTTCCCCGCTCATCAACGTGGCGGGAGGAGCGGAGGTTCCGGGAGCGCGTCATTCTCGGGTGCAACGCAGCGTAGACCCGAGAATCTCAGGATCGGAGGGAGCTGTTTTCGGAGATGCTCGGGTCAAGCCCGAGCCTGACGGCGCCGCGGTCGGCCGGGCTCAGCCTGCCGGCAGCAATTCCTTGAGACGCAGCAGCGTGATCTTCTCGACCTGTGCCAGTGCCGTTGCGAATTCCTGCGCGGGCGTGTTCTTCAGCCTCTCTTCGAAAGCCGCCAGAATCTGAGCCTTGGTGGCGCCCTTCACTGCCATGATGAAGGGGATGCCGAAGCGGGCCTTGTAGGCCTCGTTCAGGGCGGTGAAGCGCACGCGCTCGTCGCTGCTCAATCGATCAAGCCCCGCCGAAGACTGTTCCTGCGTCGATTCCTCCGTCATCTCTCCGGCCGCAGCAAGCTTGCCGGCGAGATCGGGATGGGCGTTGAGCAGAATCTTCTGCCGCTCGGGCGAGGCCTTGCGCATCGCCGCGACCATCGCGGCATGCAGGTCCTCCGCGTTATCCTGCGCCGCGCCGAGCCCGGCGTCGTAGGTCGCCTCGGCGATCCAGGGCGAGTTCTCCCAGACGCGGCCGAAGACTTCGACGAAGAGTGCCTTGGGCAGCTTCGAGGGCATATAGCCGCCCGCCGGGGGGTGCGTCCTGACCCAGTGGCGGGCGATGTCGAGTCGGGTCGCGACCCAGACCCGGTCATGGCTCTTCACGTAGTCGAGAAAGCGGGCGAGTGCCGCGGCCCGGCCCGGACGGCCCACGAGGCGGCAATGGAGGCCGATCGACATCATCTTCGGGGCCGTCTCGCCCTCGGCATAAAGCGTGTCGAAAGAATCCTTGAGGTAGGTGAAGAACTGCTCGCCGGTGTTGAAGCCCTGCGGCGTGGCGAAGCGCATGTCGTTGGCGTCGAGCGTATAGGGCACGGCCAGCTGCGGACCCTTTTGACCCGCGAGCCAGTAGGGCAATTCGTCGGCATAGACGTCGGCGGTGTAGAGGAAGCCGCCTTCCTCCATCGTCAGGGGGATCGTGTTCTCGGACGTGCGGCCCTGATAGCAGCCGAGCGGCCGTTCGCCGGTAAGCTCGGTCTGGATGCGGATCGCCTCAAGAATGTCGGCGCGTTCGCGCTCCCTGGGAGTGTCGCGATAGTCGATCCATTTCAGGCCGTGGGTCGCGATCTCCCAGCCGGCCTCCTGCATCGAGCCGACGATCTCGGGATAGCGCGCCAGCGCGCTGGCGACGGCGAAAACGGTCACTGGCAGGTTGCGTTCGGTGAACATCCGCCACAGCCGCCAGTAGCCGGCGCGCGAGCCGTATTCATAGATCGACTCCATGTTCATATGGCGCTGACCCGGCCAGGCAGCCGCGCCGACGATCTCGGACAGGAAGGCTTCCGAGGCGGCGTCGCCGTGGAGGATGCAGTTCTCACCGCCTTCCTCGTAGTTGATCACGAACTGGACGGCGATGCGCGCCTCGCCCGGCCAATGCGGGTGAGGGGCATTGCGGCCATAGCCCTTCATGTCGCGCGGGTAGGTCGTCTGGGTCATGAGGTCTAGCTGCCGCGATAGGTGGAGTAGCTCCAGGGCGAGGCCAGGAGCGGGACGTGGTAGTGCCCTTCCGGCTCGGCGATGCCGAAGCGGATTGGGACAAGATCGAGGAAGGCGGGCTCGGGCAAGGCGCTGCCAAGGTCGCGGAAATAGGCGCCGACCGCGAAGCTCAGTTCATAGCTGCCAGGCTGGAGCGTCCCGGAGAGCAGCGGGCCATCGGTGCGGCCGTCGGAATTGGTCACGGCCTGGGCCAGCCGCTCGCGCGAGCCGTCGGGATGCAGCCGTTCCAGCGTGATTGCGACACCGGCGGCAGGGCGGCCATTGACCGTGTCGAGCACATGCGTCGAGAGGCGTCCCATTCCCTGCCGTTCTCCTGAAAGCAGCGCCGTCCGGCGCGCATCGATTCCGGAACCCCGTCGTTCTGCGCAACTGTAGAGCGCCATGCGGGAAAATCGATATCGGCTTTTGCGATAAGATCATGTTCCCGGATGTCAAATCTCGGGCGATTTCGGACCCGGCGAAAGCGGGTTAGCTTGGTGGTGCCGGAGCGGCATCCTCCGGATTCGGGATCACCACCAACCCTCGCGGAGCGCAGCGCCATGCTCGAAGCCTATCTGATGGAATGGGGCGGCATGATGCTGCGCTGGCTCCATGTCATCACGGCGATCGCCTGGATCGGTGCCTCCTTCTTCTTCATCCATCTCGACGCCTCGCTGAAGCCGGCTGCGGACATTCCGGTCGGCACAGGCGGGCGCGCCTGGCAGGTCCATGGCGGCGGCTTCTACGAGATGCGCAAATACATGGTGGCGCCGGCCGTGATGCCGGCCGAGCTGACCTGGCACAAATGGCAGAGCTACTGGACCTGGATCTCCGGCTTCTTCCTGTTGGTCTGGGTCTATTACGCGCAGTCGGAGCTCTATCTGATCGATCCGGCGGTGATGCAGCTTTCGCCCTTCGCTGCCGGCGCCATCGGCATCGCCGCGCTCGTCGCCGGCTGGGTGATCTACGACCTGATGTGCAGGTCGCCGCTCGGCCGGCATGACGTACTGCTCGGGCTCATCGGCTTCGGCTATGTCGTCGCGGCGAGCTGGGCCTTCGCCAACGTCTTCTCCGGGCGCGGCGCGCTCATCCATACCGGCGCGCTGATGGCGACGATCATGACCGCCAACGTCTTCTTCAACATCATGCCGGGGCAGCGGAAGGTCATCGCGGCGCTGGTCGCCGGGCAGACGCCCGATCCGAAATACGGCAAGGCCGCCAAGCAGCGCTCGACGCATAACAACTACATCACCCTGCCGGTGCTGTTCCTGATGCTGTCGAACCACTATCCGGTGACCTATGCCAATTCGGCGGTGATCCCGCTGCTGGTGGCGCTGGTGATCGTCGCCGGCGCGCTGATACGGCATTTCTTCAATGTCCGGCACGGCGACCATGCGAAATCGCCCTGGTGGTGCTGGGCAGTGGCGATCCTGGCGCTCTGGTTCGCTTTCTGGGTGGCGATGTCGTCCTCGCCTGGCGGGCGCGAGCAGCTCGGCCTGAAGCCGCGGGAGGTGCCGAAACCTGTCCTGATGGCCGGCATGACACTGCCGCCGGCCGAGGTCTCCAACATCGTGACCGGGCGTTGCGCCATGTGCCATGCGCCCGAGCCATCCTGGCCCGGCATCCAGATCGCGCCGAAGGGCGTGTTGCTGCACGAGCCCGAGCAGATCGCCGTCCACGCCCGCGCCATCCGCACGCAGGCCGTGATGACCCATGCAATGCCCCCGAACAATCTTTCCGGCATGACGCCCGCGGAGCGTCAGGCACTGGCCGGCTGGCTTGCCGCTGCCGCGCGCTGATCTGCCGCCGCCATCATCCTCGCCCTCGTGGCGAGCCTCCACGTCGTGAACACGGCCTTTGACCAACGAAGAGGTGGATGGTCGGGGACGAGCCCGACCATGACGGGGATGGCGCTTTGGGGAGCCGTGACAGCGACATAGGCACCCGGATTTCCGCTTTCTTCAGATTGTCCGGAGCTTCGCTCACGGCTGCGTGATTGCGTTCAGATTCGGTTCAGGTGCGCGACAGCAAGGTCCACCCACTGACAGGGCTGGAGACAGGATCCCAGAACGGGACCGTTCGTGCCGAGGACCGTGGGGGTCCATTTGAGACGCGTGGATGCAAGGGGCGCCGGCTACCTGCTGGCGGCCATCGGTTTCGTCGTGGCATGGGGCATCCTGTGCTGGCCCTGGCTTTCGGGGTCGGTGACGATTCCGTTCGACGCGAAGGCGCATTTCCAGGCGCAGGTTCAGTTCCTCGCGAACGCGCTCCATTCCGGTCAGTCGCCCTTCTGGAACCACAACGTGTTCGCCGGCTCGCCGCAGATCGCCGATCCGCAGTCGCTGATCTTCTCGCCTGCGATCCTGCTCGCCCTGCTGTCGCCGGCTCCAAGCTTCCGCGATGTCGACGCCTATGTGCTGGCGCATCTGCTCGCCGGCGGCCTCGCGCTCATCATGTTCTTCCGCGATCGCGGCTGGCATCCGGCCGGCGGCCTGATGGCGGCGCTGGTCTTCGCCTTCGGGGCCTCGGCTGCGTGGCGGGTGCAGCATGTCGGCCAGATCGCGAGCCTCGCCTTCTTCGCCATCGCCTTCTGGCTGACGGCGCGGATGCTGCAGCGTTCCTCGATTCTCTCCGGTGTTTTCGCTGGCCTGGCGGCCGGGCTGATGGTGCTGGAGCCGGATCAGGTCGCCCTGCTCGGCGGCTATGTGCTGTTCGGCATGGTCGTGGCGCATTGGGTCTCCGGTGGCTGGCCGGCTTTTCGCGCGAGCCTGCTGCCGATCGCGGCCGCCAGCGTGGTCGGGCTGGCCGTCATCGTCCTGCCGCTGCTCTGGACCTGGCTCTTCGCCGAGGCGACGACACGGCCCGAGATCGATTTCGGCGTGGCGGCTCGCGGCTCGCTGCACCCCGTGTCGCTGCTCACCGCATTCATCGGGGACCTGTTCGGCGCCAAGGACCCGAATGTCGAGTTCTGGGGACCCTATAGCGACCCCCAGGTCCTCTACCTGTCGCAGAACATGGCGCAGGTCTATTTCGGCGCGCTGCCGATGCTGCTGCTGCTGGCGCCGGGCCTGACACGCGGCTGGCTCTGGGACAAGTCGATCCGGCCGCTGACGCTGATGTTCGCCTTCATGGTGCTGTTCGCACTCGGGCGCTACACGCCGCTGTTCCACTTCGCTTACGAATATATGCCGGGCGTGAAGCAGTTCCGCCGGCCGGCCGACGCAACCTTCCTGATCGGCGGGCTGGCGGCGGTGCTCTCCGGCTATGTGCTGCACCGCATCCTGACCGCGGAAGAGGGGACATCCTTCCGCCGCGATCTCATAATCGGCGCAGGCGTGGTGATGGCCACGGTCATCCTCGCGCTCATCGTCTCGCGCGGTGCGGGCCATCTCGCGGATGCCTGGAAGCCGGTTGCGCTGGCTCTGGTCTGGTTCGCCGTCGCGGGCGGCGCCTTCTTCGCCCTGCAGCGCTGGCGCGGAGCGCTCGGCACTGCCGCCGCCGCGGTTCTGGTCACGGGCGTGGTGGCAGCGGATCTGGGCGTCAACAACGGCCCGAACGAGTCCACGGCGTTGCCGCCGCAAATGTACGATGTGCTGGAGCCGGGCACGAAGAACGAGACGATCGCGGTGCTGAAGCACCTGACGTCGCAGCCCGCCGGCTCGCCGCGCCGCGACCGGGTCGAGCTGCTCGGCATGGGCTTCGAATGGCCGAATGCCGGCATGGTCCATGGCTTCGACCACACGCTCGGCTACAATCCCCTGCGGCTGGAAGATTTCTCCGAGGCCGTGGGTACCGGCGACGGCATCGCAAAGCCGGCGGACCGCAAGTTCACGCCGCTCTTCCCGTCCTATCGCTGCCGGCTCGCCAACCTGCTTGGGCTGCGCTACATCGCCTCGCCGGTGCCGATCGACCAGGTCGATCACTCGCTGCGCAGCGGCGATCTCAATCTGGTTGCGCGAACCAAGGAAGGCTATGTCTACGAGAACCCGCATGCGCTGCCGCGGGTGCAGTTCGTGGGCGGCTGGCAGTTCGCCGATTTCGAGAGCATGAAGCTCTCGGGCCGCTGGCCGGACACCGATCCGCAGCAGGCCGTTCTGCTCGATGTCGAGCCGCCCGTCGCGACCCCGGAAGGGCCGGTCGCGGTGCAGGCCGATATCAAGCTGACGCAGTATCGCAACGCGCATGTCGAGATCGAGGTGAGGACGCCTGCGGCCGGATTCGTCGTGCTCAACGACATCTGGCATCCCTGGTGGAAGGTCGAGGTCGATGGGGTCGAGACCGAGATCCTGAAGGCCAATGTGCTGTTCCGCGCGGTGCAGGTGCCGGCCGGCACGCACAAGATCAGGTTCTCCTTCCAGCCGCTCTGGGGCGCGCTCGCCGAGCTCAAGGCGCGGATCGAGCCGGAGGAGCCGGAGGATCATCTGCCACTGCCGCCGATGGATGAGCGCGACGCGCCGCAGGTCGTCAGCGCCCCGCAGGGCAAAGCGCCTGTGCTGGCCGGCCCCTCCGAGAGCGTGCGCCAATCGCTCGGCCTCGGCCTGGCGCAGAGTGCGGCCCATAGTGGTGCTGCCGCCGCCCAGGTGCAGCGCGAGACGATGGCGCATTGAAAAAGCCGCGGCCCTGGCCGCGGCTTCCAGCATTCAGCTGTTTCGGCTTGCGGGCCGCTCAGGCGACGCCGAGCTTCTTCTGCAGGCTCGTCGACGAGGTCGTGTACTGGAAGGTCAGCCGCTTCTCCGGATAGACGTAGCGGTGAACCTTCTGCGCGCACAGCGCAGCTTCGTGGAAGCCCGAGAGGATGAGCTTGAGCTTGCCTGGATAGGCGTTGATGTCGCCGACGGCGAAGATGCCGGGCACGCTGGTCTCGAACTTCTCAGTGTCGACCGGGATCAGGTTTTCGTGCAGGTTCAGGCCCCAGTCCGCGATCGGGCCGAGCTTCATCGTCAGCCCGAAGAAGGGCAGCATCGTATCGCAGGCGATCTCGAAGGGTGCATTGTCGGTGCCGCGGCAGAGAACGGCCTCGAGCTTGCCGTTCTCGCCCCTGAGCCCCGTGACCTGGCCGAGCTTCATATCCATCTTGCCGTCGGCGACCAGGGCGCGCATCTGCTCGACCGAGTGCGGCGCGGCGCGGAAATCGTCGCGGCGATGCATCAGCGTGACGCGGTTGGCGATAGGTTGCAGGTTCAGCGTCCAGTCGAGGGCGGAGTCGCCGCCGCCGATGATCAGGATGTTGCGGCCCCGGAAGGCCTCCATCTTGCGCACGGCGTAGAAGACGGAGCCGTTCTCATAGGCCTCGATGCCGGGAATCGGCGGCTTCTTCGGCTGGAAGGAACCTCCGCCGGCTGCGATGACGACCGTCTTGGTGTCGAAAACCGTACCGGCGTCGGTGGTGAGGCGGAAGCGCGGCGCCTCGGCGGTGCCGCATGGCTCGACCGACTCGATCATCTGGTTGAGGTGGAAGGTGGGCCCGAACGGCTTGATCTGCTCGAGCAGATTGTCGACCAGCGCCTGGCCGGTGACCATCGGAAATCCGGGAATGTCGTAGATCGGCTTCTCCGGATAGAGCTCCGCGCACTGTCCGCCGACCTTCGGCAGGATGTCGACGAGATGCGCGCGGATGTCGAGCAGGCCGAGTTCGAAGACCGCGAAGAGGCCGCAAGGGCCGGCACCGACGATGACGACGTCGGTGGTGATGACTTCGTTTTCGTTGGCCGCTGCCGCTTCGCTCATAATCCTACCTTCGATCCGGTCCAAACTGTACGGTTTAAAGAACCCAGATTACCGGAGGACATGAGGCCTCAGCAGTCGAATGGCAAGTGCAAAAAGCGCGGGATCAGGCCCCGGTTTCGGCGGTAAGGCCCGCCGCGGCGATGCCGGCGCAGGCCGCAGCCTCGTCATTGTCGGAGGTGTCGCCGGAGATGCCGATGGCGCCGAGAACCGGGCCTTCGGGCGAGCGGATCAGCACGCCGCCGGGCACCGGCACCAGCGAGCCGCCGACCGCATGGGTCGCCGCCTCGACGAAATAGGGGCGATCCAGTGCCATCTTGTGCAGTGCGCGCGAGCCGACACCGAGCGCGATGACGCCATGCGCCTTGCCGAGCGCGATCTCGCCGCGCTTCAGGCTGGTGCCGTCCTGGGCCGCAAAGGCCTTCTGTGCGCCGCGTGCGTCGAGGACGGCGATGGCGAGCGGCTTGAAGCCATTGGCCTCGGCATGGGCGAGCGCCGTCGCGAGGATGGTCTGGGCCTGAGCGAGAGAGAGCATGGGGAACTCCGGTTGGGGTAAGGCGTTCTTGCCAGCCGCGTGGCAAGCAGGAAAGGGCCTTCCGGCCCTTCACGCGCGATCAGTGGTCAGGTTCCGAGAAAACACCTTTTCCTCCGCAGCTTGCACATAGGGCTGCGACAGGGCTTGATAGCCACCCGACACAAGGAGGCATTCCATGGGTTTGTTCAGTTTCATCAAGGAAGCGGGCGCCAAGATCTTCGGTTCGGGCTCGGCCAAGGCTGCGACCGCCGATGATCTGCAGAAGGAGCTGGCGGGGCACGGATTGCCGTCCGACGTCAACATCCAGATCGATGGCGACAAGGTGAAGGTCTCCGGCAACGCCATGTCGACAGAGCAGGCGGAGAAAATCATCCTGGCGCTCGGCAACACCACTGGCGTGGCGCAGGTCGAATCGGACCTCGCCGTCACGAAGGAGGCGCCTGCTGCCGTGTTCTACACGGTGAAGAAGGGCGACACGCTCTGGAAGATCGCCGAGGAGCATTACGGCAAGGGCCAGGGCGCGAAGTATACCGAGATCGTCAAGGCCAATACGCCGCCGGTGAAGAACCCCGACCTGATCCAGCCGGGCTGGGTGCTGCGCATCCCGCCGCAGGGCTGAGCCTTCAAGCCATCACGCAGCCGCGGGCCATTCGTCCGCGACTGCTGCCTTTTCGACCGACACCGCTATCCTGCTGGCATATCCTGCCGCGCCGCCCTATCTGGACGGATCAACAAGACTGAGCGGAAGATGCTGCCCATGATCGTAAACGACCTCGATATCGACGCCGTCAAGGCGGGTCTGAGCGATGGCTCCATCCTGCTTGTCGACGTGCGCGAGCCGCATGAATTCGCGGCAGGACATATTCCGGGCTCGGTCTCGCGGCCGCTCTCGCAGTTCGATCCGGCGGACCTGCCAAACGAGCCGGGCAAGCGAGTCGTACTGTCCTGCGCCGCCGGCGTCCGCTCGCGGCGGGCGCTCGAATTCGCGCAGTCGGCTGGTCTCGACATCGACAGCCACTATGCCGGGGGCTTCAAGGATTGGCTGACGCATGGCGAACCGGTCGCGGAGGACTGAGGCTTCGGCCCTGTCCGCGATCATCGATCTGATGCCGAGCAGCGCGCATCCGATCGTCGATCTCAAGGCGTTTAACGCCGCGATTGCCGACCATGCCGGAGCGGTCCGCGAGCGAGAAGCTCGCCAAGATCAAGGGCGATGTCGGCCGCGGCGCGGCCAACGACGCCAACTGGATCGTCAACAACTGCAATACGATGGTTTCGCTCACGGAGACGGCGATCCGTACGGCGCGCTGAGGCGCCTTGCGCTCAACGCAGCTCCCGACCATGCGCCGGGGGCTGACGCGGCCGCGTTTCTGTTTCAGTCTTTCATCAGACCTAACTGAGGATATGCCTCATGCGTCCCATGAAATTCGGTTTCGGCCAGCCTGTGCGGCGGGTCGAGGATCAACGCCTGACGACCGGGACAGGCCGGTATACTGACGACATCGCCGCAGAGGGCGCGCTGCACGCCTTCGTGCTGCGCTCGCCCTATGCTCATGCCCGCTTTGCGATCGGTGACCCCGAGACCGCCCGGAAGCTGAAGGGCGTGAAGCTGATCCTGACCGGGAAGGATGTCGCCGGGTATGGCGATCTGCCCTGCAAGGGGCATGTCACGACCGTCTCGGGCGAGATGTCGCAATCGCTCCCGGTTCCGGTGCTGCCGGCCGACACGGTCCGTCATGTCGGGGAGGCCGTCGCCTTCATCGTCGCCGAAACGCTGGCGCAGGCGCGTGACGCGGCCGAGGCGATCGAGATCGACTGGGATCCGTTGCCGGCCGTGACCGGCATTGCGGAGGCCTTGGAGCATGGCGCGCCGCAGGTGTGGCCTGACCGGGCGGGCAATGTCGCCTTCGTCGCCGAGCAGGGCGATCGTGAGAGGACCGAGAAGGCCTTCGCCAAGGCAGCGCGCACGGTCTCGCTCACCATCGTCAACAACCGGCTCGCCTCCAACTACATGGAGACGCGCGCCTGCATCGCCGAATACGACAAGGCCGAGAAGCGCTGGACGCTGACGTTGGGGAGCCAGGGCAGCCACGGCATGCGCGACCTGATCGCGAATTATGTGCTCAAGGTCGACCCGAAGCGCATCCGCGTGGTGACGCCGGATGTCGGCGGCGGGTTCGGCACCAAGATCTTCCTCTACCGCGAATATCCGCTGGCGATGATCGCGGCCGAGAAGCTGAAGCGTCCGGTGCGCTGGGTCTCCGATCGCACCGAGCATTTCCTGGCCGACACCCATGGCCGCGCCAATCTTTCGACGGCGACGATGGCGCTCGACGCCAAGGGCCGGTTCATCGGTCTCAAGGTCGATCTCTCGGCCGAGATGGGCGCCTGGCTCTCGCAATATGGGCCCTTCATCCCCTGGGTCGGCACGACGATGACGCCGGGCTGCTACAACATCCCGGCCGTGCATGTCGTCTTCCGCGGCGTGCTGACCAACACGACCCCCGTCGATGCCTATCGCGGCGCCGGGCGGCCCGAGGCGGCCTATCTGATCGAGCGCCTGGTCGATGCCATCGCGCGCGAAACCGGCAAGACGCCGGATGCGGTGCGGGCGCAGAACTTCGTTAAGCCATCGGAGATGCCGCACAAGACGCAGACCGGCCCGGTCTACGATTCCGGCGAATTCGAGGGCCATATGCGCAGGGCCATGGAGGTGGCCGATTGGACGGGCTTCAAGACCCGCCAGAAGGCTTCGGCCAAGGCCGGCAAGATCCGCGGCATCGGCATGGCCAGCTATATCGAAGCCTGCGGCGGCGGCGGCCCGGAAAGCTCGACCGTGATCCTGGAGAAGGACGGCACCGTCACGGTGCTGATCGGCACCCAGTCGAACGGGCAGGGGCATGAAACGGCCTATTCGCAGCTGGTCTCGCAGCATCTCGACATCCCGATGGATCGCATCCGTGTGGTGCAGGGCGATACCGACCGCGTCGAGACAGGCTCCGGCACCGGCGGTTCCCGCTCGATCCCCGTCGGCGGCGCGGCGCTGAACAAGGCGACGGAGATTCTCACCGACAACCTCAAGCAACTCGCTTCCGAGAAGCTCGAGGCCGCCTTGGGCGATCTCGAGGTCGCCAACGGCGCCGTCCGCATCGTCGGCACCGACAAGTCGCTCGACCTCGCCGCCATCGCGGCTCTGCCGGGCGCGACGCCGGCCATGCTCAAGGTCCATCAGAGCTGGACGCCGCCGGAGGCGACCTATCCGAACGGCACGCATGTCTGCGAGCTGGAAATCGATCCGGGGACCGGGGGCACCGAGATCCTGAACTACGTCGTGGTCGATGATTTCGGCGTGACGCTGAACCCGCTGATGCTGCAGGGGCAAGTGCATGGCGGCTCGGCCCAGGGCATCGGCCAGGCGCTGATGGAGGAAATCCGCTTCGATCCCGAGGGCCAGATGCTGACCGCGACCTTCATGGACTACGCCTTGCCGCGAGCGGTCGACATCCCGAATTTCCATTTCGAGACGCGCAATGTCCGCTGCATCACCAACGCCATCGGCGTGAAAGGCGCGGGCGAGGCCGGCGCGATCGGCGCCTGCCCGGCCGTGATGAACGCCATGGTCGACGCGCTCGACCGTGCCGCCGGCATCAAGGCCATGGACATGCCGGCGACGCCGCTCAAGGTGTTCACCGCGCTGAAAGAAGCTGGCTACCAACTCTGATGCAAGGATTAACTTGCGATTTTGCAAGCTCGCTCACGCAAAAGCTATTTGGATGTGTTGTGATCATCCTTTGATTTGGACGCGTTCTAAGCCGCGCCACTCGGCACTGGCTCGTCTCAAAGGGAAACTGAATGATCCGCACCGCTTTTGTGCTCGCCGGCCTTGGGCTTGGCATCACCGCCGTCCTGGCGCAATCAAATCCCATCGCGGAGCGCCAGCAGGCGATGAAGGCGCTCGGCGCTGCCACGCGCGAAGGCGCAGCTATGGCCAAGGGCGAAGCCCCCTTTGACGCCACCAAGGCGCAGGCCGTCTTCAAGACCTATGCCGACACAGCGAAGAAGGTGCCGACCCTCTTCCCCGACAGTTCCAAGACCGGCGGCGAGACCACTGCTTCGCCGAAGATCTGGGAGGACCAGGCCGGCTTCAAGGCGGCCTTCGTGAAGTTCGAGAGCGATGCCGCAGCCGGCGCGAATGTGGCTAGCCTCGACGGCTTCCGCACCGCCTTCGGCGCGGCGACCAAGAATTGCGGCGCCTGCCACGAGGCCTATCGCATCAAGAAGTGAGGCCTCTGCCCGAGCGGAGAGCCGGAAGCGGGCGCCAAAATTGGCCGCCCGCTTTTTCATGACCTCGTTTCCCGGCTTGCGGCAGCCGTCGCGCTTGCGCCACGTTACAACTGTCGCGGTTCGAAGCTGGCGGCCGCCCAGGCCGACTGAACTGCCCTGCTGATTGCGCCTTGGAGATGCCGATGCTGATGCTGCGCCGCCTATTCGTCACCCTGGTCGTGCTGGCGGCGCTCGCTTTCGCCGGCTTCTACGTCCTCACCGACCCGCGCGTGGTCTCGCCTTCGCCAGAGATCGGCGCGCTGCCGGCTGCGGATATCGAGAACGGCAAACTGCTGTTTTCGGCGGGCGGATGCGCCTCCTGCCATGCTACGCCGGGCCAGGACGACAAGCTGAAGCTCGGCGGCGGATTGGCGCTAACCTCCCCCTTCGGCACTTTCCATGCGCCCAATATCTCGCCGCATACGCGCGACGGCATCGGCAATTGGGGCGTGCAGGACTTCGTCGATGCGATGGCGGCCGGCGTCTCGCCGCGCGGCCAGCATCTCTACCCGGCTTTTCCCTACACGTCTTATCGGCTGATTCCGCCGAGGGCGCTGGCCGATCTCTTCGCCTATATCCGCACGCTGGCACCGGTGGAGGGCAGGGCGCCGCCGCATGAGCTGCCGTTCCCCTTCAATATCCGCCGCATGGTCGGCGGCTGGAAGCTGCTGTTCTTCGAAGGCGCGCCCTTCCGGCCCGATCCGTCGAAGAGCGAGGCCTGGAATCGCGGCGCCTATCTCGTCAACGGCCCCGGCCACTGCGCCGAATGCCATTCGGCCCGCAATGTGCTCGGCGCGATCGTGCCGGCGACCCGCTTCGCCGGCGGTCCGGACCCGGAGGGCAAGGGCTGGGTGCCGAACATCACCCAGTCCGAGAATGGGCTGGCGAAGTGGTCGAAGGAGGAGATCGCCGAGCTCCTCAAGACCGGCTTCACCCCGAGCTTCGACAGCGTCGGCGGCTCGATGGGCGCGGTGGTGCGCAACATGGCGCAGCTTCCCGACGCGGACCGCATGGCGATGGCGGAATATCTGAAGTCGCTGCCGGCGGTCGAAGGCCCGCCGCGACCGCAGACGAAGTAGCGGCGATCCGGCTGCTGGAGCAGCTGAAACCGATCAGGGCTGGCGGGGTGGAGCTTCACCTTGCCACGGTGCAGGAGTATGAGCGGGCGCGGCACATCTGGGAGGAGCTCGCGCTGAGAGACCGTTTCGACGGGATGCATTATGCGGCGGCGCTCGGCGCGGCCAAGCCGGATGCCCGGTTCTTCGCCGCAGCCCAAGCGGGGAGCGGCTTCCGGGCCGACGAGATTTTCTTCATCGACGACGAGCAGGCAAATATCGACGCGGCTCGGCGGTGAGGATGGAGCGCGGCTCTGTGGGACGGGAGCCGGCCGCTCGCCGCCCTGATGGCGGAAGCGGCCGAGCGCTCATAGCGAGGGTGAGACCCTAGGCGGCTTTGGCGGCCTGCCCGGGCTTGGCGCTCTCGATGCGGTTGCGGCCCTGCGTCTTGGCCCGGTAGAGCGCGTGGTCGGCGGCGGCGAGCAAGGCGACCAGATCGGCCTGCTGCGCCCTGGCCTCGGCAAGGCCGATGCTGACCGTCGCAGGAATTCCCAGTCCGTCGCTCTGCGCAGCTTTCTCGGCAAACCGCTGTGCGATGCCCTGCGCGATCGCGCGCGCCTCCTCGCCGTTCCTGTTCGGCAGCAGGATCGCGAATTCCTCGCCGCCGAGGCGTGCGCTGATAGCCTCGGGCCCGGCGATGTCTTTGGCGATGTTAGCGAAGAGTCTCAGAACGCGGTCGCCCGCCTCGTGCCCGTAGCGGTCGTTGATGGCTTTGAAGTGGTCGAGATCGATGGCAAGCAGGGAGTGCGCGGCGCCCGTGTCGTGACGGCTGAGGCTTCTGGGCGCGAGTTCGAAGAAACCCTGGCGGTTGTTGAGCCCTGTGAGGAAGTCGGTGCGGGTCGTCGCGAGCAGGCGCGCGCGATCTTCCTCGCGCACGAGCGCCAGCAGCGACATCGACATCGCCACGGCAAAGAGCACTGCCTCGTACATCGTGATCGCCGCGACGGTGGCCAGGATATTGTCGCCATGGATCGCCGCCAGGACCGGAACGACGAAGGTGCGGCCGAGATAGAACAGGCTGTGGCCGGCGAAAACGGCGATTACGATCGGGCGAGAGCGCAGTCTTCTGGCAGTCCGGCTACGAAGCAGTGCGAGCGCGTTGACCGCGCAGACGACTGCGATGGGAAATGCGCTGACATGGTTCCAGAGCAAGGCTGCCGCGCCAGTCCCGGCGGCGAGCCAGGCAGCGCCGATGGCCGCTAGCAGGCTGGCGATGAAGACGGGATGCAGTTTCCGGCCATCGAGCGCCAGGATTCCCTGGAGCACCAGCAGGTAGCCGAACATCATGACGATATTGGTCAGGGCAGGGCCGGATACGCCGGGAAGGGCGTTGCGGCTCATCGCCAGGATGCCGCCAGCGGCGAACACGGCATAGGCGGCGGCCCAGAGCCCGAGTTCGCGCGAGCGCTGCGCATGCGCCTTGCGCTCCCATAGGGTCATCGCGGCGGCGACGAGCAGCGTGCCGGTCGTCAGATACCAGAGGGTTGCAAGATCCATCGGTATCGCCGTCAGCAGCACCTGCGTTCGGTTTCAGTCATGATCGAACGCTCCCAGCTCCCCAGCCCGGGCAATCTGGGGCAGATAAGTTAATTACAGCTTGTGGGAACGCCGAGGAAACCGTTCGCCGGTCACGTCATTCACAACGGAGGCCGATGGCCAGCCGCGGCCTGCTCAGGCCGCCGCGTGCTACTCCATCACCGCAGCCTTGAGGATGCAGACCATCAGGGCATTGCCAGGCTCGTTGCCGACGCAGCGGACGACGTGGCGCCGGTCGCAGCGGTAGCGCAGGGTTTCGCCGGCCTTGGCGCGCTGGACGATGTCGCCGACCTCGACTTCGAATTCGCCTGACGTCACCGAGAGCGACTCGATCGAGCCGCGCTGGTGGCCCTCGGAATCGAGCTCGCCGCCGGGCTCGGCAGTGACCTCGTACCATTGCAGCCATTCGACGGTCTTGATCCAGCCGACAATGGCGAGACGGAGCTTGCCATCCTCGGAAACGAGGATGGGCGTGTCGGCGCGGGTGGTCTTCTCGATGAAGGGCTCTTCCTCCCCGCTGGAGAGGACGCGTTCGATCGAGATGTCGAGCGCCTGCGACAGCCGCCAGATCGTCGCGAGCGTCGGGTTGGTTTCGTTGCGCTCGATCTGGCTGATGATCGACTTGGCGACGCCGGACTGCTCGGCGAGGTCCGAGAGCGAGAAGTTATAGGCCTTGCGCAGGCGCTGGATCGTTTTGCCGAGCTGGCCCGAGATCACCTGAGCCCCGGATTCAAGCTCCCGCCCGCCGCGCTCTTTCGTCTCGATTCCCATGAATTCGGCCCCTTTCGACTGTGAGGCCGTTTGTAACGGCGGACGATCGTTTGAACAAGCGAACAATGCCGAAGACTGCCTTCGGCCCGGACTGGGGGGGATGGAGGCAGCGTTCGACGCTCAGGTGATGCGGCTGGGGCCGACCTCGCGCTGCTCGCGTCGGGCGAGGCCGAGCTGGCGCTCGCGCAGGATCACATAGATGCCGGAACTGATGACAATGAAGGCGCCGATCACGATCGCCGGCGCCGGCCATTCGCCGAACCAGAACCAGCCGATCGCCACCGCCCAGAGCATGGTCGAGTATTCGAAGGGCGCGATCAGCGAGGCGTCGCCGTAGCGATAGGCCTGCACGATCAGGATCTGGCCGAGCCCGCCGAGGATGCCGATGAGGACCATCATGGCAGCATCCTTGAGATCGGGCAGGTTCCAGCCGAGCAGGATGGTGGAGAGGCCGAGCAGGCTGGTCAGCAGCATGAAGTAGAAGACGATGGCGCCCGTGCGCTCGGTCTGCGTGAGGAGCCGGACCTCGACCGAGGCAAAGGCCGAGCAGAAGGCGCCGGCGAGGCCGAGCGCGGCGCCGATCGCAGCGTTGCCGCCGACCGGGTGGCTGCCGGCGCCGAGATGCGGCGAGAGCATGATGACGACGCCGACGAAGCCGATCGTCACCGCCGTCCAGCGATAGATGCGCACCTTCTCCTTGAGCACGAGCGCGGCGAGCACGACCACGGCGAGCGGCGCGGCATAGCCGATGGCGACCGCCTCGGAGAGGGGCAGGAACTGCAGGGCCGCGAAGCCGCAGAACATGCCGGTGGAGCCCATGATGCCGCGCTTGAGATGGCCGCGCAGATTGCCGGTCTTCAGCGCCGCCGGCAGCTCGGATCGCCAGGCGAGCCAGATGAGCAGCGGAATCATCGCGAAGAAGGAGCGGATGAAGACGATCTCGCCCGTCGGATAACGCGTCGAGATCGACTTGATGCCGGCAGACATCAGCGTGAACGCCAGCGCCGAGATCAGTTTGAGGGTGATGCCGAGAAAAGGAGACAACGGAGCGCGCGGCGGGAGGGCAGGAACGGTTTCGGTCGAAACCGTTCCTCCTTAGACCATGTCGAAGCCGGGAAGCGAAGCGTGAACTCTGCAGCCCGGCCCGGTGCCCGGCGCACGACGCTTCAGTTCGGAGTCCGAACGGGACAGGCGTCATTCTCGGGCGAAGCGAAGCTTCTACCCGAGAACCTCTCGCCGGCAAAGGTGCAAGAGACTTCGTGTCACGAGATGCCCGGGTCAAGCCCGAGCATGACGGAGCCCGGCGGCGCGGCTCAGAACGTGCCGCGGAAGGCGCCACCGTCGATCAGGAAATTCTGGCCTGTGATGTAGCCGGCGTTGGTACTGGCGAGAAAGGCGCAGAGCTTGCCGAACTCGTCCGGCGTGCCCAGGCGCCCGGCCGGGACCGCAGCGAGGCGTCTCTTGGTGGCTTCCTCGATGCTGATGCCCTGCATCTCGGCGACCTTGTTGGTCGCGGTCTTGATCCGGTCGGTGTCGAAAACGCCCGGCAGGATGTTGTTGATGGTGACATTGGCATGCGCGACCTCGCGCGCGACGCCGGAGAGAAAGGCGGTGAGGCCGGCGCGGGCGGCGGAGGAGACGTCGAGACCGGTCAGAGGCGTGACGACGCTCGCCGAGGTGATGTTGACGATGCGGCCGAAGCGCCGCTCGATCATGCCGTCGATGACGCGCTGAACCAGCTCCAGCGGCGTCGCCATGTTCTGCACGACGCCTTCGAGCAGGCCCTCGCGCGTCACCTGGCGGAAGGGCTTCGGCGGCGGGCCGCCATTGTTGTTGACGAGGATGTCGGGGTTGGGAGCGGCTGCCAGCAGAGCATCCTGGCCGGCCTTGGTCGAGACGTCGGCGACGACGGCGATGACCGTCGCACCGGTCCTGGCACGGATCTCGCTGGCGGTCGCTTCCAGGGTTGCTGCGTCGCGGCCGTTGATCACGACCGTGCAGCCGGCGTCGGCGAGAGCTTCGGCGCAGCCGCGGCCGAGCCCCTTGCTGGAGGCGCAAACGATGGCCGTGCGGCCCGAAATTCCAAGATCCATCAGATTCCTCCGTAAGCTCGGCAGGCTGCCGTCACGCGGCCGCTGGTCGGCAAGCCTGACCATGGATTGGACGCGCCGTCATCAAAGCGCAACGCAAATCAGACACACGCCCGGAGCATCGCAACAGCGGGGGCTCTCCGGAATGGCCGACGAGGACGACGCGAAGCAGGTTCGCAGCATCTTCATCTCGGATCTGCATCTGGGGACGCGCGGAGCGCAGGCCGATCTCGTCCTGGAGTTCCTGCGCGCCTACGATGCGCCGACCATCTATCTCGTCGGCGATATCATCGACGGCTGGCGGCTGAAGAGTGGCTGGTACTTCCCGCAGGCGCATAACGATGTGGTCCAGAAGCTGCTGCGCAAGGTGCGCAAGGGCTCGAAGCTGATCTACGTCACCGGCAATCACGACGATTTCCTGCGCGATTTCACCGGGCTGCAGTTCGGTGGCATCACCCTCGTCGACGAGATCGTCCATGAAACTGCGGACGGCAAGCGACTGCTCGTCATCCATGGCGACCTGTTCGACCTCGTGGTGCGCAACGCCAAATGGCTCGCCCTGCTCGGCGACTGGGCCTACACGGTCGCGCTCGGCCTCAACATGGTGATCAACAAGGTTCGGCGCGTCCTGCGCCTGCCGCATTGGTCGCTCTCGGCCTGGGCCAAGCACAAAGTCAAGAACGCCGTGAACTATATCGGCGAGTTCGAGACCTGCCTCGCCAGCGAAGCGCGCCGCCACAATGCTGATGGCGTGATCTGCGGCCATATCCATCATGCCGCCTATCGCGAGATCGAGGGGCTGACCTACATCAACACCGGCGACTGGGTCGAAAGCTGCACGGCCTTCGTCGAGCATCATGACGGACATTTCGAGCTGATCCGCTGGCCGCAAGGCCGTCTGAAGGGCGAAACGGCAGTGCCGGTCGTCGTGCCGACCCGCCCTGTCGGCGTGCCGGAGCTCGCCGAGGCCGCCCGGAGCAAGCTCCAGCCTTTCGAGCTGGCGCGCATTCTTGGCGTTCAGCCGGAAACGGCCGAGCGGAAAGCGCGCTGATGCGCGTCCTCGTCGCGACCGACGCCTGGCGCCCGCAGATCAACGGGGTCGTGCGCTCGCTGGAGCGGATGATCGCCGCGGCGCCGGATTTCGGCGTGACCGCGCAGGCCCTGACGCCGGAGGGGTTCCACCAGATCGGCCTGCCGAGCTATCCCGACATTCGGCTGGCGCTGGCAACGCGGCGGGCGCTCGCGGCGCGGGTTGCCGAATTCGGGCCGGACCATGTCCATATCGCGACGGAAGGGCCGATCGGCTGGCTGACGCGGGCGGTCTGCCTTGCCCAGAAGCGCCCGTTCACGACCAGCTATCATACGCGCTTCCCGCAATACATCGCCGCCCGCTGGCCGATTCCGGAGAGCTGGAGCTATCGGCTGCTGCGCCGCTTTCATGATCCTGCTGCCGCGGTGATGGTCTCGACGGCGACAGTGGAGGACGAACTGCGCCTGCACGGCTTCCAGAATCTGGTGCGCTGGGGGCGCGGCGTCGATCTCGGCCTGTTTCATCCGCGCCCGCAGAGCGTGCTCGATCTGCCGCGGCCGATCTTTCTCAGCGTCGGGCGCGTGGCGGTGGAGAAGAATCTCGACGCCTTCCTGTCGTTGCGGCTGCCGGGCAGCAAGGTCGTGGTCGGCGATGGGCCGGCGCGGGGCGATCTCCAGCGCGCCTATCCCGACGTGCATTTTCTCGGCGTGAAGGAAGGCGAGGAGCTGGCCGCGATCTACGCCTCCTCCGACGTCTTCGTCTTCCCGAGCCTGACCGACACTTTCGGCATCGTGCTGCTGGAAGCGGCGGCAAGCGGCTTGCCGGTCGCCGCCTTCCCGGTTCAGGGGCCGCGCGATGTCTTCGCCGGCAGCGGCGCTGCCGTGCTCGACGAAGATCTGCGA
The DNA here is from genome assembly GCF_052113585.1 of Allobosea sp. TAF32. Classification (NCBI taxonomy): domain Bacteria; kingdom Pseudomonadati; phylum Pseudomonadota; class Alphaproteobacteria; order Hyphomicrobiales; family Alloboseaceae; genus Allobosea; species Allobosea sp. TAF32. The sequence goes on along the minus strand of NZ_JBFRDM010000011.1, from coordinate 14,217 downwards.
AGCGCCGCGATGCAGGCGCTCAGGGTGCCGCACGAGACCTGCCTCGAGCTGGCCGCCCGATACAGCTGGGCGAACAGCGCGGCGCAGTTCTACGGCCATATCAGGCGCGTGGCGCAGCAGGCCGGCTATCTGCCGCGCGAGGCGGGCGCTGCCAACTTCACAGCCTTCGCGAGCGGGCGTGGCGCGGAAGGGCGGGGGCTTTCGCGGCGCCTGCCGGCTTGAGCTGGGCACGGAAACCGTCACGCCGCTCGTGGACCGAGGCGATGACGAGGCCCATCGGCACGCCAAGACCGACCAGCGCCGCTTCAGACAATTGCAGGCTCGCCTCGATCGTCTCAGGCACGGCATCGTTGACGCCGATCTCGTAGAGATGGCGGGCGTGGGTCGCATCGCGAGCCCGGGCGACGATGACGATGTCGGGACTTAGCATGCGGGCGGCCTGCACGATGGCGTCGACGGCGCGCGCATTGTCGATCGTCACGATCAGGGCCGTCGCTTCCTCCAGGCCGCAGAGGCGCAGGAATTCCGGCTTGCTCGCATCGCCATAGAAGGCGGGCCGGCCGGCGCGGCGTTGCGCGGTGATCAGCGCGGCATCCGAATCGACGACGATGTGGGACTTGCCGTGCTCATCGAGCATCGAGGCGACGAGCCGGCCGACGCGCCCGCCGCCGACGACGATCGCGCGCGGCGCATGGTCGGTGGGAGGCAGCACCGTCGCTTCGTCGGGCAGGATGACGGGAGGGGCCAACTTCTGCGCGAGATGGCGGGCCATCCGGGCAAGCAGCGGCAGCGCGATCATGGTCAGCGACACGGCGGCGAGCGCTATGCTGGTTGCCCGATGGTCGATGAGCCCCGTGCCGGTCGCCGCATTGAGCAGGACGAAGGCGAATTCACCGCCCGGCGCGACCATGATCGCGGTCTCGAGCGCCGTCGCCGCCGACAGCCGGAAGCGGCGGGCGAGGAGGAAGATGATTGCGGCCTTGGCCAGCACGAGGCCGGCGGCAATCGCCAGGATGGCGCCGGGATTGGCCGCGATCTCGGCCGGGTTCACGCTCATGCCGACGGTGAGGAAGAAGACGCCGATCAGCAGCGATTTGAACGGGTCGATCGTGACTTCGATGGCGCGGCGGAACTCCGTTTCGGCGAGCAGAAGCCCGGCGATGAAGGCGCCGAGCCCCATCGAGAGGCCGGCCGCCGCAGCGATCAACCCGGTGCCGAGCGCGGTCAACAGCGTTGCTGCCATGAAGCTCTCGGTCGACTCGGTCGAGGCGACGAGGCGGAAGAGCGGGCGCAGCGCCAGCCGGCCGATGACGATGATGGTGGCGATGGCGGCGAATGCCTGGACGAAGGCCTGCGCCAGGCCCACAAGCAGCGAGCCTGAGCCGTTCTGCGCGTCGAGCACGCTGATCAGGAAAAGCAGCGGGATGACCGCAAGGTCCTGGCAGAGCAGGATCGCGAAGCTCGTGCGGCCGGCCGAGGTCGTCATCCGCCTCTTGGCGGCGAGCAACTCGACGACCATCGCTGTCGAGGAGAGGGCGAGGCCGAAGCCGATGATGAGGGCCGCGGCGGCAGGCTGGCCGAACGCATAGGCGACGAGTCCGATGACCGCCGCGCTGAGGCCGACCTGGCCGAGGCCGAGCCCGAACACGAGGCGCCTCATCGTCATCAGGCGCTCGAAGGAAAGCTCCAGCCCGATGACGAAGAGCAGGAAGGCGACGCCGAGCTCGGCCGGGCCGGCCAGCGCCTCCGCGTTCGAGACTGTGACCTTGCTCAGCAGCGGAAGCTTGGCCGCGAGGCCGCCCAGCCCATAGGGGCCGAGCAACGCGCCGCAGGCGACGAAGGCGATGATCGAGTTGACCCGGAGGCTCTTGGCGAGCGGCACGATCACGCCCGCCGTCGCGAGCACGACGACGGCGTCCTTATAGACGGAGGGATCGACGGTTCCGGCCAAAGGGTGACCCTGCGATTCGAACGAGCAGAAATGGTCCGGCAATTCTTGCGTTTCGCGGCGGCGCAACACAACCTTGGAATCGCGGTGGCCGAGAGAAATTTGCCTTACCTGTCGAGCCTTTAGGCAAATGGGTCGATATCGCCAAAAGAATAGCGGTTTCCGCTATCGGCCGGGATGCGCTAGCGTCCGCGGCTCGATCAGAAGGACTGTCCATGCGCTTTGCCGGCACCGAGAATTACGTCGCGACCGAGGATCTCACCGTCGCGGTGAATGCAGCGATCCGGCTGGAGCGCCCGCTGCTGGTGAAGGGCGAGCCGGGAACCGGCAAGACGGTGCTGGCGGAGGAGGTGGCGGCGGCGCTCGGCGCACCGCTCATCACCTGGCACATCAAGTCGACGACCAAGGCGCAGCAGGGCCTCTACGAATACGATGCGGTCAGCCGCCTGCGCGACAGCCAGCTCGGCGACAGCAGGGTCTCGGACATCGCCAATTACATCAAGCGCGGCAAGCTCTGGGAGGCCTTTGCCTCGCCGGTCCGGCCCGTGCTGCTGATCGACGAGATCGACAAGGCCGATATCGAATTCCCGAACGACCTGCTGCTCGAGCTCGATCGCATGGAGTTCCATGTCTACGAGACCGGCGAGACGATCAAGGCGGCGCAGCGGCCGGTGATGATCATCACCTCCAACAACGAGAAGGAGTTGCCGGACGCCTTCCTGCGGCGCTGCTTCTTCCACTACATCCGCTTCCCCGATGCGGAGACGATGCAGGCGATCGTCGAGGTGCATTTCCCCGGCATCAAGAAGCGGCTGATGGAGGAGGCGCTGCGGCTGTTCTTCGAGGTGCGCGAAGTGCCCGGCATCAAGAAGAAGCCCTCGACCTCGGAGCTGCTCGACTGGCTCAAGCTGCTCGTCGCCGAGGATATCGGGCCGCAGGTGCTGCGCGAGCGCGATCCGCGCAAGCTGATCCCGCCGCTGCACGGCGCGCTCCTCAAGAACGAGCAGGACGTCTCGCTGTTCGAGAAGCTCGCCTTCATGGCGCGGCGCGAGAGCCGCTGAGGCCGCTGACCGCGTCGCAGGGCGGGATCGCCGTCGCCAGATCGAGCTTGGGGTCGACGGAACGGACGGCCTCGCCCAGATCGACATCGCGGGTCAGCAGCACATAATCCTGCGTCTCCGACGTCTTGAGATAGCTCGTCATCGGGATCGGCTTGCCCGAGAGGTCGCCGAGCCGGCAGGCCTTTTCGGCCGCCATGGCAAGGCTGCCGCGATTGCCGCTGTTCTGCGGCCCGACGAACATCTCCTCCCGGAACGCGCTGACGCGCGCGGCATCGCCGTCGCTCAGCCTGAACACGGTGAAGCGGCGACCGGGCGCCGCCAGGACAGGCAGCTTGGCGAGCTCGCTTGCGTCGCGCACCTCCTCCAGCACGACCTTGCGCTCGTGGCGGCCGCCATCCTTGGGCAGGGCGACAATCGTCATGGTGACGCCGCCCGGGAGAGCGCGGATGTCGGCGGGCAGGCTTATGCCGGCCCGCAGATCGGCGAGCTGCGTCGTCCGGATATCGATCTTCGACAGCTTGGGCAGCGAGGTCAGCGGGACATGGCCGCAGGCGGCGAGCAGGCCGGCAAGGACGAGGCAGGCGGGTGGGGGGATACGCATGAGGGCTCTTCAGTGAATGCCTTTGACATTAAAAAATGAAGCTATTAGATTAATTTTGTCAACCGAGGGAATAGACATGCCGGCGTCGCCCCTGCCTGTGAGCGCGTTTTCCCGGGAGGCGGCCAGCCGCCTGCGCAGCGTCAGCCGATGGGCACGCGCCTTCAGCTATGCCGCAGGATTGCTCATGCTCTTCGGCCTCATCTGGCTGTGGACCGATGCGGAAGCGCTCGCTCGCCATGCCCGGAGCACAATCGGGATCGGGATCGACAATACCCCTGTCGCCCCTTCGGCGAGGGGCTACTGGGCAGCGTTCGCTCTCGCCTGGATCCCGGCGGGGCTTTTCATTCTGGCGATGCTGCGGCTGGGGGGCCTGTTTCGGGCGTTCGGAGAGGGCAGGGTTCTCGTCGAGGAGAACGCCTCGGGCCTGCTGCGCGTCGGCTGGCTTCTTGCTGGCTTCGGCGCCGCGACGCCGATCGTGCGCGCGGTGCAAAGCATAGCGCTGACCTTCGACAACCCCGCGGGCCATAGGCAGATCGCGATCATGCTCGATCCCGGCATCTTCGCGGCACTGGCTGCCGGCGCCACGTTGATCGCCTTCGGCCACGTGCTGCGGGAAGCGATCCGGCTGTCGGACGAGAATCAAAGTTTCGTGTAAGCCGACGCCATGCCCATCGTCGTCGAACTTGATGTCATGCTGGCGCGTCGCAAGATGCGCTCGAAGGAGCTCGCACAGCGAATCGGCCTGACCGAGCAGCAGGTCTCGCAGCTGAAATCGGGCAAGGTGCGCGGCATGCGCTTCGATACGCTGTCGCGGATCTGTGCCGTGCTGCAGTGCCAGCCCGGCGATCTGCTGCGCTATGAAGCCGGAGAGGAAACCGAGGGCGATTGAGCCCTCGCAAATCATCGGCGTCATCGCTACGTTCTTCCGATGCGACGCCTCATGCTTCTGCGCCACGCCAAGTCCCACTGGCCCGCCGGTGTGGCCGACCGGGACCGACCGCTGGCCACGCGCGGCCGGGAAGCTGCCCCCGTTATGGGGCGCTACCTCGCCGATGAGCTGCTGCTGCCGGATTTGGTGCTGATTTCGCCGGCCAAGCGCACGGTGGAGACTTGGGAGCTGGTGGCGCCGATGCTGCCTGAAAAGCCCGCAACACAGTACGAGCCGCGGATCTACGAAGCCAAGGTCGGGCGCCTCCTCGACGTGGTGCAGGACATCGAGGGCGACGTCCGCACCTTGCTGATGATCGGACACAATCCCGGCTTCGAGGAGCTGGCGCATCTGCTGACCGGCCATGGCGACCGCTATGCGGCGGCGCGGATGAACCAGAAATACCCGACCTGCGGCCTTGCCGTGCTCGACTTCGCCGTCGACGACTGGCGCGATGTGGCCGAGCGGGGCGGAAGGCTCGACCGCTTCGTCACCCCCGGCTCGCTGGGTGAGGGACCGGACGAGTGATGCCGGCGTCGTCGTGAGCGACACTTCCTATCTCGACAGCGCCCGCAGCGCTGCCCTGGCTTTCGGCGACAGCCTCCTCGGGCTGGCGCGCCCGCGTCTGCGGATCGGCGTCACCGGGCTTTCGCGGTCCGGCAAGACGGTTTTCACGACGGCTCTGATCCAGAATTTGATGGAAGGGGCGAGGCTGCCGGTGCTGAAGGCGGCGTCCGAAGGGCGGATCGCCCGCGTGCGCCTGGTGCCGCAGCCCGACCCGGAGGTGCCGCGCTTCCCTTACGAGGCGCATCGCGCTGCGATGACCGGTGCCGACAGGCGCTGGCCGGACTCGACGAAGCGCATCGCGGAACTCCGGGTCGAGATCGATTACGAGCGCGCGGCCGGCTGGTTCAAGGGGCCGGCGACTCTGACACTCGATATCGTCGACTATCCCGGCGAATGGCTGCTCGACCTTGCCCTGATCGGACAGGACTACAAGACATGGTCGGCGCAGGCGGTGGCCGATGCCCGCAAGGCCCATCGGCGCGCCGCCGCCGAGGCCTGGCTCGCGGATTTGCCGGCGCGCGATCCGGACGGGGCGCCGGACGAGCTGGTGGCCGAGGCGGCCAGCGACCTGTTCAAAAGCTATCTGGCGCGTCTGCGGGCCGATCCCGAGGCGGTGGCGGTGACCCCACCGGGGCGCTTCCTGATGCCGGGCGACCTTGAAGGCTCGCCGGCGCTGACCTTCGCGCCGCTCGATCTCGGCCATGATCGCGAGCCCAGGCCGGGCACGCTCGCCGCGCTGATGGCCGAGCGTTTCGAAGCCTATAAGCGCGTCGTCGTCACGCCGTTCTTCCGTGATCATTTCGCACGGCTCGACCGGCAGATCGTGCTGGTCGACGTGCTGGCTGCGCTCGATGCGGGGGCCCCGGCACTGGCCGATCTCGAGACTGCGCTGGGGCAGGCGCTCGCCGCCTTCTCGGTCGGCCGCAATTCCTGGCTTTCGAGCCTGTTCGCGCCGCGCATCGAGCGTGTGCTCTTCGCCGCCACCAAGGCCGACCATATTCACCACAGCAGCCATGACCGGCTGGCGGCGGTGATGTCGCATCTCGTCGGGCGGGCGGCGTCGCGGGCCCAGGGGGCCGGGGCGAAGGTGGAGTCGATGGCGCTCGCGGCGGTGCGCGCGACGCATGAAGTCAGAATCAAGCAGGGGCGCGAGGAATTCCCGGCCATCGCCGGCGTGCCGGAGGCAGGCGAGGAGATCGACGGGCAGATCTTCGATGGCCTCGCGGAAGCGGCGATCTTCCCGGGCGAGCTGCCGGAGCGACCTGAGGCGATCTTCGACCCGAAGGCGCATTGGCTGGTGCGGGCGCCGCGCTTCCGGCCGCCGCTGGCCGAGCCGGATGCGGGCGGACGATCGAAGCCGCCGCCGCAGATCCGCCTCGACCGTGCGCTGGAATTCCTCATCGGCGACAGGCTGGCATGAGGAGGCTGTCATGAGCAGATTCCGGCCATGACCAAGGCACCGCGCGCGGTTCGCCTCGACCAATCGGGGCAGGAGGAGATCGTCGGCGAGGGCACCATTCGGCGCGGCGATGTCGCGATCCTGCCCGAGAGCGAGCCGATCGACGCCATCGTCCCGGCCGCCGCCCCGGCAGCCCGGCGCGGCTTCTCCTGGGGTTCGCTATTCGTCGCGGGGCTTTCCGGGTTCCTGGCACTGGCGGCCGGCGTCTGGGTCGAGAACACGATCTCCGCGCTGATGAGCCAGAATCCGATGCTCGGCTATGCGGCGCTGGTCTGCGCCGCCGTCGCCGCGCTGGCGCTGCTCGTCATGCTGGCGCGGGTGCTGCGCGACATCCTGCGCGAACGGAAGGTCGAGGCCTTGCGCGAGCGCGCGACGCTGGCGCTCGCAGGCGGAACGCCGGATGAAGGCAGGGCGATCGCGGAGGAACTCGTCGGCCTTTACAAGAGCCGAACGCAGACGGCGCAAGGCCGTGCGGCGCTGCAGGAGGCGCTGCCGCAGCTCTTCGCGGCGCGCGACATGCTGACGGTGGCGGAGCGCAGCCTGCTCGTGCCGCTCGACGAGATGGCACAAGCGCAGATCGCGCAGGCGGCGCGGCGGGTGTCGCTGGTCACTGCGGTCAGCCCGCGCGCGCTGGTCGATGTCGTCTTCGTGCTGGTCGCCTGCGCCCGCCTGCTGCGTTCGATCGCCGGCATCTATGCGGGGCGGCCCGGCACGCTGGGCCTGCTCCGGCTGGCGCGGCAGGTGATGAACCATCTCGTCCTGACCGGCGGCATCGCGGCGGGCGATGCGGTGATTCAGCAGCTGGTGGGACAGGGGCTTGCGGCCCGGCTCTCGGCCAAGCTCGGCGAGGGCGTGATCAACGGCATGCTGACCGCACGCATCGGCCTTGCGGCGCTGGAGGTCTGCCGGCCGCTGCCTTTCGTTGAGGCGAAGCCGCCCACTCTTGCGGAGGTGGCTGGCGATCTGGCTTCCTGGCGCGCGGACAAGGCCTCCGGGAGCTGAGCCCGGCAGATTCTGCCGGCCGCAGGCGAATCTGCCCGGTCAGGACTGCCGGAAGACCCTTCGTAAACGATGTAACCCTCTGAAATAAAACGAACACCCGTATGGCATGCGCCATGCAGATCAAACCTCGAGTTGTGGGCTGCCCTTGGGGGGCGCCGGTCGAGGTGAGGGTTCCATGGGTGTTTTCAGTGCGCTGACGACAGCGGTTTCGGGGATGACGGCGCAGTCCTATGCGCTCGAGAACATCTCCGGAAACATCGCGAATTCGCGGACGGCCGGCTACAAGCGCGTCGATACCACCTTCGCCGATCTGGTGCCGGATGCGGCGCTCAACCGGCAGATCGCCGGCTCTGTCGCCGCCTACAGCCAATCGACCAATTCGATTCAGGGCGACCTCAATCCGACCCGCATCGACACCAACGTCGCCATCAACGGCGACGGCTTCTTCGTGGTCGATCAGCGTTCGAGCGGCGTCGGCGCCAACACGCAGTTCGCCAACAAGAACCTCTATACCCGCCGCGGCGATTTCGACTTCGACGCGAACGGCTATCTCGTCAACGGCGCCGGCTACTATCTCAAGGGCCTGAAGATCGACCAGGTGACGGGCCAGCTTATCGGCACCCAGCCCGACGTATTGCGCATCACCAAGGAGCAGTTCCCGGCCAAGGCGACGACCTCTATCGAGTATCGCGCCAACATCCCGGCCTATCCGAAGACGAACAATGCCGACAGCGCGGTTGCGGGCTCGGAGCTGCTGAGCTCGACGGGCTTTGCTTCCAATCCGCTCTCGACCACCCAGGGCGGCACCGGCGTGGTCGTCGGCAGCGACATGACGAGCTTCCTGAGCCAGTCGATCCCGGGCGGGTCGGTGACGGTCTACGATACGCTCGGCAAGGCGACCAGCGTGGAGCTGCGCTGGGCCAAGACGACCAACGCATCGGCTGGCCCGCCGCCGACGACCGACACCTGGAACCTGTTCGTCGCCGAGAACACCGGTGCGACCGGCGGCGCCGTCGCCTATCGCAATGTCAACAGCTCGATCACCTTCGATGCCACCGGGCAGATGACGAACCCTGCTGGCGGCAATATCGCGCTGCCGACGATGACGATCGGCGGGACCACGGTCACTGGCATCAACCTCACCACCGGGGGCAACGGCTTGACCCAGAACGGCGACGTCAGCGGCCAAATCGATGCGCGCAGCATCCGCCAGGACGGTTACACGGCCGGCACGCTGGATCGCGTCTCGGTCTCGGCCGAGGGGCAGGTGATCGGCACCTTCAGCAACGGTCAGGTCGTCGCGCTCGCCCAGCTCTCGGTGGCGCGCTTCAACGCCGACAATTCGCTGAAGCGGCTCGACGGCGGCGCCTTCGAGGAGACGATCGAATCCGGCCCGCCGATCATCGGGCTGGGCACCTCGCAGTTGGTCGGCGGCTCGGTCGAGCAGTCGAACACGGATATCGCCGACGAATTCTCGAAGATGATCGTCACCCAGCAGGCCTATTCGGCCAACACCAAGGTCATCACCACCGCGCAGGAGATGCTGACCTCCGTGTTCAACATCATCCGCTGAGCGACGCGTCCGGCTTGAAAGCGGCCCAGAAGGGCCGCGGCTAGCGACAGGAGTTGGCGATGGGTCTGAGTACTTCCCTCAACACGGCGATCGGCGGGCTCAATGCCACGCAACTCGGCATCGGCGTCGTTTCGCAGAACGTCGCCAATGCCGGGACGACGGGCTATGTCCGGCGGCAGGTCTCGACTGCCGACAGCCTTTCCGGGCTGACGATCGGCGTACAGAGTTCGCAGGTCCAGCGGCTGCTCGACAAGATCGTCCAGCATCAGCTCTGGCAGGAGTCCTCCGGCGCCGCCTATACCTCGACGCGGGCGAGCGCGCTTTCGAACCTCGACAAGCTCTATGGTGCGCCGGGCAGCGCGACCGCACTCGACACGATCTTCAGCAAATTCACCGGCGCTCTGCAGTCGCTGCAGAACGACCCGTCCTCGTACAGCCTGCGCTCGCAGGTCATCGACAATGCGACGCAGCTGGCCCGGCAGCTCAACACGCTCTCGAATGGCGTGCAGGCTCTGCGCGCTCAGTCCGAAAACAGCATCGCCAACGCCGTCACCAAGGTCAACGACCTGCTGGGTGCGCTGACCAAGGTCAATTCCCGCATCGTGGCGGCGCCGAACGACAGTTCGACGGCGACCCTGAGGGATCAGCGCGACCTGATCCTGTCCGAGCTCTCGCAGTATGTCGACATCAAGACGACCGAGGATTCGCGGGGCTCGGTCTCGGTCGTCACCGGATCGGGCACGCAGCTCTTCGACGGCCAGCCCTCCGTCACCTTCGGCTTCGACGAGCATAGCGGGCTCGGCCCCGACGATCAGTGGAACGCCGACCCGGCGAAGCGGGGCGTCGGCACCATCACGATGAAGGATTCGTCCGGGAACGTCTCGGACGCCATCGCGAACCGCGTCTTCCGCTCGGGCGAGATCGCCGCCAACATCGAGCTGCGCGACAAGACGCTGGTGCAGGCGCAGGCCCAGCTCGACGAAATCGCTGCGCAGATGTCGAAGGCGCTCTCGGACCGCGAGATCGCGGGCACTGCCGTGACGGCGGGCGCGGCCTCCGGCTTCGAGGTCGACACGGCCGGGCTGCAGTCCGGCAATACGATGACGCTCGACTACAAGGTGACGCCGGGCGGCCAGACCCAGCGCTTCACTTTCGTCCGCGTCGATTCCGCCGCCTCGCTGCCTTTGCCGGCCTCGGCAAGCGGCGATGCCAATAACCGCGTGATCGGCATCGATTTCTCCGGCGGCCCGGCTTCCGTCGCGGCGCAGATCCAGGCGGCCGTGGGCCCGGGCTTCACGGTCTCCAACACGGGCTCGGTGCTGAGCATCGTCGATGACGGCGCTGCCGGGACGCGCGACGTGATCGGCCTGACGTCGCGGCCGACCAACACAGCGTTGTCCGCGGCCGGCGGTACGCCGGAATTGCCCTTCTTCGTCGATGGCTCGGCGGGCGTCCCCTTCACCGGTTCCTATGACGGAGGGTCGCAGAGCGTCGGCTACGCCGCGCGGATCACGGTCAATCCGGCGCTGGTCGCGGATCGCTCGCTGCTCGCGGTGTACAACACCTCGCCCGCCACGGCGCAGGGCGACGTCACCCGTCCGAAGCTGATGCTGGACCGGCTGACGCAGAGCCAGCGCTCCTTCACCAACGCCGTCGGCCTCGACGGCAACAGCGCGACCTCGAACACGACGATCGGCAACTTCGTCCAGCGCGTGGTCTCTTCCCAAGGACAGGCGGTCGAAGCCGCCAAGCGTCTCGACGAAGGCCAGCAGGTCGCGCTCGCCTCGATCCAGAGCCGCTTCCAGGAAACCGCGCAGGTCAATGTCGACCAGGAAATGTCGATGCTGATCGAGCTTCAGAACGCCTATGCCGCCAATGCTCGCATCATCTCCACCGTCAAGGAGATGATGGACGTGCTGCTGAGAGTGTGAGCCCACCATGACCATCACCGCCTATGGAACCGGTGCCTATCGCGCGGCCAAGCCCAACGAATTCGTTTCGACCCGCGCGCAGTTCGACGATCTCCAGCGCCAGCTCGATACCAAGCAGCGCAGCACCAGCTATGGCGACCTCGGCATAGACCGGCGCGTCAGCCTCGATCTCAACGCCAAGATCTCCACGCTCGACTCCTGGCTGAGCGGCATCGATCTCAGCGCCGTGAACCTGAAACTGCAGACGACGTCGGTCGAGAACTTCGCAAAGCTTACCAGCGAGACGCGCAACGACACACGCTCCAACAGCTATGTGCCGAGTGCCAGCGGCCGGTCCTCGCCGCAGGTTCTGGCGGAGGAAAAGTTCAAGCAGTCCCTCGACCTGCTGAATATCGCGGTCAATGGCCGCTATCTCTTCTCCGGGAAGACCTCGGATACCCAGCCCGCGGCCGGCTTCGACGAGATCATCAATGGCGACGGCGCCGGCAAGGCGGGACTCAAGCAACTGATCGACGAGCGCCGGCAGGCCGATCTCGGTTCCGGGCTGGGACGGCTGACGGCCGGCGGCGCCGGCACGACGGCGACCATCGCCGAAGAGGCGACCGTTCACCCCTATGGCTTCAAGATCGCCGGAATTTCCGGTAGTTCGGCCGCGCTGGCGACGACGTTCAATCCCGGGCCGCCGGCGGATGTTTCCGTCAATGTCGCGTCGCAGCCGGCGGCAGGCGACACGGTTCGGCTCAAGCTCAACCTGCCGGACGGGACGCAGGAGGAAATCGTCCTGACCGCCCGGGCCACTGGAACGACCGGCTCGGACACCGATTCCTTCGAGATCGGCGCTGACCCCAACGCCACGGCGGCCAATCTGCGCAACTCGATCAATGCGGCTCTCGGCAAGGAGGCGAAGACGACGCTCTCGGCCGCCTCCTCGCAGGTCGCAGCCCAGGATTTCTTCGCCGGGAGCCTCAACAACCCGCCGAAGCGCGTGCCCGGACCGCCTTTCGACACGGCAACAGCACCGCCGACCAATGCCGGCGCCGCTGCGACGACGGTGATCTGGTATCGCGGCGATGACGGCTCCGATCCGGCGCGCAGCACCTCGACGGTCCAGATCGACCAGGGCCAGATCGTGGGGACGGGCGCGCGGGCGAACGAGGAGGCGTTCCGCGTCGGCCTCGCGCAGTTCGCGATCATGGCGGTCGAGAACTTCCCGGCCGGAGACGCCAATTCGCAGGCGCGCTACGAGGCAATGACGTCGCGCGTCAGCGAGAAGCTGGGTTTCGGCGGCAGCACCCAGAAGCCGGCGGAGATCATCACCGAGCTCGGCTCTGCCCAGACGGCGCTCGCCAGCGCCAAGGAGCGCCATCAGGGCACCAAGGACTACCTGACGACGACGCTGTCGGGCATCGAAAACGTCTCGACCGAGGAAGTCGCGACGCAGATCCTGTCGCTGCAGACGCAGCTGCAGGCAAGCTATCAGGTGACCTCGATCCTCTCCAAGCTGTCGCTGACGAACTTCCTCTGAGCCTTCCGCTCACTCCGACCTCAAACGGAAACGCCGCCCTTTCGGGCGGCGTTTCCGTTTCGGATTCTGGAGAACCCGGCTGGAACGGGCGTGTCAGCGCCCGCGCAGGCCGGCCGCGATGTCGCGGTTGATGTTGATCAGGATGCCGACGCCTTGAAGCTGCGGATCGGCCGCGAGCTTGAAAGTGTGGTTGAAGATGAAGTTGGCGAGGCCGAGAATGTTGTTCTTGATGCCGACCGGCAGAGGATTGTCCTCCGCGATCACGGCCGAGACCAGCAGGGTCCAGAGCCGGCGATTATACGTGAGAGCTTCCTCGAGCTCGCGCTCGCGTGCAGTCCAGTCGTCGGCGACGATCTGGAGGCGGGTGGCGGCCTTGATCAGGAGGGAGGCTTCGAGCTCGCGGGGAGAAACGACGGACTGGGCGGTCTTGGCGGCGGCGGCGTAGGCGTTAAACCCGTTTTGCATGCTCGATCAGTTCCGCTTCGTAGGCGATCAGCTTCTTGGCTGCCTTGAGGGCTTTGTACAGATCCCCGCTTAAGATGCGGTTATTGATCTCGTGAACATGCGGCAGAGCGCTGGGTGCGGCCTGGACGAAATCTCGCACGAGCTGGAAAAACACCTCGTGCTGAAGCGTGGGATCCTGGGCCAGATACATCAACTGGATCGCGAAATAGATCTTCTTGGCCGGGCTGTCTGCGGTCGTGGCCGTGAGAATGTCTTTCTCGCGCAGGATCGGGGCGTCGCCTTCGATGAAGAAGCGCGTGCGCTGCTCGTCGTTGCGGATCACCACCTGGCCGACGATGATCCGCTCGCGCGGCTTGAGCTCGACCTTGAGAGCCATGTTTGTCCTGCCTTCTGGCGGAGGGGAGGGTGGTGAACCTAACCCGAAGGCGTCAGCCGAAGAGGCGCAGCACGCCCTGGTCGGCCTGGTTCGCCAGCGAGAGCGCGGTCTGCGAGAGCTGCTGGCGGGTGTTGAGCGCGAGCAGGCTGGCGCCTTCGGCGTTCGAGTCGGCCGCTACGAGAGTGTCGGCGCCGGTCGTCAGCACGTTGGACAGTTCCTTGGTGAAGTCCTGCCGGGTCTGAGCGACCGAAAGGTTCGAACCCAGTGTCGAGGACAGCGACTTCAGCGAGGTCAGCGAGTTCGTCAGGGCCGCAGTGGCCTTGTCGAGATCGGCATCGTTCTGGAAGTTGAAGAACCCGGTGAGCTGGGTGTTGATCGCCTGGGAGATACCAAGGTTATCAGCGGTCAGCGTCGAACCCTGAATGTCCAGCTTGGTCTGATTTGTGCCGGTCTTCTCGTTGAAGACGATCGAGAGACGGTCACCCTGAAGAAGGTTGATGCCGTTGAAGCTGGAATCCTTGGCGAGCTTGTCGATCTGGTCGCGCAGGTCGTTGAACTGCTGGATGAGGTTCGAACGGACGGCAGAGGTGATGCTCTGGCCCTTGATCGCGCCGGCAGCCGTGGCGTCGGCCGCGACGAAGCCGATTGCGGTGTTGGCGCCGCCCGTCCCGGCATTGGTGATCGCGCCTGCGCCGTCGACGGCGGAGGAGCCGAAGCCGAACTCCACATCTTCCGAGCCGGTGCCCTTGACGTTGAGCTGGCCCTTCTCGTCGACGAAGGC
>NZ_JBFRDM010000010.1:0-205138 GCF_052113585.1 Allobosea sp. TAF32 | reverse complement strand
GACGCTGCCGACGCTGATCTATCGCCGGTTGTCGAGCTTCGGGCCGTCGAGCCTCGGCGAGACGGCGGCGCTCGCCGTGCTGGTCGGCGTCGTGGCGGCGCTCGGCATCGTCGCGGGCGCGCTGGTCGCCCGCCGCCAGCGCGGCAAGGTCGAGATCGAGCGCCCGCTGGAACCGTTCTGGCACCTCGGTGCCGCCCGGCCCTTCGTTGCGGCCGGACTCTGGCTGCTGCTGGCGCTGAAACTGGGCCTGCCGCTGCTCGCCTTGCTCAGCGAGGCCCTGACGCCGGCGCTCGGCGTCGCGCTGTCCTGGCAGACGCTGACCTTCGACAAATTCAGCGAGGTACTGTTCAGGCAGGCCGTGACGATTCGCGCCTTCCGCAATTCGCTGCTCTTCGCCGGCGCGGCCGCCGTGATCCTGGCCTTCGTCGCAATCGCTTTCGCCTATGCGCTGGAACGGCGAATGGGCAAGCTCAGGCGCCCGATCGAACTCATGATCGAACTGCCCTATGCGCTGCCGGGCGTGGTCCTCGCCATCGCCTGCATCCTGATCTTCCTGAAGCCATTGCCGCTGATCGGCGTGAGCATCTACGGCACGCCCTTCATCATCCTCTTCGCCTATCTCGCGCGCTTCCTGCCGCTGGCGCTGAAGGCGCCGGTCGCAGCCATGGCCCAGATCGAGGCGCATCACGAGGAGGCGGCGAAGCTCGACGGCGCCAGTCTCTGGCAGATGCTGCGCTTCATCGTGGCGCCGATCCTGGCCCCCGCAGCGGCCGTCTCGGCGCTCATGGTCTTCCTCGTCGCCTTCAACGAACTGACCGTCTCGGCGTTGCTTTGGTCCTCCGGCACGGAGACGCTCGGCGTCGTGCTGTTCAGCCTCAAGGAGGCGGGTCTCGCCGGCGAAGCGGCGGCCGTCGCCGTCAGCGCCTCCGCCATCATCCTGATCGCGATGCTGACCCTCGACCTGCTCGGGCGGCACTTGCCCCAAAACATCCTGCCCTGGCGCCTCTAGGACACCGCGGCAGGGCAACGCAGTCGCAGCCTGGCCGTGACGGAAAATTAAACTTGAGGACGCCCTAGATGAAGCATGGGTGCTCTTCCGATGCTTCAGTCCAGACAAGATCCGACCATCGACGACCGCAGGATTCTCGTCATCGAGGACTCCCGGACCTTCTCGCTCGCGCTACGTCAGTTTCTCGAAGCGCAGACCGGGTTGCCCGTCACGACCTGCGGCTCGCTCAAGGAGCTCAGCGAGATCATCGTCGCAGCCCCCGCTGCCTACGCGATCGCGGTCGTCGATCTCAACCTGCCCGATGCCCCCCGCGGCGAGGCGCTCGACTGGACGGTCACCCACGGCATTCCCTCGGTCGTCTTCACCGCCACCTTCGATCTCACCACGCGCGGGCGGATCATGGAGCGGGAGGTGATCGACTACGTCCTGAAAGACAACGAACTTGCCCTTCCCAATCTCGTCAACACGGTCAAAAGGGCGCTGAACAACCGAAACACCCGCATCCTCGTCGTCGACGACACACGCACGACCCGCAAGGTGCTGGCCCGGATGCTCGCGATCCAGCAATATGCGGTGGTCGAGGCCGGCTCCGGACAGGAGGCACTGACGATCCTGGAAGCCAATCCGGACATCCAGCTCGTGGTCAGCGACTACTACATGCCCGATATGGACGGCTTCGAATTGGCGCGCCGCATCCGGCGCCTCCATCCGCATGTGCGGCTTCTCGGCATCTCGTCCTCGACCGACCGCAAGACCTCCGCCGGCTTCCTGAAGGCAGGCGCCCATGATTTCGTCTCGCGCCCCTTCGTGCTCGAGGAATTGCAGTGCCGCATCGCCTCCAATGTCGAGACGCTGACGCAGCTGAGGCAGTTGCAGGACCTTGCCGCGC
This sequence comes from Allobosea sp. TAF32, assembly GCF_052113585.1. Taxonomy (NCBI): domain Bacteria; kingdom Pseudomonadati; phylum Pseudomonadota; class Alphaproteobacteria; order Hyphomicrobiales; family Alloboseaceae; genus Allobosea; species Allobosea sp. TAF32. Next base: position 203,240 of record NZ_JBFRDM010000010.1, on the reverse strand, counting down.
GCGACTTCCTGACCGGCCTGTTCAATCGCCGTCATTTCTTCGAGCGCGGCCGGACGCTGGTGGACGAGGCGCGCGAGATGGGCCTGCCTGTCTCGATCGCCATCCTCGACATCGACCATTTCAAGCGCCTGAACGACCGCTACGGCCATGATGGCGGCGACAGGGCGCTGGCAACCGTGGCACGTGGCCTGAGCGCCTCCGCCGAGCGCGGCTTCAACCTGCTTGCCCGCATCGGCGGCGAGGAATTCGCCATTCTCTTCCCGGGCGCGGAGCTCGCCGAGGCCACCCGGCTCTGCGACGATATCCGGGAGGCCATCGCTCGCGAGCCCCTCGTCGTCGACAACGAAACACTCGCCCTGACGGTTTCGCTCGGTGTGGCCCAGATCGGTGCCGGGGACGAGCTGGACGCCTGTCTCTGCGTGGCGGACCGGGCGCTCTATCTCGCCAAGCAGAACGGCCGGAACCGGGTCTGCGCCGACGCTTGCGAGCCCAGGCCGACCGCCTCTCAATAAGGCGACCCGGTGAAGGATCGTTCGCTTCAGGCGGCGTAACGACGCGCCGGCAGCCCTCGCGCCCGGTGTCGCGAAGGAGCTTGCCGGCTCTGGCCGAATTGATCGCGTCCGATCGTTTCCGCGACGCCTACCGCTGCGGCCGGCCTCTCGTGCCGTCGGACGACCACTGAAAAATCCGTGCGGCTCCCCGCGCCCGCTATTCGGCGGCTGCGCGGTGTTCCACGCGTTGCTCGCCCATCAGCAACGTCCGCGACGTTTTCGCCTCGCGCACGATGAAGTCGACGATGGCGCGTACGCGAGCGACATCCTTCAGATCGGCGTGGACGAGCAGCCAGAAGGAGCGCGTGATCTGCACAGTCGCCGGCAGCACCGGCACGAGACGCGGTTCGCCCTCCGCCATGAAATGATGGATCACGCCGATGCCGGCGCCCGCCACCACGGCATTCATCTGCGCGATGACACTGGAACTCTGGACATGGGCGCGCAGGCCCTTGGCGACCTCGTCGAGATAGTCGAGCTCGGGCGAGAAGATCAGGTCGTCGATATAGCCGATGATACGGTGCTCGAAGAGATCCTCCGGTGCGGTCACCGGCGGCATCGACGCCAGGTATTCCGGCGAGGCGTAGAGGCCGAGACGATAGTCGGAGAGCTTGCGAGCGACGACCTTGCCCTCCTTGGGCGGGGCCAGCGTGATCGCGACGTCGGCCTCGCGCTTCGACAGCGAAAGCAGGCGAGGCATGGCGATCAGCTGGATCTCCAGCCCGGGATAGGATTTCGCGAAGGTTGCCAGCCGTGGCGCCAGGAAGGCGGTGCCGAAGCCATCGGGCGCACCGATCCGGACCGTGCCGGACAAGGCCATGTCGGCGCCGCCGATATCGCTCTGGATCGCGAGCGCCTCGGTCTCCATGCTCTCGGCCTTGGCGAGCAGGCGCTCGCCGTGAGCGGTCAGAGTGTAGCCTTGCGGCCGGCGCTCGAAGAGCTTGGCCTTGAGCGCCTCCTCCAGCGAGGTGATGCGGCGCGAGACCGTGGCATGATCCGCTCCAAGCCGGCGGGCCGCTGCCGTCAGGCGCCCCGAGCGCGCCACGGCGAGAAAGAAGCGCAGATCGTCCCAGTCGAATCGCTCCAAGGCGCCCTCCCTGTATTTGTGTTTTCGCACGACCTACGTTCCACTATCGCTATAGTCGTGCGCAAACGAGAATGGTAGTGAGTCAGCAAGATCACGACACCAGCAATTCGTAGGGAGGGCGCCATGCGTCAGGTTGGACATTTCATCGGCGGCAAGCAGGTCGCCGGCACCTCGGGGCGCAGCTCCGACATCTTTCAGCCGATGGATGGCAGCGTGATCGGCAAGGTCGCGCTCGCTTCCGCCACCGAGCTCGATGCTGCCGTCAGGAACGCCGCCGAGGCGCAGCCGAAATGGGCCGCGGTCAACCCGCAGCGCCGCGCCCGCGTGCTGATGAAGTTCCTCGACCTCATCGCCCAGAACAATGACGAGCTCGCCGAGCTGCTCGCCCGCGAGCACGGCAAGACCATTCCCGACGCCAAGGGCGACATCCAGCGCGGTGTCGAGGTCGTCGAGTATTCGCTCGGCGTTCCCAGCCTGATGAAGGGCGAATTCACCGACGGCGCCGGCCCCGGCATCGACATCTACTCGCTGCGCCAGCCGCTCGGCGTCGTCGCCGGCATCACGCCGTTCAATTTCCCCGCGATGATTCCGCTCTGGAAGCTCGGCCCCGCCATCGCCTGCGGCAATGCCTTCATCCTGAAGCCTTCGGAGCGCGATCCCGGCGTGCCGATGCGCCTGGCCGAGCTCTTCGTCGAGGCGGGCGGGCCTCCCGGCATCCTCAACGTCGTCAACGGCGACAAGGAGGCGGTCGACGCCATCCTCGACCATCCCGAAATCAAGGCCGTCGGCTTCGTCGGCTCGACGCCGATCGCCGAATACATCTACGCTCGCGGCTGCGCGAACGGTAAGCGGGTGCAGTGCTTCGGCGGCGCCAAGAACCACATGGTCATCATGCCCGACGCCGACATGGACCAGGCGGTCGACGCACTGATCGGCGCCGGCTACGGCTCGGCCGGCGAGCGCTGCATGGCGATCTCGGTCGCGGTTCCCGTGGGCAAGGCCACCGCCGACGAGCTGGTGAAGCGCCTGATCCCGCGCGTCGAGAGCCTCAAGGTCGGCCCCTCGACCGATCTCACGGCCGATTACGGCCCGGTCGTCACCAAGGCGGCGATGGAGAAGATCAAGTCCTATGTCGACATCGGCGTGCAGGAAGGCGCGACGCTTGCCGTCGACGGACGCGGCTTCAAGATGCAGGGCTATGAGAACGGCTTCTATGTCGGCGGCTGCCTGTTCGACAACGTCACCAAGGACATGCGGATCTACAAGGAAGAGATCTTCGGGCCGGTACTCTCGGTCGTCCGCGCCGACAGCTATGACGAGGCGCTGAAGCTCACCAACGACCACGAATACGGCAACGGTACCGCGATCTATACCCGCGACGGCGATGCCGCGCGCGACTTCGCCTCGAAGGTGCAGGTCGGCATGGTCGGCATCAACGTGCCGATCCCGGTGCCGCTCGCCTACTACACCTTCGGCGGCTGGAAGCGCTCCGCCTTCGGGGACCTCAACCAGCACGGCCCGGATTCGATCCGCTTCTACACCAAGACCAAGACGGTGACCGCGCGCTGGCCGAGCGGCATCAAGGACGGCGCCAGCTTCGTCATCCCGACGATGAACTGACGCACGGCCGGCGGAGGGGGCGATGGAGCGAATGCTGCGGATCACCGCAACCTCGCTCCCCGCCTACCTTCGCGCGAGCAGGCCCGCCATCAATGCTGCCGGCGCATCGCGATCCGCCGACAGCCCTTCCTCGCTCCGATCCGACGCGAACAGGCCCGGCCTTTCGTCGTGATTGCGCGCGATGATGCGTCGGGACTATCTCACTGATCAGGAGGGCCAGCCTTGAACGCCTTTGCTCTCACCGAAGACCAGGTCGCCATCCGCGACATGGCCCAGGAGTTCGCCGCCGAGACGCTGGCGCCCCATGCCGCGCGCTGGGACGAGGAGAAGCATTTCCCGGTCGAGGAGATGCGCGCGGCCGCCGCACTCGGCATGGGCGGCATCTACATTCAGGAGGATGTCGGCGGCTCCGGCCTCTCGCGGCTCGATGCGGCGCTGATCTTCGAGGCGCTCTCGACCGGCTGCCCGACGGTCGCGGCCTATATCTCGATCCACAATATGTGCGCCTGGATGATCGACCGCTACGGTTCGGACGAGCAGCGCCAGCGCTTCCTGCCGAAGCTCTGCACCATGGAGCATCTCGCCAGCTATTGCCTGACCGAGCCCGGCGCCGGCTCCGACGCCGCCGCTCTGAAGACCAAGGCTGTGCTGGACGGCGACCATTACGTCCTTGACGGCCAGAAGCAGTTCATCTCGGGCGCCGGGGTCTCCGACGTTTATGTCGTGATGGCGCGGACCGGCGAATCCGGCCCTTCGGGCATCTCGACCATCGTGGTCGAGAAGGACACGCCCGGCCTCTCCTTCGGCGCCAATGAGAAGAAGATGGGCTGGAACGCCCAGCCGACGCGCGCCGTGATCTTCGAGAACTGCCGCGTGCCGGTGGCCAACCGGCTCGGCCCGGAGGGCATCGGCTTCAAGATCGCCATGGCCGGGCTCGATGGCGGGCGGCTCAATATCGGCGCCTGCTCGATCGGCGGCGCTCAGGGAGCACTCGACAAGGCGCTGAGCTATGCCAGGGAGCGCAGGGCTTTCGGCTCGGCCATCGCCGATTTCCAGGCGCTGCAGTTCAAGCTCGCCGACATGGCGACGGAGCTGGAGGCGGCCCGCAGCTTCCTCTGGCGCGCCGCGGCTGCGCTCGACGCCAAGACGCCGGACGCGACCAAGCTCTGCGCCATGGCCAAACGCGTCGCCACCGATACCGGCTTCGAAGTAGCGAACGATGCCCTGCAGATCCATGGCGGCTATGGCTACCTGGCCGATTACGGCATCGAGAAGATCGTCCGCGACCTGCGCGTCCACCAGATCCTCGAAGGCACCAACGAGGTGATGCGGATGATCGTGGCGCGCGGGCTGGTCGGCCGGGCGAAGGGCAATTGAGAGAAAACGTCATTCTCGGGAGAGAAGCGCAAACCCGAGGATCTCGTGACCAGAACTGGTTTCCGAGATGGTCGGCTCAAGGCCGACCATGACGACGAGCGAAGGGAGAGAACGACCATGACCAACATCGCCTTCATCGGCCTCGGCAATATGGGTGGCCCCATGGCCGGGAACCTCGTCAAGGCCGGGCACAGCGTCAAAGCCTTCGATCTGGTCGAGGCCTCGCGCAATGCCGCCGCCGAGCTCGGCGTCGGAATCTCCGGCTCGGCAAAGGACGCCGTGGCCGATGCGGAGATCGTGGTGACCATGCTGCCGGCCGGCAAGCATGTGCTCTCGGTCTGGGCCGACATCCTGCCGGTGGTGAAGCCCGGCACGCTGCTGATCGATTCCTCGACCATCGATGTCGAAAGCGCGCGCAAGGCGCATGCGCTGGCGGCCGAGCACGGCTGCCTCTCGCTGGACGCTCCCGTCTCTGGCGGCACCGGCGGCGCCAAGGGCGCAACGCTGACCTTCATGGTCGGCGGCGCGACCGACGCTTTCGACAAGGGCGAGCCGATCCTCGCCAAAATGGGCCGCAAGATCGTGCATTGTGGCGGCGCCGGAAACGGACAGGCCGCCAAGATCTGCAACAACATGATCTTGGGCATCTCGATGATCGGCGTCTCCGAGGCCTTCGTGCTGGCGGAGAAGCTCGGCCTGTCGCATCAGGCGCTGTTCGACGTGGCCTCGACCTCGTCGGGCCAGTGCTGGTCGCTGACGACCTATTGCCCGGTGCCGGGCCCAGTGCCGACCTCGCCCGCCAACAACGACTACAAGCCCGGCTTCGCCTCGGCGCTGATGCTGAAGGATCTGAAGCTGGCGCAGGAAGCCGCGCAGGCGGCCGGGGCCTCGACCCCGCTCGGCGCGGCGGCCGCCCAGCTCTTCGGCCTGCACAACGCCTGGGGCGAAGGCGGCACGGATTTCTCTGGGATCATCCATCTACTCCGCGGCCGCGGAGAGGCCTGAGAGGCGCTTGCGCGGCAGGGTGCCGCGGGTCTAGACCCAAGACATGAACGACGCCCCGCTCCGCCGCGAACGCTCCGCCCTCACCGGGTTCGCGATCAATCGGCTCGACCGGCGCGAGGATCTGCGCAGCAAGCATGATGCGGTGACGGCGCTGCGTCACCGCTCCGACACACGGATCGTGGCGGTGGCCGGCGAAACACCCGTCCTGAAGCGGCTCGAGGGCGAGGCGCTTTCGGTCTGGTTCACGCATGGTGAGACCGAAATGCTCGGCCCCGCCGCCGAGGAAATCTTCCTTGGCATGGCAGAGGACGGCGCGCCGCGCTTCGCCCGCCTGCTCGACAAGGCCCTGATCGAGCCGCTGAAGGAGCGGGCCGAGCTGCTCCTGACCGATCTTCGCTCGGTCGCGCTGAAGCGCATGGTGCCGGAGGAGGAGGTCGGGCCGCTCGGCGAAGCCAAGGCCGTGCTCGACTGGCACGCCCGCCACCGCTTCTGCGCACAATGCGGCGGGCCGGCCGTCGCCGGGGCTGCGGGCTGGCGGCGTGAATGCACCGCCTGCGGCGCGATGCATTTCCCGCGCACCGACCCCGTCGTGATCATGCTGGTCACACGCGGCGAGAACTGCCTGCTGGCACGGCAGGCCCGCTTCGCACCGGGCATGTATTCCTGCATCGCCGGCTTCGTCGAGCCGGGCGAAACGCTGGAGGATGCCGTGCGCCGCGAGAGCTGGGAGGAGGCCGGCCTGCGTGTCGGCAAGGTCCGCTACCTCGCCTCGCAGCCCTGGCCTTTCCCCTCCTCGATCATGGTCGGCTGCATCGCCGAGGCGCTCGGCGACGAGATCACCCTCGATATGACCGAGCTCGAAGCCGGGCGCTGGTTCCCGCGCGAAGAGGTGCTGCAGATGCTGGACGGCGCACATCCCGACGGCCTCGCCTGCCCGCAGCATATCGCCATCGCCAACACGCTGGTGCGGGCCTGGGCGCTCGAAGGCGAGCGGATCTGACACGCTGCGGGCCCTGCGCCATCTCGACTGACGAACAGCCTTTGCGGAGCCTTGGATGACGGACCCGGTCAACGCCTTCGTAGCCGGGCCGCGCGCCCGCATTGCCGGCGATTCCGGCGGCCCGCTGTCCGGACTGACCTTTGCAGTCAAGGATCTGTTCGACGTCGCCGGGCTGCCGACCGGCGGCGGCAATCACGACTGGGCCAAGGCGAACCCCATTCCGACACGCCATGCCTGGGCGGTGCAGGCGCTGCTGGATGCAGGGGCGGATTTCGTCGGCAAGACCATCACCGACGAGGTCTCGCTCGGCATCCTCGGCGAAAACGCGTTCGACGGCACGCCGACGAACAGCGCTGCGCCCGAGCGCGTGCCGGGCGGCTCCTCCTCGGGCTCGGCCGCCGCGGTCGCGGCAGGCCTGTGCGACACCGCGCTCGGAACCGACACGGGCGGCTCGGTGCGGGTGCCGTCGAGCTTCTGCGGGCTCTACGGCATCCGGCCGACGCATGGCCGGCTGGACCTGACCGGGTTGATGCCGCAGGCGCCCGGCTCGGATACGGCGGGCTGGTTCGCGCGCGATGCCGGGACCTTCGCGCGGGTGAGCAGCGTCATGCTGGGCGAAGCGCCCGGACCGCTACCGACGAAGCTCCTGCTCGCCGTCGATGCCTTCGGCTTCGCCGATCCTCAGGTGGCCGAGGCGCTGCGTCCGATGCTCCGGAAGCTTGAGCGGATCATCGGGCCGGCGCGCGAGGAGATCATGGCGCCGCAGGGGCTTTCGGTCTGGGCGCGGGCGCAGCGCAGCCTGCAGCCGGTCGAAGCCTGGCAGACCTTCAAGCCCTGGATCGAGCGGCACAATCCGCGCATGGCCTTCAGCGTCGCGGCCGGGCTGCTCGCCGGCTCGCAGGTGTCGATGAGCGAGCAAAACTGGGCGGCGCTGATGCGCGAAGAAGCGCGGGCGCGGCTGCGCTATCTGCTGCCGCCCGGCACGATCCTCTGCCTGCCGACGACGCCATTCCCGGCGCCGCTGCGCGGCCTGTCGATACCGCAGCTGCAGCCGATGCGCGACCGCATCACCTGTCTCTGCGCCCAGGGCGGACTCACCGGCTCGCCGCAGGTGAGCATCCCCGGCGCGACGGTGGATGGCGCTCCCATCGGTCTCTCGATCATCGGCGGGCGCGGCACCGATGCCAGCCTGATCGCCGTCGCCCAAGCCATGGAAGCAGCCTCGTGACTGACCTGACCCCGAACCGGCCCGAAATCGTCGCCGAGATCAGCGCATTGTTCGAGCGCTACGAACAGGCTCTCATCGACAAGGACGTCGACGTGCTCGACGCCTCCTTCTGGAACAGCCCCTACACCATCCGCTACGCGCTCGGCGAGAACGGCTACGGCTTCGAGGAGATCCACGGCCACCGCGTCGCGCGGCCGCCGGGACCGGGCATCAAGGAAAAGCGGATCCGGCTGGAGATTCTGACGCTGGGCCGCGACCTGGCCACGGTCAACCTCGAGTTCAAGGTGCGCGGGCGCGAAATCATCGGCCGCCAGAGCCAGACCTGGGTGCGTTTTCCCGATCTCGGCTGGAAGGTCGTCTCGGCCCATGTCTCGACGATGGAGGGCCCGCGCCCCTGGTAAAGTGGCGCCCGTCTTTACCACTCCTTAACCATCAAGGGCGCCCCCTTGCATGGTCCTGGGGCTTTGGGGGGCTCGGAAAGGACCGTGACCATGCACGACCTCGATCCTGAGCACGCCGCCGTGGAGCAGCTCGTCGGTCTGCCTGTCGCCGATGTCGAACGCGACCTGATTCTCGCCACGTTGCGGGAAACCGGCGGCAATCGCACGCATGCCGCCAATCTGCTCGGCATCGCGATCCGCACACTGCGCAACAAGATCAACAGCTATGGGGCGGAGGGCTACGAGGTGCCGGAGCCGCCCCAGGGCTCGGTTTCGTGAGCCCCCGGCGAAAGCGGGGGGCTCGCCGACCAGCGTTTCCTACTCCGCCGGTTCCTCGATGGTGGAGCGAAACTCGCTGGCGGGATAGACGCCCATGATCTTCATCTCCTTGGAGAAGAAGGTGAGTTCGTCGAGCGCGCGCCTCAGCGCCGGGTCGTCGGGATGGCCCTCGACATCGGCATAGAACATCGTCGCCGAGAACAGGCCGTCGACCATGTAGCTTTCCAGCTTGGTCATGTTGATGCCGTTGGTGGCGAAGCCGCCCATCGCCTTGTAGAGCGCGGCCGGGATGTTGCGGACGCGGAACATCAGCGTCGTCACGGTCTTGCCCGCGCCCTGGCGGGCATATTCCGGATATTTCGAAAGCACGACGAAGCGGGTGGTGTTGTGCTTCTCGTCCTCGATATCCTCCATCAGGATGTTGAGGCCGTAGACATCCGCCGCGATGCGGGGGGCGATCGCCGCGCGGGTCAGGTCCTTGGCCTCGGCGACCTGCCGGGCGGAGCCGGCGGTGTCGGCCGCAACCTCGGCCTTGAGGCCGAGCTTGCGGATGATCTTGCGGCACTGACCGAGCGCGTGGATATGGCTCTGTACGGTCTTCACCGTCGCCAGCGTCGCGCCCTCGACGCCCATCAGATGGAAGCGGATCGGCAGGAAATGCTCGCCGATGATGTGCAGGCCGGAACGCGGCAGCAGGTGATGGATATCGGCGACCCGGCCTGCGATCGAATTGTCGATCGGGATCATGCCGTAGCGCGCCTTGCCGTCGCTCACAGCGGCGAGAGCATCCTCGAAGGTAGCGCAAGGCAGAAGCTCGCAGTCCGGAAACACCTGGAGAGCCGCCTGCGAGGAGAAGGCTCCGGGCTCACCTTGGTAGGACACGACGAAGGACATGGGGACTCTCAGGCTCCTCAGCTTCTTGTTTTGACGCAATTCCGAACGCAAAGCCGCGATGCGGTCTTGCTGGAACGGCCTTAGCGGGACTTCAGGATCGCGCGGGCGCGATCGAGATCGGGGGGCGTGTCGACGCCGCGCGGCACATGGTCGATGACCATGACGTCGATGCGCATGCCGTCCTCGAGCGCGCGCAGCTGCTCGAGCTTCTCACGCAGTTCCAGCGGCGATTGCGGCAGGCTGACGAAGCGATCGAGTGCGGCACGGCGATAGGCGTAGAGGCCGACATGGTGATAGAGCGGCCCCTCTCCTGCCGGCGCGGTAGCGCGCGTAAAGTAAAGCGCACGCATGTGGCCCGGCGCGATCTCGCTGCCGATCAGCTTCACCACGCTCGGCGCGACCTTCTCTTCCTCGTCGGTGATCACGCCTGCAAGCGTCGCGATATCCACAGCCGGATCGGCGAGCGGCTTCACCGCCGCGGCGATGGCCGAGGGTTCCAGCGTCGGGAAATCGCCCTGCACGTTGACGATGATGTCGTAGCGCCGCTGCGGGTCGAGGATATCCGCGGCTTCCTTGATGCGGTCCGAGCCGGTCTGGTGGCCGGCGCTGGTCATCACCGCCTTGCCCCCGGCCGCCTCGACGGCGGCGGCGATCTCGGGCGCATCCGTCGCCACGGCGACGTCGCCGGCGCCGGATTCGATAGCCCGGCGCCAGACATGCACGATCATCGGCTCGCCGTTGATGTCGGCGAGCGGCTTGCCGGGCAAGCGCATTGCCTGCATGCGGGCGGGGATCAGGATCAGCGGATTCGACATGTTTGTGGGCGGGCTCGACAGGGAGGCTGCTGGTTGCGGCGGACGGCGTCAAAAAGTCTCAAAGCGGAGCGTGCTTATACGAGTTGCAATGAAGCGCGCAAAGCGGTTAAGCAACGGCGGAGGCTGGAGGCTTTCGAGACTCCGGCTATGCGCTACTCGTCTCCCGGGCCTCGGCCGCGGAGGGCACCAAGGTTCGGATACGATGAATATCGAAGCCAACAAGATCGCCGGCGCGGTTCTTTCCACGCTGCTTGTCGTGATGAGCCTCAACATGGCGGCGGGCATCGTCTTCGCGCCGAAGAAGCCGGCCGTTCCGGGCTTCGATCTGCCGAGCGAGGAGCCGGCCGCCGCGGGTGGTGGCGCCCCTGCAGCCGCCGCTGAGGAGCCGATCGCCGTTCGCCTCGTCAAGGCCGACCCGGCCAAGGGCGAGAAGGCCACCGGCGCCTGCAAGGCCTGCCACACCTTCGAGAAGGGCGGCGCCAACAAGGTCGGCCCGCATCTCTTCGGCGTCTTCGGCCGCAACGAGGGCTCCGTCGAGGGCTTCGGCTATTCGGCCGCGATGAAGGGCCGCAACGACAAGAACTGGGACGCCGACGCGCTCGACCACTTCCTGAAGAACCCGAAGGCTTACGTGCCCGGCACCGCCATGGCCTTCGCCGGCATCAGCAAGCCCGAGACCCGCGCCGACGTCGTCGCCTATCTGAATTCGCTGGCGGATTCGCCGCAGCCGCTGCCGAAGCCCTGATCGGCGGGAGCTGCGACCATTCGCTACGACAAGCCGGGCTTTTGCCCGGCTTTTTGTTTGGCCCTCGCCTTGCTCCCGCCTTCGGCTTGCCCGCACAATCCGGCTAATGCCGGCTCTTGCCGACCATTGCCGTAACCCTCGGCTCAGGCGAGATAGGACAACGGCGAATCAGACGGAGACGCGAAACGATGGCGATGCGCATCACACGCCGCAGATTGCTGGAAGCCGCAGGCACTGCTGCGGTCGCGGGCGCCCTGCCCGGCCTTTCCGGAGCGGCGCTGGCGCAGGACGCCGAATCGCACGGGCTTTCGACTTTCGGCGAGCTCGCCCTGCCGCCCGATTTTCCGCATTTCGCCTATGTGAACCCCAAGGCGCCGAAGGGTGGCCTGCTCACCGTCCAGATCAAGCGCGCAGGCGGAAACCAGAGCTTCGACACCTTCAACACGCTCAACACCTTCGTGCTGCAAGGCGATGGCGCGGCTGGCATGGATGCCTGCTTCGACAGCCTGATGGCGGGCTCGGGCGACGAGCCCGGCTCGCTCTACGGGCTGCTGGCCAAGAGCGTCGCAGTATCGCCGGACAAGCTGACCTATCGCTTTCGCCTGCGGCCGGAAGCGCGCTTCCATGACGGCTCACGCGTCACGGCGCGCGATGCCGCCTTCTCGATGAATATCCTGAAGGCCAAGGGCCATCCGTCTTACCGGCTCCTGCTCAACGAGCTCGCCTCGTCGCAAGCCGAGGGTGACGACATCCTCGTGGTGACGCTCTCGCCGAAGCGCGGACGCGACCTGCACCTCGTCGTCGCCGGCCTGCCGGTCTTCTCCGAGAAATACTGGTCGACGCGGGATTTCACAGCCTCGACCCTGGAGCCACCGCTGGGCTCGGGCGCCTACAAGGTCGGGCGCTTCGAGCAGGGCCGCTTCATCGAATTCGAACGCGTACCGGACTATTGGGGCAAGGATCTGCCGGTCAATATCGGCACCAACAATTTCGACCGGGTGCGCTGGGAGTATTTCCGCGACCGGCAAGTGGCTTTCGAGGCCTTCAAGGCAGGGGCCATCACCTTCCAGGAGGAATTCACCTCGCGCATCTGGGCCACGGGCTACGACTTCCCGGCAGTCCATGAAGGCAAGGTCAAGAAGGAGGCCCTGCCGAAAACCGAGCCCGTCGGCTCGCAGGGCTGGATCTACAATACGCGGCGCGAGAAATTCGCCGATCCGCGCATCCGCGAGGCGCTCGGCCTCGCCTTCGACTTCGAATGGACGCGCAAGACCATCATGTTCGGCTCCTATGAGCGCATGACGTCCTATTTCGAGAATTCGGATTCCAAGGCGGTCGGCAAGCCCTCGCCGGAGGAGTTGGCGCTGCTCGAGCCCTGGCGGGGCAAGGTGCCGAACGAGGTCTTCGGCGAGCCCTTCCTGCCGCCGGTCTCGGATGGCTCGGGCAGCGATCGCAACCTGCTGCGCAAGGCCGACGAAATGCTGCGCGCCGCCGGCTGCAAGCGCGACGGCAATGTGCTGAAGCTGCCGAACGGCCAGCCCTTCGAGATCGAGTTCCTCGACTCCTCCCCGGCGCTGCAGCCGCATACGCAGCCCTTCCAGGCCAATCTCAAGCGGCTCGGCATCAACGCCACCTCGCGCCTCGTCGATCCCGCGCAGTATCAGCGCCGCCTCGACGAGTTCGATTTCGACATCATCAGCCGGGCGCTTTCAGGCGGCGCGATCCCCAGCGACACGCTCAGCATCGTCTATGGCTCGGAAGCGGCGAAGACCAGAGGCTCGCGCAATGCCGCCGGCATCAGCGACCCCGCCATCGACGCGATGATCGAGAAGGTCGGCCAGGCCAAGAGCTATGCCGAGGTCGTCGTCACCGCCAAATGCCTCGACCGGCTGCTGCGGGCGGGGCGCTACTGGATTCCGATGTGGTGGAACGACGAGGAATGGCTGGCCTATTGGGACATGTACGACCGGCCGGCGACCAAGCCGAAATTCTCCTCCGGCGCGCCGGCGATCTGGTGGTACGATCCCGAGAAGGCCAAGCGGATCGGAAAGGCGTGACGCGGGCATGCTGAGCTATATCGTCCGGCGCCTCGCGCTGATGGTGCCAACGCTGTTCGGCATCCTGTTCGTCTCCTTCGTCATCGTGCAATTCGCGCCGGGCGGGCCGGTCGAGCGCGTGATCTCTCAGCTCCAGAACCCCAACAGCGGCGCGGCCGATCGTGTCGGCGGCGGCCAGATGGGCGATGCCGGCGCGCAAAGCGAGGCATCAGCCTATCGCGGAGCGCAGGGGCTCGACCCCGCCTTCATCAAGGAGTTGGAAAAGCAGTTCGGCTTCGACAAGCCGGCGCATGAGCGCTTCCTGAAGATGCTCGGCGACTATGCCCGCTTCGATTTCGGCCGCAGCTATTTTCGCGATGCCCCCGTACTGCAGCTGATCAAGGAGAAGCTGCCGGTCTCGATCACGCTCGGCCTGTGGATGACCCTGCTCTCCTATGCGATCTCGATCCCGCTCGGCATCCGCAAGGCCGTGAAGGAAGGCTCGCGCTTCGACACCTGGACGAGCGCCGTCGTCATCGTCGGCTATGCCATTCCGAGCTTCCTCTTCGCGATCCTCCTGATCGTGCTCTTCGCCGGCGGCTCCTTCTGGCAGATCTTCCCGCTCAGGGGCCTCACCTCCGACAACTGGGGGGAGCTCAGCCTCTTCGGGAAGGTGACGGACTATCTCTGGCACATCACGCTGCCGGTTCTGGCGATGGCGCTCGGTGCCTTCGCCACCTCGACGCTACTGACCAAGAACTCATTCCTCGACGAGATCAGGAAGCAATACGTCCTGACCGCGCGGATGAAGGGCCTCAGCGAGCGCGGCGTGCTCTACGGCCATGTCTTCCGCAATGCGATGCTGATCGTGATCGCCGGCTTCCCCGGTGCCTTCGTGCATGCGCTTTTCGCCGGTGCGCTCCTGATCGAGACGATCTTCTCGCTCGACGGGCTTGGGCTGCTGTCCTTCGAGGCGATCGTCAACCGCGACTATCCCGTCGTCTTCGCCAATCTCTACATCTTCTCGCTGATCGGCCTCGTCGTGCATCTGATCACCGACCTGACCTATAGCTGGGTCGATCCCCGCATCGATTTCGAGAGCCGGGAGGCGTGAGCATGAGCGACACGCTGATCGACGCCCCGCCCCCGGCCCTGCGCAGCGACATCCCGCTCGCGCCGGCCGAGGCGACGCAGGGCTGGCTCAAGCTCTCGCCGATCAACCGGCGCCGGCTCAACAACTTCAAGGCGAACAGGCGGGGCTGGTGGTCGCTCTGGCTCTTCCTCGCCCTGTTCCTGCTCTCGCTCGTCGCCGAGTTCATCGCCAACGACCGGCCGCTCGTCGTGCGCTACAAGGACGAATGGCTGTTCCCCATCGCGGTGAACTATCCCGAAGAGAAGTTCGGCGGCTTCCTCGCCACCACCGACTATCGCGACCCGGTCATCGCCAAGGAGATCGCGGCCAACGGCTTCGCGATCTGGCCGCCGATCCGCTACTCCTACCGCACGCATAATCTCGACCTGCCGGTGCCCGCCCCGGCCCCGCCGACCTGGATGCTCAAGGACGAGCAATGCAAGCCGATCGCGGAGCGCAATGGCGGTTCAACTTGCCGCGACCTCGAATGGAACTGGCTCGGCACCGACGATCAGGGCCGGGACGTGGTCGCGCGGCTGATCTACGGCTTCCGCATCTCCGTGCTGTTCGGCCTCATTCTCTGTGCCTTCTCGTCGGTGATCGGCATCGCGGCAGGCGCGATACAGGGCTATTTCGGCGGCTGGACCGACCTGATCTTCCAGCGCCTGATCGAGATCTGGACCTCGATACCCGCGCTCTATTTGCTGATCATCGTGGCCGCGATCATCACGCCCGGCTTCTTCGTGCTGCTCGGCATCCTCCTGCTGTTCTCCTGGGTCGCCCTGGTCGGCGTCGTGCGCGCCGAGTTCCTGCGGGCGCGCAATTTCGAATATGTACGGGCGGCGCGCGCACTCGGACTCTCCAACCGCACCATCATGTGGCGCCACCTGCTGCCCAACGCCATGGTCGCTACGCTGACCTTCCTGCCCTTCATCCTCAACGGCTCGATCACCACCCTGACCTCGCTCGACTTCCTCGGCTTCGGCCTGCCGCCGGGCTCCCCTTCGCTGGGCGAGCTGCTGGCACAAGGCAAGGCGAACCTTCAGGCGCCCTGGCTCGGCCTCTCCGGCTTCATGGTGATCGCACTGATGCTGTCGCTGCTGATCTTCATCGGCGAAGCCGTGCGCGACGCCTTCGACCCGCGGAAGACCTTCGCATGAGCGCGCCGCTTCTCTCCGTCGAGGACCTCTCTGTCGCCTTTCGCCAGGGCGGGCGGGAGACGCTCGCGGTCGATCATGTCTCCTTCTCTATCGCCAAGGGCGAGACGCTGGCGCTGGTCGGGGAATCCGGCTCCGGCAAGTCGGTCTCGGCCCTGTCGATCCTGAAGCTCCTGAACTATCCGGCGGCGCATCACCCCTCGGGCAAGGTGCTGTTCAACGGACAGGACCTGATCGCCGCCGACGAAGACGCGATGCGCAAGGTGCGCGGCAACGACATCACGATGGTGTTCCAGGAGCCGATGACCTCGCTCAACCCGCTGCACAGCATCGAGCGCCAGATCGGCGAGATCCTCGAACTGCACAAGGGCTTACGCGGAGAGAAGGCCCGCGCCCGCACCCTGGAGCTGCTGGAACTGGTCGGCATCCGCGACGCGCGGAGCCGGCTGGACGCCTATCCGCACCAGCTCTCCGGCGGCCAGCGCCAGCGCGTGATGATCGCGATGGCGCTCGCCAACGAGCCGGAGTTGCTGATCGCCGACGAGCCGACCACGGCGCTCGACGTCACCGTGCAGGCCCAGATCCTGAAGCTGCTCAAGGAGCTTCAGGCACGGCTGGGCATGGCGATGCTGTTCATCACCCATGATCTCGGCATCGTCCGCCGCATCGCCGACCGGGTCTGCGTGATGCTGAAGGGCAAGATCGTCGAGCAGGGACCGGTCAGCGAGATCTTCGCCAATCCGCAGCACGACTATACCAAGCGCCTGCTCGCCGCAGAGCCGAAGGGACGCCCCTCCCCTGTCCCGACGGACGCTGCGACGCTGCTCGAAGCCGGGCCGGTCAAGGTCTGGTTCCCGATCAAGTCCGGCATGCTGCGCCGCGTGACCGGCCATGTGAAGGCGGTCGACGGCATCTCGGTAAAGGTCCGCGAGGGTGAGACGCTGGGCATCGTCGGGGAATCCGGCTCGGGGAAGACCACACTGGGGCTGGCGATCCTCCGACTGATCGCCTCTGAGGGGCCGATCGTCTTCCTCGGCGACCGCATCGACGGGCTCTCAAGCGAGCAGGTGCGGCCGAAGCGCAAGAACCTCCAGGTCGTCTTCCAGGACCCCTACGGCTCGCTCTCGCCGCGCATGTCGGTGGCGGAGATCGTCGCTGAGGGGCTCGCCATCCAGCAACCCGACCTCACCTATCAGCGCCGCCGCGAGATCGTGGCGCAGGCGCTCGCCGATGTGGGCTTGGATCCGGCGGCGATGGACCGCTATCCGCACGAGTTCTCCGGCGGCCAGCGCCAGCGCATCGCCATTGCGCGGGCCATGGCGCTCGATCCGAAATTCGTGGTGTTAGACGAGCCGACCTCGGCACTCGACATGTCCGTGCAGGCTCAGATCGTCGAATTGCTGCGCGGCCTGCAAACTAGGCGCAAACTGGGCTATCTCTTCATCAGCCACGACCTCAAGGTCGTGCGGGCGCTGTCGCATCGGGTGGTGGTGATGCAGAACGGCAAGGTGGTCGAGGAAGGCCCGGCAGAGGCGATCTTCGCCCAGCCGCGCGAGGCCTATACGCAGGCGCTGCTGGCGGCCGCGCTCAACCTCGATACCGCCAATGGCGGCTCGGTGAGGGACTGACCATGGCTCGTGCCCTCCTGATCGTGCTGGATTCGGTCGGCTGCGGCGGCGCGGCCGATGCAGCCGTCTATGGCGATGCCGGCTCCGATACGCTCGGCCATATCGCCGAAGCCTGCGCGGACGGGCGGGGCGACCGCGAAGGACTGCGCAGCGGTCCATTGCAGCTGCCGAACCTCGTGAGGCTCGGCCTCGCTCATGCCTGCGAAGCTTCGACCGGCCGCCCGCTCGCCGGCGCCGCCAAGCCGGCGCGACCGGAGGGCCGCTGGGGCTATGGCGTCGAGGTCAGCCAGGGCAAGGACACGCCGTCCGGCCATTGGGAGATCGCCGGTTGCCCTGTGCCGTTCCAATGGGGCTATTTCACAGACCTTGAGAACTCCTTTCCGCCGGAGCTGATCGCCGGCATCGTCAAGGAAGGCGCGCTGCCCGGCATCCTCGGCAGCAAGCACGCCTCTGGCACGGTGATCATCGAGGAGCTTGGAGCCGAGCATATCCGGACGGGCAAGCCGATCTGCTACACTTCGGTCGATTCCGTTCTCCAGATCGCGGCGCACGAGGAGCATTTCGGGCTCGACCGGCTCTATGCGCTCTGCAAGGTCGTGCGCGGTCTCGTCGATCCGCTGCGGATCGGGCGCGTGATCGCGCGGCCCTTCATCGGCTCGCCGGAAGAGGGCTTCACCCGCACGGGCAACCGCAAGGACTTCGCCATCCCGCCGCCGGATGAGACACTTCTCGATCGACTGACGGCGCAGGGTCGCACGGTCGTCACCATCGGCAAGATCGGCGACATCTTCGCCCATCGCGCTACCGGCACCGAGATCAAGCCCTTCGGCAATGCGGCCATGGTCGAGGCGGCGCTCGAAGCCTGGGACGGGCTGCACGATGGCGGCTTCTGTTTCGTGAACCTCGTCGATTTCGACACCGAATACGGCCATCGGCGCGACATTCCGGGCTATGCGGCGGCGCTGGAAGCCTTCGACCGGCTTCTGCCCCATATCGAAGCCGCGCTGAGGCCGGGCGACATCGCCGTCATCACAGCCGACCACGGCAACGATCCGAGCTGGCCCGGCACCGACCATACCCGCGAGCACGTGCCGATCCTCGCCTTCGGGCCAGGTATCGCGCCGGAGCCGCTCGGTCGGCGCGAAAGCTTCGCCGATATCGCGGCGAGCCTTGGCGTCTTCCTCGGCGTCGGACCGGTCGGGCCCGGCCGCCACTGGTAGTCAGGCAGCGGCGACCCGATTGCAGAAGCTCGCGACCTCGCGGCGGATATCCTGCGCCTGCTGAGCCAGCACGTTCGCGGCACCCTGAAGCTGCTGAGCGGCGCCATGGGTCTGTTGCGTCATGACCTCGAAGCCGCCGGCGACGTCGGCGCTTTGCTGTGCTCCCTGGAAGGACAGCCGCACCTGATGCGCGATTTCGGCGGTTGCCCGGCTTTGCTCGCCGACGGAAAGCGCGATCGCATCGGCGACGCTCTCGACCTCGCCGATCGACTCGACGATCTCGCGGATGGCCTTGAGCGAACGCTGTGAAGCCTGCTGCATCGCGCCGATCTGGTGCGAGATCTCGTCGGTCGCCTTCGCGGTCTGGGAAGAGAGCGTCTTCACCTCGCTGGCGACGACTGCGAAACCGCGCCCCATCTCTCCGGCACGCGCCGCCTCGATCGTAGCATTGAGCGCGAGCATGCTGGTTTGTGCCGCGATGCCGCGAATGATCTCGACCACGGCGCCGACATTCTCGCTGCTATGCGCGAGATTCTCGATTTCCGCACTGGCATGGCGCGCCAGCGAGGCGGCCGATTTCGCGCCATCGGCGGAATGGCCGGCGTTGCGGCCGATCTCGCCGATCGAGGCGACGAGCTCCGTGCTCGCCGCCGAGAGATGCTCGATGCTCTCCATCGTACCCGCCGCCGAGGCGGAAACCAGCGCGGTCTGCCGCCGTACCTGATCGGAGGTGCTGGTCAAGGCGCCGGCCTCGGTCTTCATCGCGACAGCGGAATGATCGAGCACCGCCATGGCCTGCTCCATCTGGACATGAAAACCAGATACGACATCGCGCAGTTTTCCGGCCCGGCGACCCAGCTCTTCCGCCAGATTGCGTTCCTTCTCGCCTGCGACGCGCTCGCGCTCGGCCACAGCTTCGGCCCGCGCGAGATTCGCCTCGTTCATCGTGAACATGCGCTGCAGGATCACCGCCAACATAGCAAGGAAGGACGTTTCGATGACGACGATCACTGCATGCAGCAGAACCCTGAGCAAGCTGCCGCCCTGATAGAACACCGCAGCCGGCAAGACATATTGCAGGACGAGATGATGCAGCGCCGTCAGCAAGGCGCCCAACACGATCGGCCGCCAGTCGCAGAACCCTGCGAGCAAAGCCAGGATCGCGAAATAGTACATATGCATGTCCGGCTGCCAGGAATTGCCGGCAAAGCTGAAGACCAGCATCGAGACCTGCCCGATCAACATCGTCGCGATGACGAGCTGGGTCACGATCGCCGGCCCGTTCAGGCGGTAGCACGCCAGCGCCAGAAGAGCGGCCAAAGCCGCTACCGCGACGGAAACGAGCCCGGTCTCGTCATGGGCCCAGAAAGCCAGCGCGAGAAGCGGCACATGCAGGAATCCGAGCGCGAGCAGGACCTGCGCTACCCTGCGGCGAACGGTGGAAAGCGACCATATCATCGCGAGGGTTCCATCGCGGCGGAGGCATCGAGGCAGCCGGCCAGGCCTGTCAGAACAAGCGAGAACCAGGCGCCCGGCGGGAGCGCGGCCGCAACATCGGCCGGGGCCGTGGGCGCGACCACGACGATCGAAGGCAGCCGCCCGCTGCGCAGGACGCGATGACCCGTCGCAAGGCTGAGGGAAATCGCTTCGGCCGCACTGACCCAGGGCGGAAAGACGATCGCCCCGGGCACTTTGCCGTCCTGCGCGCGCGGCAGGCTTGCCATGGCTCCGACGCTGACGATCAGGCAAAGGCAGACAACCGCGAGGCCACCGGAAAACGACAGCCTATCCTCGCGCGACGCGCAAGGCTCCGGGACGGGGACTGAAGGCATAGGCTGGAACCAATGTGAGACGGCCGCTCGCCGGAACCCAAGCGGAACTGCGTAAAATTTCACTTAAACGCTTCATCTGCTTGCGATGAGGGGCGGCGCCGGCACGGGCGCGGCCGCCCGCTCGACCTGATCCTCAATGGGTTGCGCGCAGCCTCGACCTGGCTAGACGGATCGGCCGAGGCGCATGCGCTGCGGGGCAGCGCATGCGCCTCTTAGCGCTGGAGACGCTGCTTGATCCGCTTGATCAGCGTGTCGCGGACTTCGCGATAGGCTTCGAGCTTCTGCTCGCGCGAGCCCTGGAACACCGTCGGATCGACGGTCGGCCAGTATTCGACCTCGGCGGCGTGGGTGCGGGTGAGCTCCAGCGCCTTGTGATGCGCCTCGGGCGAGAGCGAGATGATCAGGTCGAAGTTGAGCCCTTCCCACTCCTCCAGCTCCTCGACCGATTTCGGCTTGTGGCGGCTGAGATCGATGCCGATCTCGTCGAGAACCGCGAGCGCGAACCCATCGGGTTCGCCTTTGCGGGCACCGGCCGACTGGACATAGATCGACTTTCCGAAGAAGTGCTTGGCCAGCGCCTCGGCCATGGGCGAGCGCACGGCGTTCATCGCACACATGAACAGCACGCTCTGGATCTTGCGCGGCAGGCCCTGCGCCGCATCGTCTTCACGCGAACCGGCTTCCACCTCGCCTGAAGAGATCCTGTGCTCCAAGCGCGTCAGCCCTTCCAGTGGAGGGCATAGATCAGCGTGAAGAGGCGGCGGGCCGTGTCGAAATCGATCTCCACCTTGTTGGCGAGTCGCTCGGCCAGGATGCCGGCCGCCTCGTCGTGGAGGCCGCGCCGGCCCATGTCGATCGCCTCGATCTGCGTCGGCGTCGCCGTGCGGATCGCGGCGTAGTAGCTCTCGCAGATCAGCTCGTAGTCCTTGATGATGCGCCGGAACGGGCTGAGCGAGAGATGGTGGGTAACGACGGCCGCGCCGTCCGCTTCCTTGACCTCGAAGACGAGGCGCCGCTCGACCATGGCGAGATGGGCGAGATAGGGCCCGCCATCATGCTCCGGCACGACGAAGCGGTTGCGCTCGATCAGGTCGTAGATCGCGACCGCGCGCTCATGCTCCTGATCGGGCGAGCCGCGCCCCAGCGAGTTCTCGTCGAGTGTGACGCCGACAAGGCACTGCTTGTTGGAAGTCGAAACGTCGGGCATCGCCCCTCCCGCTGCGGCGTCGCTCAGTGACCGACGCTCAGAGATTGAGCCTGATCGTCACGGATCGGCCATGCGCCTGCAACCCCTCCGATTCGGCGAGTTGCGTCGCGGCCGAAGCCAGGGCCCGCAGGCCATCGGGGCCGCATTTCAGCAGCGAGGTTCGCTTCATGAAGTCGCCGACGCCGAGGCCCGATGAGAAGCGCGCCGAGCGCGCCGTCGGCAGCACATGGTTGGGGCCGCCGACATAGTCGCCGATCGCCTCGGGCGTATGACCGCCGAGAAAGATCGCCCCGGCATTGCGGATGAGGCCGGCCAGGCGCTCGGGCTCGGCCGTCATGATCTCGAGATGCTCGGGCGCGATGCGGTCCACCAGCGGCACGGCCGCTTCGAGATCGGCGACCAGCAGGATGGCACCGAATTCCTGCCAGCTCCTGCCGGCGATCTCGGCGCGCGGCAGCGTCGCGAGCTGGGCCGCGACCGCCTTCTCGACCTCGGCAGCGAGCGCGGCATCGTCCGTCATCAGGATCGACTGGGCCGAGACGTCATGCTCGGCCTGCGCCAGCAGATCGGCCGCGATCCAGTCCGGATTGGCGGTGCGATCGGCGATCACCAGCACTTCGGACGGGCCGGCGATCATATCGATACCGACCTGGCCGAAGACGCGGCGCTTGGCTGCCGCGACATAGGCGTTGCCGGGGCCGACGATCTTGGCGACCGGCGCGATGCTTTCCGTGCCATAGGCGAGCGCCGCGACGGCCTGAGCACCGCCGATGCGATAGATCTCGTCGACACCGGCGAGCCGCGCAGCCGCGAGCACGAGCGGATTGGTTTCGCCGCGCGGTGTCGGGGCGACCATGACGATGCGCGGCACGCCGGCGACTTTGGCGGGGATCGCGTTCATCAGCACCGAAGATGGGTAACTCGCCGTGCCACCGGGCACATAGAGACCGACCGCCTCGATCGCGCTCCAGCGCCAGCCGGCTTCGACGCCCGCGGCATCCTTGACCCAGGAATCCGTCGGCTTCTGGCGTTCGTGGTAGGTGGCGATGCGTTCGCGGGCGGTCTCCAGCGCCACGAGCAATTCGGCGGAGCAGGCAGCAACTGCGGCGTCGATCTCGGCTTCGTCGACGCGCAGTGTCCCCGGTGTGAGGTCCAGCTTATCGAAGCGGCTGGTGTAACCGATGAGCGCGGCGTCGCCCTTTGCGCGCACCTCGGCGATCATATCGGCCGCGATCCGATCGACCTCCTCAGAGACCTCACGCTTGGCGGACAGCAGAGCGGCGAAGCCTTCTGCGAAACCTGCGTCCCTGTCGTCGAGCCTGATCGGCATTGGCATCCTCGGGCTTATCCGGATTTATAGCCGTCATTCCGGGCGTAGCGCAGCACAAGCCCGGAATCCATCATGGCAGCCCAGGCCTTCGACGGATCCTCGGTCGGCGCCGCTTGGCGGCCTGTCCAGGATGACGGCGCGTTCTTAGACGAAGGCTGTCGCGGCTTGAAGCCGGCAGGGCCGGAAAACTGGCGAGCGAGCCGCCTCGTCAGGCGCCGTTGGGATGGCCGGGCGTCGCCACGGCTTCCCAGACCGGCCCGAGGTCCTTCATCTGGGCCTCCACGCATTCGACGGAGAGGCGGATCGCGGCGCCTTCGGAGAAATTCAGCGTTACGTCACCAGCGGGATCATCACCCTGGTCGAAGGTGATGGCGAGAAGGTTCAGCACCTTGTCCGGATCGTTCTTGTCGAGCTTGGCGCTGCGCACCGAGAGCACCCGGTCGAAATGCAGCGCCGCCAGCCGGCGACGGCGCTTGCCGTGCTGCGCCCCCTCCCAGTCGAACCGGCGCAAAGCGAGCGCAAAGCGCTTCTCGGCCGGCAGGTAGCGAAGATCGGCGGCCTTCAGCACCGCGTCCTGAAGATGCGCCGAGACGACCGCGAGATCGTCTGCATCGAGCGCGATGAGCTTAAGTGGATCGGCGGCATCGTCTGACATGATCGTGTTCTGCCGAGCCGCCTCGAGAAAATCAACAGTCCAGAATCAACTGCTGATGCGCTCAACCACCGCGCCGCAGCGCGTGAGCTTGGCCTCAAGGGCCTCGAAGCCGCGGTCGAGATGATAGACGCGGTTGATGGTGGTGTCGCCTTCGGCGGCGAGGCCGCCGATGACGAGCGAGACCGAAGCACGCAGATCGGTCGCCATCACCGGCGCGCCGGTGAGCTTCTCGACACCCTCGACATGGGCGACGTCGCCGTCGAGCCGGATCTTCGCGCCGAGCCGGGCGAGTTCCTGCACATGCATGAAGCGGTTTTCGAAGATGGTCTCGCGAATGCGCGAGGTGCCCTTGGCCTTGGTCATCAGCGCCATGAACTGCGCCTGCAGATCGGTTGGGAAGCCGGGGAAGGGATCGGTATCGACATCGACCGCCTCGATGCCGCGGCCGTTGCGGCGCACGCGAATGCCTTCATTGGTCTCATCCACCTCGACACCGGCCTTGGTCAGCACGTCGAGCGCGGACTGAAGCAGGTCGGCGCGCGCGCCCTCCAGCACGACATCGCCGCCGGTCATGGCCACCGCCATGGCATAGGTGCCGGTCTCGATGCGGTCCGGCAGGACGGTGTGGTGTGCGCCGCCGAGGCGAGAAACGCCAGTCACGACGATCCGCGAGCTACCGGCACCCTCGATCTTGGCACCCATCTTGACGAGGCAGGCGGCGAGGTCGGTGACTTCGGGCTCGCGCGCAGCATTCTCGATCACAGTGGTGCCGTCAGCAAGGACCGCGGCCATCAAGGCGGTGTGCGTGCCGCCGACCGTGACCTTCGGGAAGACGATCTCGCCACCCTTCAGCCCCTTGGGCGCACGCGCCAGCGCGTAGCCATTCTCGATCACGATCTCGGCGCCGAGCTTCTCCAGGGCCATGAGCAGCAGATCGACCGGCCGCGTGCCAATGGCGCAGCCGCCCGGCAGCGAGATCTTGGCCTCGCCCATGCGGGCAAGGATCGGCGCGATCACCCAGAAGCTCGCCCGCATGGTCGAAACCAGTTCGTAGGGCGCGCAGGTATCGACGATCTGACGCGCTGTCAGCGAGATGTTCTGGCCGGTCTCGGCGGACTGGCCGATGCGCTTGCCGGCGACGGTGCGATCGACGCCGTGATTGGACAGGATGCGCGAGAGGGCGGTGACGTCCGAGAGGCGCGGCACATTGGTCAGCGTCAAGGTCTCGTCGGTCAGCAGGCTCGCGATCATCAGCGGCAAGGCGGCGTTCTTGGCGCCCGAAATCGGAATCGCGCCATTGAGGCGCTGGCCGCCGGTGATGCGGATCTTGTCCATCGTCAGGTCCTGCTCGGCCGCACGGAAACCCGGCAGCCCATGTGAGTAAGGGAGGTCAGGACCGGGGAGGTTCGGCCTGAGCGGGCGGCGCCGGCTTCTGCGTCCCCGCCTCCTCCGAGCGGCGAGCGCGAGCCTGGGCCTTGCGGCGCTTCAGGTTCTCGCGGAGCGCGGCGGCAAGGCGCGCCTGCTTCTCGTCCTCGGCTGTCTGGCGGGTCACGGCATCAGCTCGGCGGTGTTTTGCAACTTGGCTGTTTGAACGCGGGAACGCGGCGAATTCGCGGCGCCATGGTTACCCCCACATCCGCCTTCGGACAAGCGCCGCCACACCGGGACACCGTTTCAGGATGCGGCAAAGCACTGTGCCATTGCGGATCAGGAAAAGCCCGACCCGGAAGCCCCTGGATCGATCATCCCGCACGCGCCGCCGATCCCAGCAATTTCTTTCCCGATATCACGCCCCATCGAAATTTCCTGCTCCCCCCGCCCCCTCCGCAAAGGCCCGCCTCTTGCCTCGACAGGGCGCCTCCCCGCTCCGAGACCGGCGGCATGACGCTTGGTCACCGGAAAAAACTTAACGCTATTAACCATTTCCGGGAGTTTCCGTTTACAGTTTGTTAAGCTCGTTTAGTCTGCACGACATCAGGCAGTTCCGGGGGTGGCGTCGTGTTGCAGTCCTTGAAGATCGGAGCAGAAACCGTTTCGCCGGCCCTGCTCGAAAGCTGCGAGGTCATCGACGCGATCCGCTACAAGGCCGGCTTCCTGCCGGAGGTGGAGATCGCCTACGAGCCGGACATCAAGACGCTCTGGGTCACGATCCGGCCCGAGCTGAAGCCGGTCTTCACGCTGCAGCTGCTCGACAGCCTGGTGAAGATTCAGAGCGCGATCGTGGCCCTCTGGGGAGCGCCGGACCAGTATCACCGCGCTCCGGTGCGCTTCCTCGCCTTCCGCGGCGCTGGCCCGTTCTTCACGCTCGGTGGTGATCTCGATTTCTATCTCGACTGCCTGGCCAAGAACGACCGCGCCGCGCTCGCCGAATATGCACGGCTGTCAGCGGAAGGGGCGATCTGGAATTCGGGCGGCCTCAACGGGCTGGTCATCACCCTCTCGACCATCCACGCCAAGGCGATCGGCGGCGGCATCGACGCGCCGCGCTCGTGCAATGTGATGATCGCCGAAGAGCAGGCCTCGTTCGTCTACCCGGAGATCAAGTTCAACCACTTCCCGATCACCGCGGTCGCGATCCTGTCGCGCCGGATGGGCCAGCGTGCGGCGGAGCAGATGCTGCTCTCCGGCGAGGAGATGAGCGCGCAGGAGTTCATGGCGGCGGGCGGCCTCGAGGCGGTCGTCCCGACCGGCACCGGCGAAGCCTGGATCCGCAAATATTGCTCCGATGCCCTGCCGATCCACGCAGCCAAGACGGCGCTCTTTTCGGCCTTCAATCGCCGCTCCGGCGACCTGCGCGAAGAACTCGGCCATCTCGGCCAAATCTGGACCGACTGCATGCTGCGGCTCAGCCCCAGCGCGATCTCGAAGTTGCAGCGCATCGCACAGACGCAGGACCGCATGTTAGCGCGCGTTTACCAAAGACACCTGGCACCGGTCTGAATGCGGCTGGATCGTCCCGTACGGCACTAGAGTCACACGAAGCATTTACCTCTGCTCCCATAGAAACCTTTGATGATGCGCTAGGTTTGAGCCTAGCGTGCATGATCGCGCTCGCGGCAAAGGCAGGAGTAGATGTCGGGCACGCTGAAGCGATTGATGGCAGCTGGCGGGCGCGAGAAGGCCGACGATGTCGACCTGACCGGCTACACGCTGCTGGTCAGCTCGCTTTTCTCGTCGCCGGCGTCGATCATTCCCGGCGGTATCGCCGGTATTCTCACCCCGTTCTTGTGCTGGCTTTCGACCGGCATGGACATCTTCATGGGCCTCACCCTGCTGGTGACGCTCATCGTCGTCCTGCGTCTCCTCACCGTCGTGGCCTATCGCCGACGGAACCACGCCCACGACAGTTACGCCCAGACTCGCCGCTGGGATCGCGACTACTTCCTCGGCGCCACGATTTTCAGCGCTGTGCTGGGCTACAGCTGCTATGTCGCGCTGGTTCACGCGAACGACCCAGCCGCGCACATCACCTCGGTCGCGTCCACGATCGCCCTGGCTTCCGGCTACGTCGCGCGCAATGCGGGCCGCCCCAAATTCGTCGCGGTGCAGCTCATGACCTTCTGCATCCCGATGGCGATCGGGCTGATCGCGGCGCAGAACCCCTATTACCGCTATATCGGCTATTTCGCCTTCCTCTACGTGGCCGCGAACATCGCGATCACCAACTCGCTGCATCGGAACCTGCTGGCTCTCAGCGATGCGACGAAGCATTCAAAGGCGCTCGCCTCGGCACTGCACTCGCAGAACCTCACTCTCGACGCCGCCCTGAACACGATGATCGACGGGCTGGCGATGTTCGACCGCAATCTCAAGCTGGCAGTCGGCAACAGGCCGCACAGCACGCTTTACGGCCTGCCCGAGACGCTGGCCCTGCCCGGCACGCCGCTGACGGCGATCGCGCGCTTCCTGGTCGAGCGCCAGGTGATCAGCCAAGAGCAACTGCGCGAGATCCGCATGGCCCTGACCATGGTCCAGAGCACCCAGCAAGCAGCGAGCCACGAGGTCGTGACGCGCAGCGGGCTCGTGCTGGTTGTGACCTTCGCGCCGGCTGCCGAAGGCGGCATCCTCATGCTGACCGAGGACGCCACGGAGCGGAAGGCAACCGAGGCGCGCATCGAGCAGATGGCACGCTTCGACGAGCTGACAGGGCTCGCCAACCGGTTCGAGTACAACACGCAGATCGCCGAGGCCTTCGCGCGGCTCGACCGCACCGGCGAGGCCTTCGCGCTGCTCTATCTCGACCTCGACGGCTTCAAGCAGGTCAATGACAGCCTGGGCCACGACATCGGCGACCACGTGCTGATGGAGACTGCCAGCCGCCTGCGCGGCGCGATCCGCAGCAACGACATGCTGGCCCGCTTCGGCGGCGATGAGTTCCTGCTGGTCCTGCCCTCCGCCGAACACACCATCGTCACGGCGATCGCGCAGCGCATGATCAATGCGATGACCCGCGCCTTCGATGTCGAGGGCAAGACGGTCTATGTGACCGCGAGCGTCGGTATCGCCATGGCGCCGCATGACGGAAGCACCCCGGCCGATCTCCTGCGCCATGCCGATACCGCGCTCTACAAGGCGAAGTCCGCCGGTCGGAACACACTGATGTTCTTCAACCCGACCATGGCCGAGGAAATGCTCGAGCGGCATGAGATCGAGGTCGATCTGCGCAAGGCCTGCGCGGATGGCACGCTCGAACTCTATTACCAGCCGATCATCGACCTGAAGACGCAGGAGATCGTCTCGCGCGAGGCGCTGATGCGCTGGCGCCATCCGACCCGCGGCATGGTGCCGCCTGGCGTTTTCATTCCGATCGCCGAGCAATCCGGCCTGATCGCCTCAATGGGCGATTGGGCGATCCGGCAGGCCTGCAAGGATGCCGCGAGTTGGGAACCGGGCATCAGCGTCTCGGTGAACGTCTCGCCGCTGCAGTTCCGCGAGCCCCGCCGCATCGTCGAGACGGTCAAAAGCGCGCTCCTCTCTTCGCATCTCGAATCGCGGCGGCTGATGCTCGAAGTCACGGAATCGCTGCTGATCGAGGACGACAAGCTGGCGCTTTCGGTGCTCGACGAATTGCGGGCGCTCGGCGTGACCTTCGCGCTCGACGATTTCGGAACCGGCTACTCCTCGCTCGCCTATCTCTCGACCTACCCGTTCGCGCAGGTGAAGATCGACCAGAGCTTCGCCCGCGAGGTGCACACCAACGAAGCTTCCAAGGCCGTTATCGAAGCGGTGTGCCAGCTCGCTCGCCGGCTCCATATGAACGTCGTGGTCGAGGGCATCGAAACCGAGCAGCAGCGCATCGCCGTCCAGTTGCTCGGGGCCCACCGCGCCCAGGGCTTCCTGTTCGGCCGGCCCGAACCTCTCGCGACCATCAATGGCAGAGGCGGGAACCGCAGCGTCGCTTGAGCCTTATGCGGGCAATCCCGCGTGATCGGAGCGCGCCGGCCTTGATTCCGTCGGCCGGACAACGCATCAGCGATCGAGGATGAGAGCGAAGCGGGACATCCGGTGAGCGACGGCACGGCCAAGGCGGCGAACCCCGCCGCGTTGACACCCGACATCTGCGTCATCGGCGCAGGCGGCAACGGCATAGCGCTGGCCACGGCTGCCGCGGCCTTCGGCGTGTCCGTGGTTCTCATCGAGCGAAGTGCGTTGGGTGGCAGTTCCGGCCCGCTGGCCATGAAAGCGCTGATCGAAGCGGGGGCGGCCGCGCAGGCGATGCGCGAAGCCGGCCGCTTCGGACTCAAGACTGGCGATCCGCAGGCCAGCCCGGCGCAGCTTCACGACCATATTCAGCGTACGCTGGCCGCAGAGGCCGCGAATCATGCCGAGGAACGGCTGAAGGCCCTCGGGATCATCATTTTGAGAGGCGAGGCACGCTTCGCCAGCCGGAGCACGGTCCGCGCGGGCGCGCAAGCGATCAAGGCCCGGCGTTTCGTCATCGCCACCGGCGCACGCGCGCCTCGCCCGGAACTGCCGGGCCTCGAGACGGTGCCGCTGATTGATCCGGACGAACTATCCGAACTGACCCGCCTGCCCGAACGTCCTGTCATCCTCGGCGGCGGTGCGACCGGCGCGGCACTGGCACAGGCCCTGCGACGCCTCGGAAGCACGGCGACGCTCGTCGCCCCGGAAGGATTGCTGCCCGACCATGATGCGGAAGCGGCGCTGCTGGTTCGCCGGCGTCTGCTGCGCGAGGGGCTTGTGGTGCACGAGGGCGCCACACCCATCCGAGGCGAACGCAGCCGATCCGGATTTCGCCTCGTTCTCGCTCGCGATGGGAGCGAAACCGTCGTCGAGGGCTCACATCTGCTGTCGGCCGGACCGCGCCGGCCGGAGATCGCCGCGCTCGATCTCGACCTCGGCGGCATCAGCCATGACGCCTCCGGCATCATCGTCGACAAGGGCCTGCGGACAAGCAATCGCCGCGTCTACGCCCTGGGGGGCTGTGCCGGCGGAGCGGCGGCGCCAGCGACCGACCAGGCCGGCGATGACCACGCCGGCGTGGCGCTGCGCAGCATCCTGTTTCGCCAGCCCGCCCGCATTGACCCGGCGAATTACCCTCGCGTCGGCTGGTGCCAGCCGGAGATCGCAGCGATCGGCCTGTCCGAAGCCGCAGCAAGAGCCAAGGCCGGCGCGATCCAGGTGCTGCGCTGGCCTTTTGCCGAAGTCGCCGATGCCCGCGCCGCCGGCTCGACCGAGGGCTTCGTCAAGCTCGTCACCGACCGCAAAGGCCGCATCCTCGGTGTCACCATTGTGGGTGCCGGTGCCGCCGAGTTGATCGCGCCATGGTGTGTCGCAGCCAAGGCTGGGCTCGCGGCTTCCGATATGGCGGCGGTGGTGGCGCCCACATTTGCTCGTTCGGACGGCTCGCGCAGGGCGGCGCTCTCGTTCCATGTCCCGTCGACTGCAAATCCTCGCCTGCGCCGCTTGATCGGCTTTCTGCGGCGCTTCGGGTAAGATTGGCTTCAATGCATCACCCCGCCCTGCCCAGGAACGATCTGTCGATCAGTCAGCCACGCGGCCTGACGCGCCTTGGCCTGTCCGCAAAACTGCTGCTCTTCACCGTGCTCTTCGTCATGCTGGCGGAGGTCGTGATCTACCTGCCCTCCATCGCGAATTTCCGGCGGAACTGGCTGCATGACCGGATCGCTGCAGCGCAGGTCGCCGCCCTGGTGCTGGAGGGCGCGCCGGAGGACGGACTGCCGGAAGGCAGCGAGAACCGGCTGCTGATGGGCGTCGGCGCCCGATCGATCGCCGCCCGCGTCGGCGGCGCACGCCGGCTGCTCAGCCTCGACTCGATGCCGCCGCCGGAAGTCTCGCGCTCGATCGACCTGCGGAATCTCTCCTGGATCAACGCGATCGAGGAAGCGGTCGCGGTGCTCGTCTCTCCCGCCACCATGCCGATCCGGGTGGTCGGCGAAGCGGTCGGCGGTGCCGATTTCGTCGAGATCGTCATCGACGAGGCGCCTCTGCGCCGCGCGATGCTGAAATTCTCCTGGAGCCTGCTGCTGATCTCGCTGCTGATCACCGGGCTGACGGCGCTTGCGGTCTATATCGCCCTCAACGCCCTGATCATCGGGCCGATCCGGCGTCTGGCAGCGAACGTCATGGAGTTCGAGGCCGACCCCGAGAACCCCCAGCGCATCATCGAGCCAACCTTGCGCGCCGACGAGATTGGCGAGGCGGAGCGCGCGCTCGCCCGCATGCAGGAAACGCTCGCCGACGAACTGCGCACGAAGAAGCACCTCGCCGAGCTCGGCCTCGCCGTCTCCAAGATCAACCACGACCTACGCAACATGCTGGCGGCGGCACAGCTCATGTCGGACCAACTCATCGAGACCCGCGACGCCAAGATCCGCCGCTTCGCACCGCGGCTGATCGCGACGCTGGGGCGTGCCATCGAATTCTGCCAGGCCACTCTCGCCTATGGCCGCGCAGCGGAGGCGCCGCCGGTTCTCCGCGAGGTCGCCCTGCGGCAACTCGTCACGGAGCAGGCGGAGATGCTCGGCCTGCCCGGTGACGGGCGGCTGCGCTTCGAGAACCGCGTCCCTGCCGAACTGATAGCGCCCTGCGACCCCGACCAGATGGCACGGGTGCTGACCAACCTGATGCGCAATTCCGTCCAGGCCCTGACCCAGGCCGGGGCGGAAGCCGACGCCCAGCCGCTGTTGGCGGTGACCGCAGGGCCGGTGAACGGCTCGGTAGCCCTGCGTGTCATCGATAACGGGCCAGGCGTGCCCGAACGTGCGCGGGCCAATCTCTTCCAGGCCTTCCGCGGCTCGGTGACGCCAGGCGGCACGGGGCTCGGGCTTGCCGTGGCGGCCGAACTGGTCCGGTTGCATGGCGGCGCGATCGAGCTCGAGCCCTGCCCCGCCGGCGCCGTGTTCAAGGTCACCCTGCCGCTGCGTCGGAGCAACGGCCACTGACGAGCCCCGGCGCCAAGCGCCTACTGGCTCGCCCAGATCACTCGCGCCATGAAGGCGATGTCGGCGTGATTCAGGACCCGGTCGGGGTGTTCCGGATTAAGCGAGGCGAGTTCGATCGTTTTCGCGGTCTGGCGCTTGAGCTGCTTGGCCAGCACCTCCCCCTCCACCGTCTTGACCACGACGCGGTCACCGCGCCTCACGGTCGCTGTCGGCGAGACAATGATGGTGTCGCCGTCGCGGTAGAGCGGCAGTATCGAATCGCCGGAAATCTCGAGCGCATAGGCCTTCTCGTCGGCCACGCCCGGAAAAGCGACCTCCTCCCAGCCGGTACCGGCTGGAAAGCCGCCATCGTCGAAAAAACCGCCGGAACCTGCCTGGGCGAAGCCGATCAGCGGGATGGTGCGCGCCGGCGCGGGCTCCCGCCGCAATACGGTGCTCATGAACTCGTCGAGGGAGGCGCCCGTCGCGGCCAGAATCTTGGCGATCGACTCCGTCGAGGGCCAGCGCTCGCGCCCATCCGGAGCCACACGCTTGGAACGATTGAAGGTGGTGGCGTCGAGGCCAGCCTTGCGCGCCAACCCCGAGGCGGTGAAACCGTAGCGCTGGGCGAGCATATCGATCGCCCCCCAGATCTGGTCATGTGACAGCATCGCGCAGACCTCGCATTGCTCTTGTCGCCGGGCGGGGATTGAGCATAGGAAATATCCCCTATCTCCTAAGATTTCAATCCAATTCTTGCCGCAATCCGGCTAACGCTTGCGGAATCCTCCCGCCAGGGATTAAGCCGTGGCCCGACCTGTTTCCGAGAGACTGCCGGTGCCTCTGATCTACAAGATATGCCCCGCCCCGCTCTGGCGCGAAGCGGAGCGGAATGGACGCTTCGATGGCGCGCCCGTCGACCTCGCGGACGGCTACATCCATTTCTCAACGGCAGCCCAGCTTGCGGAAACGGCAGCAAAGCACTTTGCCGGACAGGACGGACTCCTGCTCATCGCGGTCGAAGATTCGCGCCTCGGCCCGGCCTTGCGCTACGAGCCCTCTCGCGGCGGAGCGCTGTTCCCACATCTCTACGCTGCCCTCGATCCGAAGGCCGTGCGCTGGGTAGCGCCGCTGCCGCTCGGGATCGACGGCGGCCACACCATCCCGGAGGATCTGGCATGATCGGCAGCCTGTTTAACCTCGCCCGGCCGCTGATCCACCGCATGGATGCGGAGACGGCGCATCGGCTCGCCGTCACGGCGCTGGCCGCGGCCCCCGCGCTGAAGCCCGGATCGGACGACCCCGTGCTGGCGACGGAGGCATTCGGCCTGACCTTCCCGAACCCCGTCGGGCTCGCGGCTGGCTTCGACAAGAATGCCGAGGCGATTGACGGCGCGCTGGGCCTGGGCTTCGGCTTCGTCGAGGTCGGCGGGGTGACGCCGCTGCCGCAGCCCGGCAATTCGCGTCCCCGCGTCTTCCGACTGATCGAGGATGAGGCCGTCATCAATCGCTACGGCCTGAACAGCGAGGGCATGGAGGCTGTCGCCGCCCGGCTAACGGCCAGGCGCGGCCGCGGCGGGCTCGTCGGCGTCAATCTCGGTGCCAACAAGGAATCGGCCGACCGCGCGGCCGACTATGCCACGCTCGCTCGCAGGCTGGCACCGCTCGCCGATTTCCTGACGATCAACGTATCCTCGCCGAACACGCCCGGCCTGCGCGACCTCCAGGCGGAAGCTGCGCTCGACGACCTCGTGGCGCGTACGCTCGCAGCACGGGACGACGTAGCCGGCAGCGGCCGGCGCACGCCGATCCTCGTCAAGATCGCGCCTGACCTGACCATGCCCGAGCTCGACGGCATGATCGCAGTCGCCCGCAAGCGCGGCATCGACGGGTTGATCGTCTCCAACACCACGGTCACGCGCCCGGCGAGCTTGCGCAGCGCCGCCAAGGCCGAGACCGGCGGGCTCTCCGGCAAGCCGCTCTTCACCGCCTCGACCCGCATCCTGGCCGAGGCCTTCCTGCGCGTCGAAGGGCAGTTCCCGCTGATCGGCGTTGGCGGCGTCGATTCGGCCGAGACGGCCTTCGCCAAGATCCGCGCCGGCGCGACGCTGGTGCAATTCTACTCCGCGATGGTCTTCAAGGGGCCGGGGCTAGCGAAGGAGATCAAGGCCGGACTTGCGGCCCAGGCGCGACGCGCCGGCCTCACCCGCCTCACCGCCCTGATCGGGCGCGATGCGGCCGCGATCGCCCGCGGCGAGAGTCTGTAACTAGACGTCAACGCCCCGAACATCTCGGAAACCCGAGACTTCTCGTCATGCGATTCTCGGGTCGAAGCGTTGCTTCGCCCGAGATTGAAGGCAGCTTACTTCCGCGCCGCGAAGAGCCGCACCAGCAGCCACAGGGGCACGACGATCAGGGCGCCGGCGATTATCCACTGGCCGACCTCGCGCACCGCGCCGAAGCCGAGCCCGGTGATCGAGCGGATGAAGCGTGCCCCCGCCTCGTAGAGGCTCTGCGGCGACAGGCCGAGGAATGCCATCGCTGCCCCGACCAGCAGCGAAATGAAGATCAGGCGGACGAGGACGCTGAGGGGCGAGCCGCCGAGAAACCGTTCCATGGAAGCAATCGTCATCCTGTTGCGCCCCAAGTCGATCCGGGGCGCTTCCGCGCTGTCTTAACCTGAAACAGGCTGCGCTTGAACCGGGACTGAACGCTGCCTCGTTTGAGGCCATGCTTGCCCGCATAAAACGCGGGTCAGGGAAGCGGAGATCCGCGACCTATCCCGACGGTCGATGTTCTCGGAGACAGCTCGGCCTGTGAGGAAGCGCTCATCAGGCCGTGGCCGAGGCTCCCGCCGTCGCCCAGGCCGTGCCGGCGATCTTTGAGGCAGCGATGACCGCCTGAGTGCGACTGTCGACGTCGAGCTTGGTCAGGATCGCCGAAACATGGGCTTTGACCGTCGCCTCGGAGACGCCGAGCTCATAGGCGATCTGCTTGTTGAGAAGTCCCTCGGACAGCATCATCAGCACACGCACCTGCTGGGGCGTCAGCGTCGAGAGACGGCGGACCATGTCGGCGATCTCGGCATCGACCGGCGCCGACAAATCGACACCTGGCGGGGTCCAGACGCCGCCGTCGAGCACGGCGCGGATCGCCTCGCCCATCTGCGCGACGTCGGCCGTCTTCGGCAGGAAACCGAGCGCGCCAAACTCGATGCAGCGGCGAATCACCGCCGGATCGTCATTCGCGGAGACGACGATCACCGGGATTTCCGGATGGTCGGCCCGCAGGAAGAGCAAGCCCGAGAAGCCCTGCACCCCCGGCATGGTGAGGTCGAGCAATACGAGATCGGCGTCGCCGCCACTGGCCAGCGCTTCGGTCAGGGCTTCCAGGGAGCCGACCTCGCTGACCTCGGCGCCGCCGATCGCGTGCGAGACCGCCTGGCGCAGCGCGCCGCGAAACAGCGGATGATCGTCCGCGATGACGATCCGCGTCGAAGGCTGCTTGCTCATCGCCACCACTCCCTAATGTCTGCATCGGCTCTGTCCGAAAACCGCATTCCGCTTTTCGGGTCGATGCTCTTATCCGGCCCGGACATTTTGCCTCAGGCGGGGAAGCGATCACAAGCACCCTGAGCGCAAGGTCGCAACCCGTTGCGCCTCAGCCATTGGTCGGCAACAGCGCTTCCAGCACCTCGATATGATCGGCCTCGCGCGGCGGCTTGTCCCAGCGAATGCGGTTGATCCGGGGAAAACGCATGGCGAGACCGGATTTGTGGCGGGTCGAGCGCTGCAGCCCCTCGAACGCAACCTCGAAGACGAGGCCGGCCTGCGCTTCATGCGTGACCTCCCGCACCGGTCCGAAGCGGTTTACCGTGTTCTTGCGCACGAATTTGTCGAGTTCGATGAGTTCCTCGTCGGTGAAGCCGAAATAGGCCTTGCCGACCGGCACCAGTTCCTCGCCGCCATCCTCGCCCACGCGCCAGACGCCGAATGTGTAGTCGGAGTAGAAGGATGAGCGCTTGCCGTGGCCGCGCTGGGCATACATCAGCACGCAGTCGACGAGCCGCGCATCGCGCTTCCATTTCCACCAATAGCCCTTGGGGCGGCCGGGCAGATACGGCGAGTCGTGCCGCTTGATCATACAGCCCTCGACAGCCTCGGCATCGGCGCCGGCGCCCGCCGCGGCTGGATCGGCACGAGCCGCCGTCAGCTCTTCCCATGAAGCGAAGGGAATCGTGGGCGAAAGGTCGAAACGGACACTGCCGAGGCGCGAAAGAAAAACATCGAGACGCTTCCGCCGCTCCTCAAAAGGCAGATGGCGGATATCCTCCTCGCCATCGACGAGCAGGTCGTAGACGCGAATATGGGCAGGGAACTCGCCCAGCATCTTCGCGGTGACGGTCTTGCGGTTGAGTCGCTGCTGCAGGGTGTTGAAGCTCAGCACGGAGCTCTCGCGCATCACCAGCAACTCGCCGTCGAGCGCTCCGTCCTGCGTCAACCCCTCGACGAGATCAGGAAAGGCAGCGGCGATGTCCTCGCCGGTCCGTGAATAGAGCCGCGTGACGCGTGTCCCATCCGCCTTGCGGCCACTGACGGCCTGGACGCGGATGCCGTCCC
Source organism: Allobosea sp. TAF32 (assembly GCF_052113585.1). NCBI lineage: Bacteria > Pseudomonadati > Pseudomonadota > Alphaproteobacteria > Hyphomicrobiales > Alloboseaceae > Allobosea > Allobosea sp. TAF32. The sequence goes on along the minus strand of NZ_JBFRDM010000010.1, from coordinate 166,978 downwards.
ATTTCCATTCGGCTGAGAATTCGGCCGGGTCGAGCTTGTCGAAATCGCCGCCCTCGATCGGGTGCGAGAGCATGACCGGGCGGAAGGGCGCGGGATCGCGCGCTTCGGGCCGCGGCCCCCGCCCCTCCAGCCAGGCGAAGAGCTCGGCATAGGGCGGCTCCAGCCCGTGCCAGACCTGCTCGACCTCGTCGGGCGGCACGCCGCCGAGGCTCGCGGCGGCTGTCTTGGCGAGGCGAGCTGAAACGCCGATGCGCAGCGCGCCGGTGATGAGCTTGAGCAGGGCCCAGCGGCCGGTTTCGTCGAGCGCGTCGAGCCAGGAGGCAATGAGCCGTGGCAGATCGGTCTTGCCGGCCTCGCGCAGGCTTTCGACCACCTCCGGCAGATGCGGCACCGCATTGGCGCCGTGCCGAGCCGGCCACATCAGCGCGACCGTCTCGGAGAGGTCGCCGACATAATCGTAGGACAGTGCGAACAGGACGGGATCGGTGCGCTCGGTGATCAGTGCGCGGATCAGCCCCGCCTTGGCGTTACGGAAGACGAGTCCGCCCGTCATCGCCGCCAGCGCATAGCCGCGGTCGGGATCGGGCGTGGTGCGCAAATAATCCGCGATCAGCGCCAGCTTCGCGTTACGGCGCGGTTCATAGGCAAGGCGGTCGAGCAGCCAGGCGAAGCGGTTCATGCTGTCGCTTCTCCGCCACCATGCGTCCGTTTCGTCGTGTTGCACCGCATCGTTCAGACACCGTTCATGAAGCAAACCTTAACGGCAGCAAGGTAGCCAGGAGATAGACGCCGATGCGTGCCGCGATGCGGTTCCTTGCCTTGCCTGTCATCGCTGCGACGCTTTCGGCCGGAGCCCCCGCGCAGGCGGCGAGCTTCTCCTGCCGCGAGACGCCGATCGTGCGCTCGAACGCCACGCTCGCCTCGCTCTCCGCCAAGGTTGCGCAGGGCCAGTCTCTCGCGATCCTCGCCATCGGCTCCTCCTCGACGGAAGGCATCGGCGCCAGCGCCAAGGACAAGACCTATCCCGCGCGCCTGCAGGCGCTGCTCGCCAAAGCCTGGCCGAAGTCGCAGATCGAGATCGTCAATGCCGGCATCGGCGGCGAGACCGCACCGCAGACCCTCGCCCGCCTGAAGACCGCGCTGACCGCACGCAGCTACGACCTCGTGATCTGGCAGGTCGGCACCAACGACGCCGTCACCGGCGGCGATCTCGACGCCTTCAGGACGATGGTCGCCGACGGCATCGCGATGGTGCGCGAGGCCGGCCCGGCGCTCGCCATCCTCGATCCCCAGTACTTCCCCTCCTTTCGCGACCCACAGCGCTATGGCGCCTATGTCGAGGCGGTTGGTGATGTAGCCCGGCGCGAGGCCGTGCCCGTCTTCGCCCGCTATGCGGCGATGCGCGAATGGCACCGCACCGACGCCGAGGCCTTCAAGGCCGCGCTGTGGACGGACGGCTTCCATATGAGCGATACTGGCTATGACTGCCTCGCGCGCGACATGGCGAACGCCATGGTCGGCATGGCCGCTCCGTCGCACCAAGTCGTCGCGTCGTCGCGCTAAATCCCCGTCCGAGCCCTCATCCTGAGGAGCCATTCCGCGAGAAATGGAGTCTAGAGGGATGCTCCAGACGCCTCCGGGAGCTCCTGGAGCATCCTTCGAGACGCGGCTGCGCGGCTCCTCAGGATGAGGGCTGACACAATCAGCCGACAGCCGCATCGGCGCCCTCCCCGGCCGGATCAGCCTCGCCCTCGTCGCCATAGCCGACGAGGTGCAGCGGCCTAGCCTTCAGCCCAGCCGTGCCGCACCAGTGGACGAGGGCGTCGGCCTCGCCATGCGTCACCCAGATCTCGCCGGCTTCGACCTCGCGGATCGTCGCCAGCAGATCGTCCCAATCGGCATGGTCGGAAATAACGAGCGGCAGCTCGACACCCTTCTGGCGGGCCCGGGCTCGTATCCGCATCCAGCCCGAGGCGAAGGCGGTGACGGGATCGGGAAAACGGCGCGCCCAGAGATCCTGCGTCGCGCTCGGCGGGCAGAGGACAATCTCGCCGCCCAGCGTCTTGCGGTCGGTGTCGGCGACCATGCGGATCTCCCCGAGCGGAATGCCTTCGGACTGGTAGAACCCGGTGATCTTCTCGACGGCGCCGTGGATGTAGATCGGACGTTCGTAACCGGCCTCGCGGATCAGGGCCATGACGCGCTGCGCCTTCCCGAGCGAGTAGGCCCCGACGATATGCGTGCGCTCCGGGAAGAGGCTGACGGATTCGAGCAGCTTGGCCACCTCCCCCGCCGCAGGTGGATGGCGGAAGACCGGCAGGCCGAATGTCGCCTCGGTGATGAAGATATCGCAGGGCACGACCTCGAAGGGCGCGCAGGTCGGGTCGCGTTCGCGCTTGTAGTCGCCGGAGGCGACGATGCGGAGCCCCCGGCTCTCGACCGCGATCTGGGCGGAGCCGAGGACATGGCCTGCGGGGGCGAAGCGGAACTCGACCTCGCCCATGCGGATCGGCTCGCCGGGCACCGCCACCTGCTGCGAGCCGGCGAAGCCCTCGCCATAACGCAACGCCATGATGGCCAGTGTCTCGCGTGTCGCAAGCACGGCACCATGGCCGGCGCGGGCATGGTCGGAATGGCCGTGGGTGACGAGGGCCCGCGCCACGGGGCGGACGGGATCGATATGGACATCGGCCGGCGGGCAGTAGAGCCCCGCAGGCGTCGGCAGCAGCAATTCGGAAGGGCGCCAGCGGGCGCTTTGTCTGGCCAGCGTCATGCTCCTCGGCTAGACCCGCAATCATGACCGAAAAGGGCCAGACCACGTATTTCGCGAGTTCCGGCGACCCGGTGCTCGACCGCCGCTATGGCTGGGCCGAGGCTGCGCTGAAGGAGGGCGACGCGCAAGCCGCCGTCGAGATCCTCGACCAGACGCTGGCGCAGGCCTACCACTTCACCGCCGCCTGGCACCTCTACGGGCTGGCGCAGGAAGCCCTCGGCCACAAGGAGGACGCCGCCACGGCCTGGCGGCAATGCCTCGACCTGGACCCCAACGATCATTTCGGGGCGCGGCTCGACCTCGCCCGCATCGGAGCGATCCCGGCCGAACAGGCGACGTCCGAGAACTTCTCGGGCGCGCTCTTCGACGCCTATGCCGACCGTTTCGACAGCCATCTCACCGAGACCCTGCAATACAACGCCCCTGCCCTGCTGAAGGCGGCGCTCGTGCGCTGCTGCAGCAACGCCGGCCGGCCCTTCCGGTTCGACACGGTCTACGATCTCGGCTGCGGCACCGGGCTGATGGGCGAGGCGATCCACGAGCAAAGCGGCTTCATCGCCGGCTGCGATCTCTCGCCGCGCATGATCGAACGGGCGCGGGCCAAGATGGCTCCCGACGGGACGCCGCTCTACGACAAGCTCGCCGTCGCGGGGCTGACGAGCTTCCTGGCCAGCCGGCCGGACGCTTCCGCCGACCTCGTCGTCGCCGCCGATGTCTTCGTCTATCTCGGCGATCTCGCGCCCTGCTTCGCCCAGAGCGCGCGCGTGCTGGAGCCGGGCGGCCTGCTCGCCTTCACAGTGCAGACGCATCCCGGCGAGGGCGTGGTCGTGGGCGATGATCGAAGGTTCGCGCATGCGGAGGGCTGGCTGCGGCAGAGGCTGGATGAAGCAGGTCTTGTCCCGCTACTCGTCGAGCCCGCCAGCACGCGGCAGGATCGCGGAGCCCCCGTGCCGGGGCTGCTGGTCGTGGCGGAGCGGCGATAAGGGAAGGTTTGCTGCGGGGCGCCAACGGACCGCTCGCTTCGCACCTCGGCAGATTTCGGACGATGTCGAACGACAAGGCTCCGTAGAGTGCCTTGCGCGGATTACGGCCGCTCTCCGGTGATCTTCGCGCGTCCTTCATCCTTTGGCGGCTCAACCTCTCCGACGCGATCCGCGATCGCCATGAGCAGCATGGTCAGCGCAAAGCCCAACATGATCGCGATGAGCCATCCGAGCTTGATGCTATCCGCGCTGTTCTCGATATCCAGGAACCATTCGAGGACGTTCACCGCCGCGATCGCTACGATCGACGCAAGCAGCCTTTGCTTCAGGCCCGAAAATCCGACATTTGCCAGACTCATTGGCCATGCAGGGCGTTGCTGCACGTTGATCGGCGCCAAGAAATTCTCGTAGCTTGAGCAAATCACGATGACGATCAGGTTCGCCGTGAGGGCAATGTCGACCAGCTTCAAGCTGCCAACGATGATTTCGGACGGGTCGGAAATCTGTGCGCGCGTGAAAAATTCGAACAGCTTGATCGCGAAATTGAAGAGCAGCGCCGCGAGGGTGAGTATCAGACCGAGGAGAAATGGAGCAAGGAACCAACGGGAATTTGCGATGATGGCTTCAAGCGTCAAACGCAAGCGATCCATGACGAACTCCCTGCGGCTTCTGACCCCGGGCGGACTTCGCGAAGGCTCAAATTGCCAGAATTGCCCGGTCACGCCAATCACAAGGTGATTTGCGATGGAATGCGGCCGTCAGGGTCACCATGCTTGTCGCAGCGCCCACGAGCCCGCACGCTGCCAACAAAGATTTGGTACCCCGTGTGGCCGAGCGCTCTGAAAACAGACGCTCTCGACGCCCGGAATGGCCAGCCTGCCAAACTGCCCGACACCGGACCTTCCCCGAGCGCGCTCCGGGTCGGAAACGGACCTAAATGCCCATGATACTGAGCACGAAATTTGCAGCAAATAAAAGCGCAGACAAACCAGAAATAAATGTCTTCTTAGGCGTAAAGAGAGGGTCTTTTCGAAATCGCGGTAGCGGAATATTCCATACTGGAACGCGGAAGAATTGCGATGCCCACATTCCGCTGCACATCAAAACCGCTCCCAATCTGACGAAATGCATCGAATCGGACACTGAAATAAGATTAGCCAAGGTCAGTGCCAGTGCGGTCAGCGGCATTACCAGACCCAGCCATGCCAGTGCGCTGATCACCAGGAAGGAGGAAAAACCGCGCGAGGCTTGCATGGTTGTCTCATGAGGAGGTTAGCGACATGACGAGCAGCCAATCTGCCTGTGGGGCGAGTGTCTGCAACGGGACGGGAACTGCCGCCACGTTAGGGTTAGGACTTCGTCTGCGTTCGATACCTATGAGAAAACCAATAAGGAGCAAATATGGACAATGGGAACAGAAGGAACATAACCGCCCTTCCCAATTGATCGAACTGAGACGCGGCGCAGAAAAGCAATAATACCCAACCTAAGCCGCAGACCAAAAGAGAACGAAATACGACACTCCCGAGGGTATGGACGTCGCAGAAGAATTTCTCGATTGCATCCCAGATCGCAAGCACGTCGAGAACTCCATAAGTGTCGCTCGAAGCCTAGCCCGGAAGCGTAAACGAACAATTCTCCGCGATATGCTATATTCGCGGAACGCGTCACAGGCTGAGGCTTGATGACGTCAGCTACGGAGCGGAACCAGCCATTCCGACCTCTCTCAGTGAACCGGCGCCAGCTTCGCTGCCAGCAGCAGCGATAGCCTCTTTATTCCCCTTTCGTTCCCCCTCGCCTCGCCCTATCTTCGACCGGTATGGCCGCGCCCTCCCCGCTCCCTTCCGCCTTCGAGGCCTGGTTCGCCAGCCGCGGCTGGAGCGTGCGGCCGCATCAGCTCGCGCTGCTGGAAGAAGCCCGCGCCGGTCGCTCGACGCTCTTGGTCGCGCCGACCGGCGCCGGCAAGACGCTCGCCGGCTTCCTGCCCTCGCTGGTCGAACTCGCCGAACGCGACGGCAAGCATGACGGGCTGCACACGCTCTATATCTCGCCGCTGAAGGCGCTGGCCGTCGACATCGCCCGCAATCTCGAAGCACCCGTGCGCGAGATGGGGCTACCGATCACCATCGAGACGCGCACCGGCGACACCTCGGCGGCCAAGCGGGTGCGCCAGATCCAGCGCCCGCCCGACATTCTGCTGACGACGCCGGAGCAGCTCGCTCTGCTGGTCTCGCATCGCGACGCCGCGCCCTTCTTCTCCAACTTGCGTCGCATCGTGCTCGACGAGCTGCACGCGCTGGTCACCTCCAAGCGCGGCGATTTGCTTGCGCTCGATTTGGCGCGGCTCAAGGCGCTGGCGCCGCAAGTCTCCGCGGTCGGCCTCTCGGCGACGGTTCGCGAACCGGCCGATCTGCAACGCTATCTCGGCGGCAGCGAAACGCCGGCCGGGCTCGTCACCGTCGCGGGTGGCGCGAAGCCGCGCATCGGCATTCTCGACACTGAGCGGAACCTGCCGATCGCCGGCCACACCACGCTGCATGCGATGGCCGAGGTCTATCAGGCCATCCGCACGCACAAGCTGACGCTCGTCTTCGTCAACACGCGCATGCAGGCGGAATTCGCCTTCCAGGCGCTGTGGAACCTCAACGACGACAATCTGCCGATCGCGCTGCATCACGGCTCGCTCGACGCCCAGCAGCGCCGCAAGGTCGAGGCGGCGATGGCGGATGGGCGCCTCAAGGCCGTGGTCTGCACCGCGACGCTCGATCTCGGCATCGACTGGGGCGATGTCGACCTTGTCGTCAATCTCGGCGCACCGAAGGGCGCAAGCCGGCTGATCCAACGCATCGGCCGCTCCAACCACCGCATGGACGAGCCCTCGGAGGCGCTATTGGTGCCCTCCAACCGCTTCGAACTGCTGGAATGCCGCGCCGCGCTCGAAGCTGTCCACGAAGCCGCGCAGGACACGCCGCCCCCACGCATCGGCGCGCTCGACGTGCTCGCCCAACATGTCCTCGGCGTCGCCTGCTCCGATGGGTTCGAAGCCGATGCGCTCTACGAGGAGGTCCGGACCGCCTCCCCTTATGCCGGTCTCGCCCGCGACGATTTCGACGCCGTCGTCAATTTCGTCGCGACCGGCGGCTATGCGCTGAAGAGCTATGAGCGCTTCGCCAAACTCCGGCAGGACAAGGCCGGCCTGTGGCGCGCCAGCAATGCGCGCGTCATCCAGCAATACCGCATGAATGTCGGCACGATCGTCGAGGCGACGATGCTGAAGGTCCGGCTCGGCCGGGCAAGAGCGGGCAAGCCCGGCCAGAGCGGCACGATCACGCGCGGCGGCCGCGTGCTGGGCGAGATCGAGGAGTATTTCGCCGAAACCATGGTGGCGGGCGACACCTTCGTCTTCGCCGGGCAGGTGTTGCGCTTCGAGGGCATCGTCGAGAACGAGGCCGTCTGTTCACGCGCCGCCGCCGGCACCGATCCGAAGATCCCCTCCTATGACGGCGGCAAGTTCCCGCTCTCGACCTTTCTCGCTGCGCGCGTGCGCGCCATCCTGGCCTCGCCCAGTCTCTGGCATACGCTGCCGGAGGAGGTTTCAGCGTGGCTGCATGCGCAGAAGCGGAAATCGCGCCTGCCCAAGCCCGGCGAACTCCTGGTCGAGACATTTCCGCGCGGCGGGCGCTTCTATCTCGTCGCCTACCCGTTCGAGGGCCGCCTCGCCCATCAGACGCTCGGCATGCTGCTGACGCGGCGGCTGGAGCGCGCCCGGATGCGCCCGCTCGGCTTCGTCTGCAACGACTACGGCATGGCCTGCTGGACGCTCGCCGACATGTCGGCGGCGATCGCGCGCGGAGCGCTCAGCCTCGATGATTTGTTTGCACAGGACATGCTCGGCGACGACCTTGAAGACTGGCTGGCGGAATCAGCGCTGTTGAAGCGCACCTTCCGCTCCTGCGCGATCATCGGCGGGCTGATCGAGCGCCGCTTCCCCGGACAGGAGAAGAGCGGGCGGCAGGTGACGATCTCGACCGACCTCGTCTACGATGTGCTGCGCCGGCACGAGCCCGATCATATCCTGCTCAAGGCCACCCGCGCCGATGCGGCGACAGGCCTGCTCGACATTCGCCGTCTCGGTGAGATGCTGACACGGATCAGCGGGCGAATCGTGCATCAGCCGCTCGATCATGTCTCGCCGCTCGGCGTCTCGGTGATGCTCGAGATCGGGCGCGAGGCGGTGTTTGGCGAGGCGGCGGACGAGATCCTGGCGGAGGCGGAGGCGATGCTGACCGAAGAGGCGATGGCGTGACGGTTGCCGCTCCAGGGCTGGACAGGGCGCTGTCGAAGGCGAACGAAGCCTTCATGCTGGGCCGGCTCGCGATCGTGCCCGATCTCTCCGGCGCGCTCTGGCTGCCGGAGGAGCGCACGCTCGTCGTCGCCGACCTCCATCTCGAAAAGGGGTCCGCCTATGCGGCGCGCGGCGTGATGCTGCCCCCCTATGATTCGACCGCGACACTGACCGCCCTTGCCACGGTGGTACGGCGCCATCAGCCGGCGCGCCTCATCGCGCTCGGCGACAGCTTCCACGACCGCAAGGCCGAAGCCAGGCTCGCCCACGCAACGCTCGCCTCGCTGCGCGAATTGCAACGAGGCCGCGACTGGCTCTGGATCACCGGCAACCACGACCCGGCGATCAGCCACGCCATGGGCGGCAACAGCGCCGAGACGGTCATGCTGTCCGGCGTAACGCTCCGCCATGAGCCGGATAGCGCCGCGACCGGGCCGGAGATCGCCGGGCACCTCCACCCGACCGCGAAAGTGCGGCTGCGTGGACGGGCTTTGCGGCGCCGCTGCTTCGCCTTGTCGCCGCGCCGCTGCGTGATGCCGGCGATGGGCGCCTATGCCGGCGGTCTCAACCTGCGCGACATCGCATTCCGGCCCTTGTTCCGCGATGGCTTGAGCGCGCATCTCCTCGGCGACGGCCGGCTCTTCCGAATTGATCCACGGTTATTGTTGCCGGATTGAAAGAGCGGGTTGCGCCCGTCACCTGGTTGTGGCATCAGGGCGCCGCTTCGCAACGAAGCCGCGCCGCCAAACGCCTCCGGGCTAGCGTCGCGGGTTGGCTGACGATCCTGCTGCCGTAGCTCAGTGGTAGAGCACTCCCTTGGTAAGGGAGAGGTCGAGAGTTCGATCCTCTCTGGCAGCACCAGCCTGAAGCATCCGAAACTTCGGAAAATCGTTGCGCCGCCAGGGCTCGCCGGCCCGGCTTCGAGACGAACAGCGCTTCAAGCCGCCAAGCGCGAGCGCCCCAAGCTTCTTTCTCGACCACGGCAAACGCCGGGCGGAGCGCCGCGATTGCGGCGTCCTGGACCACAAGATGGCGCGGGCTCGCTGCGGACGGCACCTCGCCCTGCCTCCGGCAGCGCGCCCTGGCCTTGCTTGCGATGGAACCTGCTAGCCTGCCGCTGCCATGAGCTGAGCCGAAGGTATGTGGCAGCGGATGAAACCATCTGCCATGCGTTGAACTGGCGGGCGGCTTTGTGCGCATCGATCGTCGACCTGGCGCGGACAGCGGCCCGCCAAGGCGCATCCCTTGCCTTGCACAGCGACGGATTGGGGCATCGCCGGGGGCATCGGCCGATAGTCATCCCTGCGCAGATCCGGCGCGGCACGCAGCAGCATTTCCGTATAGGGGTGCCAGGGCGAGCTGAAGAGGGCGTCGGTCCGGCTGACCTGCATGAGTTCGCCGAGATAGAGGACGGCCACCCGGTCGGCCAATTGGCGCACCACGGCCAGATCATGCGAGATGAACAGCATGGCAACGGCATGCTGCGCCTTCAAGGAGGCCAGCAGCTCAACAATCTTCGCCTGCACGGAAACGTCGAGCGCAGACAGAATCTCGTCGCAGATCAACAGCTGCGGCTTAACGAGCAATGCGCGCGCGATCGCAACGCGCTGGCGTTCGCCGCCGGACAATTGCTCGGGAAAGCGCTCCAGATAATTGGCGTGAAGACCGACGCTTTCCAGGGCGTTTTCGAGCGCCGCGGCATCGAAATCGATGCCGAAATGATCGAGCGGGCGCTCAAGGATGGCCCGAACCCTGCGGCGCGGGTTCAGCGATGCGTCCGGGTTCTGGAAAATGTACTGGATCTGCCGCAATTGCTCGCGTGAACGGCGGGACAGCCCCGGCTCCAGCTGTTCACCGGACAGGCATATCGACCCTGACAGGGGCGCCAATCGACCGCTGATGGCGCGAGCGATCGTCGACTTGCCGCTGCCGGATTCGCCGACCAGAGCCACGATCTCGCCGGCATTCAGCTCGATCTCGATCTCGCGCGCGGTGATTTTCTCCTCACCGCCGAACAGGGTTTTCAGCCAGCCGGGCCGTGCGTAGGAGAGCGTCAGATCCTGCAGCGACAGCAGATTGCCGGTCGCACTGCCGGCGCCGTCCGGGACCTTGCCGAGCCGCGGCGGCGGCGCGGGTGGCGCAAGCTCGTTCCAGCGCATGCAGGCCACGGCATGGCCGGCATCCACATTTCTGAGGGACTGAGGCGCCGAGCGGCACGCTTCAACGGCCGCATCGCAGCGCGGCTGGAACTTGCAGCCATCCGGCATCTGGTCGCGGCTCAACACTCCCTTGAGGCCTGTGGCGCCGAGAGTGGCGTGCCGGATCGTGGGTATGGAGGCGATCAGCCCCCGCGAATAGGGGTGCAGAGGCCGGGACAGCAGGGTTTCGCAACCGGCGGTCTCGACCAATCTGCCCGCATACATGACGCCGACCCGGTCGGCGATCTGGGCCAGCAGGGCAAGATCATGGGTAACATAGAGCATTGCCATGCCGATCCGGCGTCGGAGCGCTGACAGCAAGCCGACGATCTGACGCTGGGTCGTGACGTCCAGACCGGTCGTCGGTTCGTCCAGGACGAGAAGATCGGGATTGCAGGCGACCGCCATCGCGATGGTGACGCGCTGCTGCTGGCCGCCGGAGAGCTCGTGGGGATAGCGCCGGCCAACGTCCGGAAGCCCCACCAAGCCAAAGAGCTCCCGCAGCCGGTCGTCCATGGCGACATCGTCTGCCAGGGCCCGATGGGCCGAGATCATCTCGCGTATCTGCGATCCGATGCGCATGCCCGGGCTCAAGGCCGTGGTGGGGTTCTGCGGCACGAAGGCAATCCTTCGTCCGCGCAGTGCGGCCAGCGATGGCGCATCCAGCTGCAGCAGATCGGTCCCATCGAAAAGGACCCGGCCCGTCTGGACCCGGCTGCCGGGCGTCTGGTAGCCGAGCAGCCGATAGGCCACCGTCGACTTGCCCGAACCGGATTCTCCGACGAGCCCGAAGGCTTCTCCACGCGCAATGTCGAAGGAGACGCCTTCGACGACATTCGTCCATCCTGCCGGGCCCGCATAGGCGATCGACAGATTGTCGACGGCGATCAGCTTCGTCATGGTTCAGGCTCCAACCATCGGGCGCTGGCCGAGCATGCGCGACAGGCCATCGGTGAACAGATTGAGGCCGATGACCAGCGACGCGAGGCCGAGGCCGGGGCCGAACACCGTTGCGGGCGAAGCAATCAGGAGATTGCGATTTTCACTGATCATCAGCCCCCATTCGGGCGTGGGCGGCCTGATGCCGAAGCCCAGGAAGCCGAGCGCCCCGATGAGGATGGGCGCATAGCTCAGGCGCAACGAGAACTCGACCAAGAGGACGTTCGCGGCGTTGGGGAGGATTTCGCGCAGGACGATCGACCACAGGCCCTCGCCGCGAAGCTGGGCTATGGCGACATATTCGCGCGTGGCGATCTCCATCGCCGCCGCTCTGGCGATGCGGGCGATGCGAGGCGTGTAGACCAGGCCGACCACGAAGACGATCAAGAGCGGGTTTCCCGACAGGGACGGACCTGCGGCAATGATGACGACGAGCGCCAGGGCCAGAAACGGGATGCTGATCATCGCCTCGACAAGGCGTTGTGCGATCTCGTCGAACCAGCCTCCGACATAGCCGGAAACCAGGCCCAGGATCGTGCCGGCGACCATGCCGAGGATTGTGCCGGCGCAGGCGAGGAAGAGCACGATGTGGGCGCCGTACATGAACCGGCTGAAGACATCGCGCCCGATCTGATCGACCCCCATCGGATGCAGCCAGGACATGCCCGATAAGGGCATGCCCGTCGCCATCTCGGCATAGCCGAAGGGCGTCCACAGGGCGCCGACACAGGCGAACAGCAAATGGGCGGCGAGGATCGCCGTGCCGACCCGGAAGGCGCCGGGCGTGTCGCGCCAGCTCCAGCCGCCGATGCGCAGCGTCCGGCGTCCCTGGCGGCTATCGAGCCTGATGAATGTCATGAAGCTGTCCTCAAGCGGGGTTGCAGGAGGGTGGCGCCGAGATCCGCAAGCAGATTTGCGGTGATGTAGACGGCCGCGCTGATCAGCACCGTCGCCTTGATCAGCGGGATGTCGCGCAGTTGCAGGGCGTCGATCAGAAGCGTGCCGAAGCCGGGATAGGAGAACACCCGCTCCACGATGACGACGCCGCCGATCAGAAAGCCGAGATTGAGCGCGGTAACGTTCAAGGCCGGCACGATCGCATTCGGCAGGGCGTGGCGCCAAAGCACGGCACGCGGCCGCAGGCCCTTCAGCTCCGCCAGGCGGACATAATCGGAGCGCAGTACCTCGATCAGGCTGTCGCGCAGGACCCGGATTGCATAGCTGGCCATCATGATGGCCAGCGTGACAGCCGGCAGAACCATGGCGCGCAGCGTGTCCGCCCAGCTGCTGGTCTCCGATATCGTCGACAAGGCCGGCAGGATCGGCAATGCCACCGCGAAAACGAAGAGCAGGATGGTTGCCAGCAAGAAGTCCGGCAAGGACAGCAGCAGCAAGGTGATCACGGAGATCACATTATCGGCGATGCCGCCTCGCCGGGTCGCCTGGACGATGGCCGGGATGATCGCGAGCACGACATAGATGGCGAATGCGAGCGAGGACAGCAGCAGCGTGTTGACGATGCGCGGGGCCAACACGTCTGCGATCGGCCTGCCGGTGGCGAGCGAAGTTCCGAGATTGCCGTGCAGGAGATCGGTGAGCCAGGTCAGGTACCGGCTCCAGGCCGGCTCATCGAGATGCAATTGCTGGCGCAGCGCGTCGAGCGCCTTCTGGGTGGCATCGCGCCCGAGAATGCGCGTGGCGGCGTCTCCCGGCAGGGCCTCCAGGATGAGGAAGATCAGGAGAGACACCAGCAACAAGGTGAAGACCGACAAGCAGACCCTGGCCAAGACGAGGCGAAGAACCTTCATGGCAGCGCGCTCCCCTTTGCTTTCTGCGGCGCGGGCGTGACGGACGATGCCGGCAGGAAGGCTGAATCGGTGTGCAGGTCGCCCTCCCAAACATAGAGCAGCACCAGGGGCCTGTCGGCGGACAATGTCGCGTGGGGGAGCCAGGAGGGGTGGTGAATGATCTCGCCGGCCTGCCGCTGGACCCAGGGCGAGACTCCCGCTTGCCAGAACGAAGGGCCGGTCAGGGGATAGTAGATTTCGTCGGCCGGGTGGTGGTGGAGCGGGTAATGCGTTCGTGGGCCGAGGAACATCAAGCCGAAGGCAATCTCGCTGTCCGTCAGCAGCGTGGGAGGCCCGTTCTGCGGGCCGCAGATGACGGCATAGCCGTAATTATCCGCAAAGCTCGAGCTGGGCGGTGCGGCGAGATAGCTGGGACTGCGCGTAACGTGGACAAAGGGCAAGAGGTCAAGGAGGGCCCTTGCCAGCGGCGAGCGATCGCCTTCGGCCATCAGTTCGGCTTCGCAGGCGGCCTGGATCGGCGTGCGTGCCCCCGGGACGCTGCGGCTCGTCGCCAGCTCCTCTGCCAGGTTCCGCAGGCGAGCGGCATGGGCCGAGGCCACCGGATGTTGCGGCTGATCGAGGCCATCCGCGAAGCGGAGCATGAATGTCTTCAAACGATTAAGCGGCATGAGAAGGCCTTTCTCAGGAGCTGGCGGCTCCCGAGGCTGGGATTGGATCTGAAATGGCGTCGAAGAGCGGGGCTACTCGGTGCAGCTCAGTTCGGCATAGTCGATACGATTGACGTCGACATGGGGCGCGTAGCCGCTGCAGCCCTTGCGAAGCCCGGCCACAGCCGAGGTGAAGATCGGCAGGATCATGCCGCCCTCTTCGGCCACAATGCGCTGGGCGTCACGATAGAGCGCCGTGCGTTGCGACGGGTCGGCGGTTTGTCCGGCCTTTGCGACCAGGGCGTCGAAATCGGGCCGATACCAATGCGTCTCGTTCCACTCCGACTTGCTGTTTAGCGAGAGCGTCAGGGCTTCGGCCGGCGGGCGTGCGCTGGTGTAGGAGATCACGGCCGACTTCTTCCGCCAGATCGTGTCCCAATAGCCTTCGGCGGGCGCGGTGATGACATTGACCTTGATGCCGGCGGGCTTTGCCATCTGCGCGTAGACCTGGGCGAGAAGAAGCATGCCTGGATAGGAATCTGACGTATAGAGATCGAAGGTAATGCCGTTTGGATGGCCGGCTTCGGCGAGCAACGCCTTGGCTTTCGTCACGTCGGCCGCTTTGGGCGGCGTGGCAAGACCGAAGGGAGAGCTTGGCGGGATGGGCGTGTCGCCGCCGGTTTCGCCGTAACCCAGGAGCACGGTCTCGAGGATCTTCTGGCGATCCATCACCAGCTTCAGGGCCTGTCGAACGCGCAGATCGTTGAAGGGCGCGGTGTCCGTCCAAACCGCAAGATAGAGCGAGGTGGCGCCGGGGGTCGAAGCGAGCGAGACCGCGGGATTGTTTTTCAAGGTGATGAGACTGACCGGATCGACCGCCAGCGACAGGTCGACCGAGCCCGAAAGCAGGGCCGAAAGGCGCGAGGTCGATTCCAGGCTCGTGGTGATCTGCAGGCATTCGGCCTTGGGCAGCCCGGCCCGCCAATACTGGGCGTTGCGACGCATCACCCGCACCGGACCGTTGATGGAAAAGGTCTCCTGCCGGAAGGGGCCGGTGCCATTGCCCTTGATTTTCAGGTCCTCGCTCTTGGCGCCGTCCCGCACCATCAGGGCATATTTCGTGGCGATCAGCATCGGCAGTTCCACGACCGGCTGCTTGACCTTGAAGCGCACCGTGTGGGCATCGACCGCCGTGATGCCATCTGCATCCAGGAAGGCGAGCGTCGAAAATCCGCCAGGCGAAACGGCCGGGTCGAGCAGACGGCGATAGGAGTAGACCACGTCGGCCGCACCGAAATCCGAGCCGTCATGGAATTTGACGTCCGGCCTCAGATGGAAGGTCCATTCGGTGGCATCGGCGTTGGATTCCCAGGACTGGGCCAGGACCGGAATGGGCTCCATGGCATTGCTGCGGCCGACGAGGGGCTCGTAGACGGCGCGGATGTGATAGGCGCTGTCGGTGCCGATCAGCGCAGCCGGGTCCATGGTTTGCTTTTCGCCGTCGGATTCATAACCGAGCACACGAATGCATTTGCCCGCGGCAACCGCATTCCCCGCCGAAAACATGCTTGCTCCAAGCGTCAGCGCCAGGATGGAGCACTTTCCGAATTTCTTCGTCATCTGCGATCCCCTTTTTGTCATTTGCGTGAATGCTAATGAGCCGCGTCGGCGTCTTGCAAATGACAAGAATTTTCCGCTAGATGAATGAGATTCATGCGGCAGCGCCCAACGTGATCCGACGAACGCTCCCTCCCCTCGCCACTTTGCGCGTGTTCGAAGCGGCGGGCCGGCTGTGCAGTTTCAAGAATGCCGCACTGGAGCTGAACCTCACGCAATCCGCCATCAGCCACCAGATCGCGTCGCTCGAGCGCAATCTCGGCACCCAGCTCTTCATCAGGAAGCCGGGGCGGGTCGAATTGAGCCAGAAGGGGACATTGTATCTGTCCGTCATCCAGGACGCCCTGGATCGCATCTCCCTGACCACGGACCTCATCCGAGAGGCGCCGGCCAAGGGATCACTCACCGTGCAGGTCTATGTCACGGTCGCCGTTCGCTGGCTCATACCCAGGCTGCATCACTTCAACGAAGTCTCGCCGGAGGTGACAGTCAGCCTGAATGCCGGCCTTCTCGATTGGGATTTCAATCCCGATCATGCCGATGTCGGATTGGTTTATTCCCGCACACCCGAACGTGCGCGGGTGAGTTACACCTTGTTGAGAAAGGAACGGCTCGTCGCTGTTTGTTCGCAAACGATTGCTGAGGCGATCTCATCACCTCAGGACTTGTCGCATTTCCCCTTTTTGTCGATAGCCGGTGCGGCCGAGGATACAGCGATATGGGCTCAGAGCCTTGGCTTGCCCGCCCTGCTGCACAAGAGCGCGCCGCGCTACGACAGCACCCTGCTGGCGATCGAGGCAGCGATGAACGGCCAGGGCCTGGTGGTGGTTCCCCATTTCCTGGTCGAAGCGGACCTGCGCAGCGGCAATCTGACGATCCCCGTGCCGGCCGATGTGATGCAACCCGGCGGCTGGTATCTCGCGCATCTGCAAAGGCGCGGCAATGAAAGGCCAATTCGGGAGTTTCTGCGCTGGATTCAGTCCCAGTAGATTGCCATCCCCTAGGCTTTCGAGCGTAACAGTGATCGATTTTACAAAACAGATCTGCCGCCACGCCAGGTGACGGCAGAGAGTTTATCGAGCGATGTCGGGAAGGGCTCAATCTCGACGTTGCTGCCAGTCCTTCAAGAAGGATGCGGCCACCGCAACGTCGGGGGAGAGCGCACGGTCCTTATCGAGGAACGGCACTTTCTTGCGAAAGGCCTGCTTGAAAGTGGTCGTCGCGGCCGATAGCGGCCGGTCTTGATGCTCGGCCAGGCGCAGGTCCACAGCCTGGGCCGCCTGGATCAATTCGATGCCGAGAATTGCGAAGCTGTTGTCGATCTGCGCACGCACCCTGCTGACGACCAGGGGAGCATTCGTGCCGACATCCTCCACCCCGCCGGCGATGGGCCGCGAGTCGAATGAGGTGGGCTGCGCCAGCGCCCGGGTTTCCGTTGCAATCGCCATCAGCGGAGCTTCGACGACCAGGAAGGCATGCTGCGCCTCGCCGGCCGCGAGGTAGCGAGGCAGCTTGGAGTGCTGGGGGTTATTCAGCTTCAAGGTGCGCTCGGACGAAGCCGTCGCGTGATGAGCCAGGACGATGCCCAATTCCTCGAAGGAGATGACCCAGGGCAGCGGGTCGAAATTGGCGGTCGGCAGGACGGCGCCGCCCTCGACATAGCCGCGCTTGGCCTGCGGCAGATCCGAGCTCGGGCGTACCCCGAGCGCGACGCCCGGGTTGTCGTCGGAAGAGTTGATCTGGATCTGGAGGAGAGATTTGGTCCGCGCAATGCTGTCAGCCATGCTGCCGAACAGGTAGGGAGCCGTACGATAACTCAAAGGATCCTGGAGGATGCGCTTGTCGTCCTGTTGCCAGAGATAGCTGCCTGCCAGCAAGGTTCTGAGTTTTTTGGCTGCGCCGATATAGCTGGGAAAGGGCCTCAATGCGGCGACATCATCGAGCAGCGGCGAGATGTTCCCGTTCAGCCCCTCCAGGCTCAGCGCATAGACCATCTCGGAGCTTGCCATCATCTGCTCCGCATCATGGATCGCCAGCGCGCCAAGGCCGGCGGCATAGGCATTGGAACTGAGGATGGCCAAGCCATCCTTGCCGAAGGGCTTCAGCCGCTCGATCTTGGCCGCCTGCAAAGCCTCGGCGGCAGGCACGCGCTTGTCTTTGTAATCGACCTCCCCTTCACCCAGCATCGCCAATCCCACATGGCTGAGCAGGGTCATGTCCGCTTGTCCGACGGAGCCGCGCGAGGGCATGATCGGTGTGATCTGCTCGTTGAGAAATGCAAGCAGCATGTCGGCCACGCTCTTCTGCACGCCCGGGCCGCCGGTCAGGATGTTGTTGAGGCGCACCGCCATCGCTGCGCGGACAACATCCAGTTCGGTGTCCGGGCCGACACCGACGGAATGGGCGCGCAGCAACCCTTCGTTGAAGCGGCGCGACGCTTCCAGCAGCTCGGGCGTCAGCTCGCCCTTCGCATCCACCGTCTTGCGGTCCTTGTTCCAGCCGACGCCGACCGTAAGACCGTAGATGTCCTGCCCTTCCTTGGCGCCGAGCAGCAAAATATCGAACGCCTTCGAAACTCTTTGGAGGCTCTCGGAAGGAACGACGACCTTTTCTCCCCTCGCCACCCGCACGATCATCTCGGGCGTCGTATCGCGCCCCGTCAAGATTACATCAGCGTGCGCCGCGGATGCCAACAACATACAACTTCCGGCAATACACGATAGAAGGCTATATTTTGACATTTCTCTTCCCCATGATGTAGAGAAAGAGCTTGGTAATTTCGATATACGTTCGCAAATGATGAAAAATTACGTGCGCGTGAATCGTATTCATGCGCCGCGCATGCCGATGGCCGAAGGGCAAGCCGACCTCCGATCGACCATCGCCGCTTGTCCGGAATGACTTCCCGTTTCCGGGGAAGAACGGCACGGCCTAGCTGGCGGCCAGCTTCTCGAAGGCGATTCCGATCGAGGTACAGTCCTGCCACATCACCTGCGCAATGCGCTCGGGGCCCGTGAGGGCTGAGGTCAGACGAATCTGCCCTTCCAGCTCCAGGCCAGCCGGCACCCGCAGCTTGGCTCCCCCATCCGATATATCGCGGATGATGCAGCTGTAGATGACTCCGCTGCTCGTCTGAATCTTGGCCGTCTCCACCAACCGTCGACGTTCGGAGCGGCGCGTTTGGGATGTCGTCATGGGCGGGCTGATATCAAGCTGTTCGTTGTTCAAGGATGAACCGGTTCGTTTGCATTCGACCAGCGCTGCCTCATCCCGTCCTTATCCACAAGGGGTTCGGCGGCGGCGATCGATGATAGGACAACGCTACCAGCATCCCTTCCCCGCATAAAGCGGCAGCTCATGCCGGCGATGACAAACCGCATTTTCTGAAAGTGCGGCATGGCGTGGGCCGCCTGCGACAGCAAGATCGCAGCTCGCGGGATCGCAGGCTCATAGCTGGCAAGCAGGTCGAAGACACAGGTTGGTTCCTTTCGGCGAGGCTAGCCGAACCGGCCGAGTGGCGGAAGGATGCGGAGCAGTTCCTCCTGCCGGTCCTGCAAGCCAGGGGGAAAGACCAGCCGCGTTCCCAGATTCTCGCGCGTTTCGTCGATCAGAAGGCCGGGATTGTCCGTCGCGACTTCGATCAGCAGTCCGTCCGGGCCGCGAAAGTAAATCGAACGAAAGTAATGGCGGTCCTTGATCGGGCTGGTGTCGATTCCGAAGCGCTTCTTGAGCGCTGTCGCCATGCTAGCCAGGTCAGCCTCGTCCCTAGCCCGGAAGGCGACATGATGGATCGCTCCCGCTCCAAGTCTGGGGCGCTGCCGATCGTTCCGCCGATGGAGGCAGAACCAGCCGCCGGCATCCCCGTGCGCAGAGAACTCTATCCAATCGGCTTGGCGCCGCATTTCGGCGAACCCCAGAATCTCCGTGAGTATTCGCGTCATCAGCGCCGTCCCGCGCAGGCTCAGTGACACGCCGCGCAGCGCGCTGACTGCGAAAGGCGCTGGGATATCGGGCGGCGACCAGAGCGCTGCGGCAGCGGGCTCCGAAGCCACCAGCGCCAGCGGCGCGTGGTCGGGATCCTGGAAGCTCAGTTGAGCGGCTCCGCCTGGCGCCCGCTCGCGTCGGAATGAGACGCCGGACGCAATAAGCCGTCTCTCCCACCAAGCGACCGCCCCCGGAGCAATGGCGAAGGAAATGCGTTCGCCGCCGTCTGGCCGTTCGCTGGCCGCGGCCGCGCTCGACCACGAAAAGAACGAAAGGGCGCCGCCCGGTTCGCCATCCGCTTTGCCGTAGATGAGGTGATAGGCGCCGGGGTCCTCATGCGTCACCGTCCGCTTTACCAAGCGGAGGCCGAGTACCCGCGAATAGAAATCGAGGTTGCGCTCCGCATCCGTCGCGATCGCCGTGACATGATGCAATCCTCGCCCGGTCATGCCTGCGATCCTCCGCCAGAACGGTGTCGCTCCTCTGAAGCACGAGCCCGGTTGCGTCTTGATTTCTGATCCGTCGCCCGCATGGCGATCCGAAGGCACTTTCTGGTAGACGTCTTGGACAATGGCGCGGTCATTTGGACGGGAGCGTCGGAAACGCCCTCTGTTGGAAAATGCTAGCCTAAAACCGCCGAACGGCTCAATCGCATCGGCATTCCCGCGCGATGTCCGGCCCCATCGTGGGCCGCACCGGCCGCGGCAGCCTATGACGCCGCAGAGCCGGCGAGAATTTCTGCACGGTTTGGCCGGCTCGCGACTCCGACCCGCAGAATGCGGGATGACACGGGGTTTGCAAGACGCTAAGAACGCTTCGCTGCGACGCATCGGGTCTCGATCGCAAGACAGCATGCGGGCGTAGTTCAGTGGTAGAACGTCAGCTTCCCAAGCTGAATGTCGTCGGTTCGATCCCGATCGCCCGCTCCATCTTTTCAATGGTCAGGCCCATATCTCAGACATCTCGCGACGCGAGCGACGCCAGGCCCCGCCCGGCGGCAAGCGCGAGATGCGGGCGAACAGCGTCGCGACGCTGAACCTAGCCCGGCGCCGCCTGCCGTCGCTTCCACTCTGCATAGAGATCAGCCCCATCGCCGAGACGGACGGGCACGTGGCTGATCTTCATCGACTGCTCGGCGAATGGCTTCGCGAGATCGGCATAGATCGCGGCCGTCGAAAGCCCATAGGGCGCTCCGTCATCGTTCGAATAAGCGAAATAGACCTCGCCCACGCCGGCGAGCCGCATCGCGGCCATGCACATCGGGCAGGGATGACCGCTGGCGTAGACCACGCAGCCTGAGAGATTCGGCGATCCCAGCTTGCGGCTCGCGGCGCGCAACGCCGTCAGCTCGGCATGGGCGGTCGGATCGTTCGTCGCGACGATCTCGTTGACGCCCGTGGCTACCACCTCGCCGCCCTGCGCCACGACGGCACCGAAGGGCCGGCCACCCGTCTCCATATTGGCCTTGGCGAGTTCGATCGCCTCGCAGAGAAAGCGCTGGACCTCACTCATCATCGCCCCCTCACCGGGCGCCGGCGGCATGCAGAATCTGCTCGATCCTGGCATAACCGCGGCTACGTGCGTGCTGGAGCGGCGTGACGCCGTCGCGATCTGCGAGGTTCGCGTTCGCCCCGGCCGCGATCAGATCCGCAACAATCTGCTGATGCGCCTGCCCGCCATCGCTGGGGATGATCGCCTCGAGCAGCCCGGTCCAGCCGAGATTGTTGACGTGGTCGACGTCGACACCCGCGGCGATGAGGGTGCGAACGGTCTCGACATGGCCGCGCTCGCAAGCCGGGATCAGGGCCGTGCCACCGTAGCGGTTGGTGCTCCTGAGGTCCGCGCCATGCGCCAGCGTCAGCTTCAGGATGGCGAGATGGCCGCGAGCTCCCGCATAGAGATAAGGGCTGTCGTTGATCGCGTCCTTGGCGTTCACATTCGCCCCGGCCTCGATCAGCACTTTGGCCGCGTCGGCATGGTTCTCATGCGTCGCGACCAGCAATGCGGTGCGCCCACGCGCATCGCGCGCGTCGATGGCAGCGCCTCCGGCAACAAGGCGCTTGATCGCGGCGGTATCGTCGCGGGCGGCGGCGGCGTGAAGGCTCGTATCTGTCATGGTCTGTCCGAAGGCGATCCGCGGGCAGAACGCCAGCAGGAGAAGCATGAAGGCAATGATTGGCGACGATCTGGACAAGCGGTGATCTCCTTGCCGTGCCGGGCATCGCGCTCTACGACGCGCACCTCTCCGAAGCCGATCTCGACGCAGATTGCAGCCTGCTTCAGATAGAAACCAGGCCGCCCATCCGGAAATTAATTATGCGGATACTGCCCAGTGGTTCTTCGAATGGATGTCCGAAGAGTCAGGCACGACGCGCCGGGACCATGATCGCCCCCGAGGCCGCGATCACCAGTGCCAGGCCGAACCAATCTGTCGCCGTCGGTCGCTCGCCCAGCAGCAGCACCGAGCCGAGCACGCCGACCGCCGGTACCATCAGCGTGCCCAGGCTCGCGATGCCGGCCGGCAGGCGCGCCACCACCGTGAACCAGAGGAAATAGGCGAGCGCCTGGGCGCCGATGATGTGGAAGCTCAACGCCGTCAGCACGCGCGGCGACAGCAGCTTCGGCACGGGCAGGCCTTCGAAGACGAGCATGCCGATGCCGGCGATGCAGCCGCCGATCAGCAATTGCCAGGCGGCAATCGCGAGCGCCGGGGCCGAGACCGGCCAGCGCTTGGTCACGATCGTGCCCAAAGCCCAGCTCACCGCAGCGCAGAGCGCCAGCATCAGGCCGAAAGAGAGCTGTCCGGCGAGGATCAGCGGCAGGCCGAGGCAGATCAGGCCGGCGATACCCAGCGCAAGCCCCGCCAGGCGCCGACCGTCGAAAGCCTCACCCAGCACGAAGCGCGCGAGCAGCGTTGCCCAGATCGGCATGGTGAAGGTCAGGATGGCGGCGCGCGAGGTCGGCGCGGCGAGCTGCGCGAAGGCGAGCAGCACATTGAAGGCGGCGATCGAGAGGAAACCGGCGACGACCAGCCGCGGCCACTGCGCGCGGGGCACTGCGAGCGGGACACCGCGCACCAGCGCAACCGCGACGAGGACAAGCCCGGCGAAGCTCATGCCGGCAGCGCGCAAGGTCCAGGGCGCGATCTCGGTCAGCGAGATCCGCACGGCCGGCCAGTTGAAGCCCCAGAGAAGCCCAAGCAGCGGAACGAGCAGCAGTGCCCGGCCGGATCGTCCCGCGTCCTCTCGGACGCGCGACGATCCCGTTTCTTGCTTCAGCATCGGATACTCCGAAAGCCGGTTCCCACTTTTCGGTCCGATGCTCGGGCCGCACTCACCCCTCGATGCTTTCGAGCCCGCACCATTCGGCGACGAAGAGCGCCATGGCGCCGGTGATGCGCTTCACGGAGGCAAGGCTGACGCGCTCGTCGAAGGCGTGGATATTCTCGCCCATCGGGCCGTAGCAGAGCGCCGGAATCTTGTCGTAAAGCGCGTGCACGCGGGTATCGAGATAGGCGGCCGTCATGAAGCTCTTCAGCGGCTTGCCCAGCGCCGCCTCATGGGCGCAGGCGAGCACGGCCTCGGCCTCGCTGCCGGGCTCCAGCACATAGCCCTCGGCCCAGAAGCCGTTGAAGGTGACCTTCGGCGGATTGTTCGCGAGGAAGGAATCGCCGCGCGCGGCGTCGCGGATGCAATCCTCGATGCGCTGCGCCGTCTCCTTGGCGGTGACGCCGGGATAGAGGCCGACGCGGCAATCGACCCGGCACCAGCACGGCACCGAAGAGGCCCAGTCGCCGCCCTCGATCTTGCCGATATTCAGGTTGATGGGATGCGGATCATCCTCGAAATGCTCGCGGCCGGCCTTCTCGATATTGAACTGTTCCTCGAGCTTGCGCAAAGCCGCGACGACACGATAGGCGGCATCGATCGCGTTGGCGCCGGTGCCCATCTCGCGGACATGGGCGGGGATGCCGCGCACCTCGAACTGGAACCAGAGCACGCCGGCATTGGCGCGCGCCAGCATCTCATATTCCGGCTCGGGAATCAGCGCGGCCTCGGCGCGATAGCCGCGCAGATGCGTCATCAGCGCGCCGTTGCCGGTCGATTCCTCCTCCACGACGGATTCGACATAGACCGTCGCCGCGGGCTGCATGCCGATGCGGCGGAGCGCATCGAGGCAGAAGAGATTGGCGGCGGCGCCCGCCTTCATGTCGGCGCTGCCGCGGCCGTACATCCAGTCGCCCTCGATCACGGGGTCGAAGGGCGCGTGCTTCCATTGATCGGCGGGACCGGCCGGGACGACGTCGACATGGGCCTGGAGGATCAGCGAGCGGCCCTTCTCCTCGCGCGGGTGATGGATGCCGACGACGATCGGCGCATCGGAATGCGTGTCGGAGAAGGGCGCACCGCCGGGATGGGCCGCGATCGCCTCCTTGTCCATGGCGAAACGGTCCATGGTGAAGCCGCGCTGCTTCATCGCGCGGAAGATGAAGTCCTGGACCGTATGCTCCTGCCCGCGTGTCGAAGCGAAGCGGACCAGTTCCTGCGTATAGGCGACCTGCTCGTCGAAGCCCGCCTCGACGGCGGCGAGGATCTTGTCACGCAAGGCGGGATCGAGAGGCATGGGTATTCCTATCCAGCGTCATGCTCGGGTGACCCGAGCATCTCGGAAACCAGTGTCATCTCGTTACGAGATTCTCGGGTCTGCGCTTCGCTCGCCCGAGAATGACGGCGAGAACACCATTAGTGCCCGAAGCGCGCGCCGCCCGGCACTGCCGCCAACAGCTGCCGCGTATACTCGTGCCGCGGGGCGGTGAAGATCGCGGCTGTCGGCCCGCTTTCGACAATCCGTCCGCGCTGCATCACGGCGATGCGGTCGCAGATTTGCGCGGCGACGCGCAGGTCGTGCGTGACGAAGAGGATGGCGAGGCCGAGCCGGCTCTGGATGTCCTTGATCAGCTTGAGGATCTGCGCCTGCACGGAGACGTCGAGCGCGGAGACAGCCTCGTCCGCGACCAGTACGTCCGGTTCGAGCGCCAGAGCCCTGGCGATGCCGACGCGCTGGCGCTGGCCGCCCGAGAATTCATGCGGATAGCGGTCGATGGCGTTGGCGGAGAGACCGACAAGCTCCAGCAATTCCTTCGCCCGCGCTAAGGCCTCCTTGCGGGGCGTGCCATGGGCGACCGGGCCGTCCGAGATGATGCGGCCGACGGTCTGGCGCGGATTGAGCGAGGCGAAGGGGTCCTGGAAGACCATCTGGATGCGCTTGCGCTGGCGGCGCAATTCGGCCGGCTTCAGCTCGGAGAGCACGAGGTCTCCCAGAGCGATGCGGCCGCGGTCGGGCTCGATCAGGCGCAGGCAGCAGCGCCCGACCGTCGACTTGCCCGAGCCGGATTCGCCGACGAGGCCGAGCGTCTCCCCGCGGACGAGCGCGAAGGAGATGTCGTCGGCCGCCTTGACCTCGCGCGCGACGCCGAAGAGCGAGCGCTTGCGATAGGTCTTGCCGAGCCCCTCGACACTGATGACCGGAGCAGTGTCCGGCAGCGGCGGCAGCACGGCCGGCGTCAGCGACGGCACGGCGGCAAGCAGCTTCTGCGTATAGGGATGGCGCGGAGAGCCGAGCACCTGATCGGCCGTGCCCTCCTCGACCAGCACGCCCTTCTCCAGCACGGCGATGCGGTCGGCGATCTCGGCGACCACGCCCATGTCATGGGTGATGAAGAGCACGGCCGTGCCGTGGCGATGGCGCAGATTGTCGATGAGCTTGAGGATCTGCGCCTGCGTGGTGACGTCGAGAGCGGTTGTCGGCTCGTCGGCGATCAGGAGCTTCGGTTCGAGCGCGAGTGCCATCGCGATCATCACGCGCTGACGCTGGCCGCCCGAAAGCTCATGCGGATAGGCCTTGGCGAGGCGCGGCGGATCGGGCAGGCCGACTTCGGTCAGCAGATCGATGGCGCGGGTCCGACGCGTTGCCCTGTCGTGGAGACCATGAGCCTCGAAAGTCTCGACGATCTGGTCGGAGATGCGCATGACCGGATTGAGCGAGGTCATTGGCTCCTGGAAGATCATGCCGACCTCGCGGCCACGCACATCCTGCATGGCTTGTTCGTCGAGGGCGAGGATGTCGCGACCGGCGAGCCTGATCGCGCCAGCAACCGGCTTCACCGCCTTGGGCAGCAGGCCCATCACGGCATGGGCGATCATCGACTTGCCCGAGCCGGATTCGCCGACGACGCAGAGCGTCTCGCCGGGCTGGATGGCGAGCGTGACCTTTTCGACCGCGTTGGCGCGGTCTGCCATCGCCGGTAATGCCAGCGTAAGGCCTTCGATGGAGAGCGCGGGAGCGGTCATTCGCGCCATCATTCCCGCCCCCTGGCCAGACGCGGGTTCAGGGCATCGTTCAGCCCCTCGCCGGCGAGGTTGAGGGCGAGCACGGTTAGGAAGATCGCGAAGCCCGGGAAGAACGAAATCCACCAGGCGTCGAGCAGGCGCGTGCGGCCGGCGCCGACCATGTAGCCCCAGCTCATCAGGTTGGGATCGCCCAGGCCAAGGAAGGAGAGCGAGGATTCCAGCAGGATCGCCGAGCCGATCATCAGCGAGCCCATGACGATGATCGGCGCGATGGTGTTGGGCAGGACCTGACTGAAGATGATCCGCGGCGTCGACTGGCCGATGGTGACGGCGGCCTGAACATATTCGCGACTTCGCAGCGAGAGCACCTCGCCGCGCACCAGCCGCGCCACGGGCGGCCAACTGACCACCCCGATCGCGAGCACGATCGAACCGAGCTGCGGCTGCAGGATCGCCACCAGCACGATGGCGAGCGCGAAGGAGGGAATGGTCTGGAAGAATTCGGTGAAGCGCATCAGCGCGTCATCGACGAAGCCACCGGCATAGCCCGCCATCGCGCCAAGCGGCACGCCGATCACCAGCGCGACCAGCGTCGAGACCACGCCGATCATCAGCGAGACGCGTGCGCCATGGACGAGGCCGGAGGCAAGGTTGCGGCCGAGCGTGTCGGTGCCGAGCGGGAAGCGCTCGTTGACGAAGGGCGCGAGGAAGGGCCGCGCCACCGGGCGCCAGGGCGATTGCGGATAGAGCGTCGGCGCCAGGATCGCGAAGGCGACGACGGCGAGCAGGATGAGGATGCCGATGACGGCGCCGCGATTGCGGGCGAAGCGCTTGAGGAAGTTCAAGAAAGCGCCTCCGACATTACGATGCACTCGACGTCATGCTCGCCCTTGTGGCGAGCATCCACGTCTTGAACACGGCCTTCGACCAGCGAAGACGTGGATGGTCGGGACAAGCCCGACCATGACGGAAAGGGCCTGTTCATGCGTGCGCCTCGATGCGCGGATCGACGATCCGGTAGACCAGATCGGTCGCGATATTGAAGCAGACGACCATCGCCGAGGAGATGAAGAAGACGCCGAGCAGGACGGAATAGTCGCGCTGGACCAGCGCATCGAACATCAGCCGGCCGATACCGGGCCAGGCGAAGACGGTCTCGGTCAGCACCGCGCCACCGACGAGCTGACCCGCCTGCAGGCCGGCCAGCGTCACCACCGGCAGGATCGCGTTGCGGGCGACGTGCCGGCGCCAGACTGTGGACTGCGAGACGCCCTTGGCGCGCGCCGTCTTGACGAAATCGGCACCCGCGACCTCCAGCATCGAGGCGCGCATCATTCGGGCGTAGAGTGCTGTGAAGAACAGGCCGAGCGTCAGCGAGGGCAGGATGAGGTGCTGGGCGATGTCGAGCGCCCGCGCCAGACCGGTATAGTTCGCGCCGATCGTCTCGTAGCCGACATTGGGGACGAGCCCCAGCTTCAGCGCGAAGACGATCTGGCTCATCAGCGCGACCCAGAACAGCGGCGTGGCATAGAACATCAGCGCCAACGTGGTGATCAGGCTGTCCGACCATTTGCCGGCCCGGCGCGCGGCGAGCGCGCCCATCGCGGTGCCAACGACGAGCGAGACGAGGAAGGCCGCGCCGGTCAAAAGCAGGGTCGCCGGCAGGCGCTCCATGATCAGGCTCAGCACTGGCTGCTGCTGGCGGTAGCTGAATCCGAGATCGAAGGTCAGATAGCCCTTCAAATAGATCCAGAGCTGCATCAGGAAGGGCTGGTCGAGGCCGAAACGTGCGCGCAACTGCTCAAGCAATTGCGCGTCGGCGGCGCCGGCCTCGCCGGCAAGCACCTGCGCGGGGTCGCCGGGCGCGGCGCGGATCAGCAGGAAATTCAGCACGGCGATGGCGAAGAGGACGATGATCCCCTTCACGAGCCGGCCGGCGAGGAATTGCGCGAGGTTCATTCAATCCTGTTCCCGATGGCAGCAGCTCCCCGTCATGCTCGCCCTTGTGGCGAGCATCCACGTCTGGAACACCGTCCCCGACGACTGAAGACGTGGATGGTCGGGACAAGCCCGACCATGACGAGAAGCGCGCAGGCGCCTGTTCGTGAAGGGCCGGCGAGCTGCCCTCACTCCTTCCAGGCGTCGCGGAAGCCGTCGTCGACGCCGATGCCGGTGGTGACGAGATTCTTGACGTTGCAGCGGTAGATGGTCGGGAAGTCCATCTCCAGCAGCCAGAGCACCGGCAGCTCGTCGGCCAGGATCTTCTGGATCTTGGTGTAGAGTTCCTGGCGCTCCTTGTCGGTCGGCGCGATCGCCGCGTCGGCGAAGAGCTTGTCGACCTCCGGATTGGAGTAGCCGCCGACATTGGCGAAGGGATTGCCCTTGGCGATGTTGGCCGTGATGTAGGAACGGGCGACGCCCATGGCGGGATCGCCGAGCTGGTAGAGGAAGTTGAAGTTCAGGTCGAAATCCCAGTTCGACGCCTTCTGCGTCCAGCCGGGCACGTCGGTGTTCTCGATCTGAACCTTGACGCCGACATCCTCGAGGTTCTGCTTGATCGCCTCGGACCAGCGGCTCCAGGTCTCGCCATAAGGCAGGTTCAGGAGCTTGATGGTCTCCCCCTTGTAGCCGGAGGCCTTGATCAGCTCCTTCGCCTTGGCGGGGTCATAGGTGTATTTCGGCACGTCGGACGAATAGAACTTGGTCTTGGACGAGATCGGCCCGGTCGGCAGCTTGCCGAGGCCGCCCCAGACCACGTCCTTCCCGAATTCGCGGTCGATCGCGTACATCAGCCCCTGGCGGAATTGCTTGTTGCCGAGGATGCCGTTGCGCACGTTCGGCGTGATCCAGGCATGGGGGGCGAACATCTCCCAGCCCTTGGTGGTCACGCAGGTATTGGGCAGCTTCGACAAACGCGCGACGTCGTAGACATCGACCGAGCCGCCGGTCAGCACGTCGACCTTGCCTGTCTCATAGGCAACGGCGCGGGCGGCTGCATCGGGAATGATCTGCCAGTAGATCTCGTCGAGGTTCGGCTTGCCCTTCAGCCAGTAGTCCTCGTTCTTGACGAGGTGGATATAGGAGCCCTTCTTCCACTCCTTGAGCTTGAAGGGGCCGGTGCCGATCGGCGTGTTGTTGGCGGGGTTCGCGCGATAATCCGTACCGTCATAGATGTGCTTGGGGATCATCGGCGCGGAGGCGACCTCCTGCGTCATGATCATCGGGCCGAAAGGCTGCTTCAGCGTGATCTTGACCGTGAGGTCGTCCACCTTCTCGATCTTCTCGACCTGCGCATTGACGATCGGGCGCCAGCGCGGGTGCACTTCGCGCAGGAACTTGTCGAGGGTGAAGACGACGTCGTCGGCCGTGAACGGCTTGCCGTCGTGCCATTTCACGCCTTCCTGCAAGTGGAAGATGTAGGTCTTCGCGTCCGGCGAGATTTCCCAGCTCTTGGCGAGCGAGGGCTGCGGCTCGAGCTTCTCGTTATAGCGCAGCAGCGACTCGTAGATATTGCCGGCGACCATGTTGGTCGGGCCGTTCTGGTTGAGGCCCTGCATCAGCATCGGCGGCTCGGGCTGGACCACGACATGGACCGTACCGCCCTTCTTCGGCTCCTGCGCCTGCGCCGCCCCTAGCGCGAGGACCGACGCCGCAAGCGCCAAGCCGAACCGCCATCCCGTCATCCTGGCCTTCATTTGCTGTTCCCCTGCCTCGTACCGAGATCGTATCGTTTGAATCGGGCCGCGCGGACCGGATCGGTGCCATCGCACCCGATCACGTCGCTCTTGGCAAGCGCCGCGCCAACCGATCGGCAGGGTCCCGGATCAGCGGGCCATGGCCGCCAGAGCATCGCGCATCGCCAGGCTCGGGATGCCGAACAGGCCGTCATAATGCGTCTCGAGATCGCTGATCACGAACATCACCGTCGAGATCGAGATGACACCGATGGCCAGCACGATCGCGGCGACGCGCTTGCGCGGCGTCTGAATGCCGAAGCTCAGGAACACCGGCATCAGCCAGAAGGTCACGACACTGGTGAAAAGCGGCGAAATCGGCCCATGCACATCCTCGATGACGGCCCAGCGCCGCTGCTGCAGCTGGAGATAGGCCGACCGGCACTCGGCCGCGATGTTGGCACGGAGCGTGTCTGTCGAGGGCAGGCCGCTGATGGCGCGCCCGATGCCGTTGAGCAGAGCTCCGAGCGAGGGATCGGCTCCTTCGCGAGCCATGGCGGATGTATCGGGCAGCACCATTCCGACAGGCTTCGGCTCGCGGGGCCAGGTACTGGCAATGACCGCAGCCGTGTAGGTACGCAGCGCGAGACGGGTTGGGTCGGCCTCCGGCCCGTAGTTGCGCAGGCATTCGTCGAGCTGGGCGAGCTGCGCGGCGTCGGCGCTGCGGTCGCGATAGGCCTTGTCGAAGCTTGCCTTCACGTTCGAGAGCTGAAGGCTGAGTACCAGAGCAGCAAAGGTGACGAGCAGGCTGGTCACGAGGCGCAGCGCCTCCATGGTGCGCTCGGGGAGATTTTCTTCCGACAGCCAGCCGCGCATTTTCATGCCCAGAACCGCGCTGGCGCTCAGCAGCAGGCAGAAAGTGAAGGCTGAAACGGTCTCGGGCATGGCCGCGGTCGCTCCCGGCAAAGTGCGGGCATACGCACGCTGCTTCAGAGACTTAAGATGATCAGCGGTGTCAATATCCGGCGACGATCAAACTGCCGACGTGCTGCAGAACGCGTTCAGCGCGCATCCTCGACATAGGTGGCGACGAAGCGGACGAGTTCGCTCTGCCGCGCCGTTCCGGTCTTGGTGAACAGGCGCTGGAGGTGGGTGCGTGCGGTCGTCGGCGCGATGCCGAGCCGCTTCGCAGCGACGATCGTGTCCAGCCCTTCGGCGACGAGCCCCAGCATGCGCTCCTCCGTCGGCGTCAGCCCGCAGGCTTCGCTGACCTGGGCGACGTTCCGCTCCATGGCGCTTTCGGGGTCGTCGACCGTCAGGACGAAGAGGTCGATGCACGCCAGATGAACGGCGTCGATCGCGACCTGTCGCCCGCAGCGCAGCGCCAGCGGCAGCCGCGTCTCGCCGACCGCGCTGCCGCAGCGGCTGCGCTTCATCCAGAGCTGAAGCCGCGCCAGGAAATCCTTGTCGCAGGCGGTGAAACGATCGGCGTCGCCCAACCCGTTCCGCATCAGCGCGGCCGCGGAGCGATTGCTGAAGCGCATGCTCAGGCCGGCATCGATGACGAAGACAGGCTTCGACGCTCCATCAGCGGCCTCCGGAGCCAGCCGGCGCGGCGGCATTGGCGAGAAATCGGCCCTGCCTATGACCGAAACATGGAATGACATCGCAACATCCATCTCCGCAATCCAGGGATCGCCGCGCACATGCAAGGAGACAACCCCGCACATGCTTCGGTTTCCATTCGTCGCAGGAGGATGGAGATCGGTTCAAATTCGCGCAGATGCGGACCGGGGGGTTGGCAAGAGCGCGGCCGCCAAATCAGGCCTTCAGCGCCAGCCGATAGGTGTAGGTGTCGCCACGGAACAGGCCCTCGACATATTCCAGCATGACGCCGTCCGCGCCGTAGCTGCGCCGTTTGATCAGCAGGCAGGGCACCGGCCGCCGGAATCCGAAGATCGCGCATTCCTCGTCGCTCGGGGCCGCCGCCTCTATGGTCTGATCACAGCGGACCAGCGGGAATCCGAATGCGGCGAGGGCGGCATAGACGGAGCCCGACAGTTCGGCCCGCGCCAGCTCAGGAACCCGCTCCAGATTGTACCAGGCGCATTCGCGCGACATCGGAACGTCGTCGCCGGAGCGAACACGGACGAGCTTGAGGAAGCTGGCATGCGACGGCTCGCCGAAGATCGAGGCAATCGCGCGGTCCTGCACTACCGTCCGCTCGAGGATGCGGGAGGACGGGACCCGGCCGAGCTCGTGCATCTCCTCGGTGAAGCCCTTGAGCCGGTCCATGCCCGAATGCAGACGACGCCCCGGCCCCTGCACGATCGACCCCAACCGGCCCTGCGCGCTCAGCAGCTTTCGCTGTCGCAGCGCATTGTAGGAGCGTTGTACGGTGGTGCGGCTGATGCTGAGCCGCTCGGCCAGCTCACGTTCCGCCGGCAGGGTCGTGCCCGGCGGGAGGATGCCGTCGCCGATCAGTCGCGTCAGTTGATCCTCAAGCTGCTTATAGAGCGGCTTGGCGGTATCGCTGCGCAGCTCCAGCAGTTCCTGGAACGGCGGCTTCGGATTGGTAGGCTTGGGCACTGTCGTCAGTTGCATGATCGTGACACAACCCGCGTAGCAGCTCGTGGATAGGAAAATCAAACCCTATGCTCGACAAACCGATCTTCATTCTGGGAAGCTTCGTCCTCGCCTGCTCGGCAAAGGTCGGGCGTTTTCCGCGGCCGGGGGAATCGATCGCCGCCGAGCGCGTGACCATCGAGCCCGGCGGCAAGGGTCTGAACCAGGCGATCATGGCACGCCGCCTTGGTGCCGCGGTGGACGGGGTCCTCGCGGTCGGCGACGATCTGGCTGCCAGCTTCGCCCCCGCGGCGCTGGCACGCGCCGATCTGCCGGAGGGGATGCTCGTGCGCCTGGAGGGACGGACCGGGAGCGGCGTCGCCTTCGTCGACGCGGCCGGCGAGACCAGCCTTGCCATCGCGCCGGGGGCCAATCTCGCCGTTTCGGAAGCGCATGTCCGGGACAAAGCCGAAGCCATCGCGGGAGCCGCGCTGGTCGCAGCGCAATTCGAGATTTCGGACGCCCCGATCCGCGCGGCTTTCGCCCTGGCGCATCGAGCGGGCGTGCCGACCCTGCTCAACCCCTCGCCGTTCCGGCCGGTGCCGGACGACATCCTGCGCTCGACCTCGTTTCTCATCGTCAACGAAACCGAAGCCGGCGGCCTCGCGGCGACATTCGGCTGGCAGGACGCGGACATCGCCACGCCCGGGCGCTTCGCCGTAGAACTCGGCCCGGCGATCCTCAAACGCGGTCCGAAGCTCGTCGTACTGACCCGCGGCGCAGCCGGCGCCATCGCAGTCGCGGCCGGTAAGCAACCGGTCCTGCAAGCCAGTTTTCCCGTCGAAACGGTCGATGCGCTGGGCGCCGGCGATGCCTTTGCCGCGACACTCGGCGTTCGCCTCGCCGAGGGGCGCGCCCTCTCCGAGGCGCTGCGCCACGCGGCTGCCGCCGGCGCGCTGACGACGACGCGGCACGGTGTCTTCGATGCCCTGCCGCGGCCCGCCGAAATCACCCAACTCGCGGAAGCACACATTGGCGGGAAGCCGCCGCAAACTGCATAAAGATCTTTGGATTGCTTTTGGACTTTTCGCGACCCAGCCATGCTGCTAACCTGACCCGGGCAAGATCAGACTTGGTCCATCGCAATTGGGGGGGGGCATGGCGCATCCCGATGTCGATACCGTCATGACCGCGATCGACCAGCTGCTGGCCGGTGCGATGGACGAGCAGCAGATGCCGGTCGCCGCCGAGACGATGCGCCGGCTCTTCGACGGCTCCAAAGCCTGTTTCGCCAGCATCGGCCCCGACCCGGAGGACTGGATCGCCTACGCCACCAATCCCGACGAAGCCTTGCAGGAACATTGCTTCGGCGAGTTGGCGCCGGAATTCGTCGAGATGGGCCAGGCGCTGCACGGTATCCCGCTCGGGGAAGTCTATCGGGATCATCAGGTCTACGGCGCAGAGTCCCTGCGGCGCTCGCGCGTCTGGCAGGAGTGGATGCGACCGCAGGACATGTATGGCGGCATGGCCTGCCGCTTGTCGGAAAAGGGGCAGGCGTTCTGGTTCTTCGACGTGCAGCGCGGCCGCAGCCAGGACGGGTTCGACGACCAGGACGCCGCCCTGCTGGGCAGGCTCTACCCGGTGCTCCGCCGGGTGGTGGAACTGCGCCGTCATATCGGCCGCGTCACCATCCAACGCGACGAGGCGCGCGGCGCGCTCGACCGGCTGGCCCTCGGAATCGCGATCCTCGATGCGGAGATGCGGATTTCCTATGCCAATGAGGGCGCCGACGAGATCCTGGCCGAGCCGGACGGGCCGATCGGGTTGCGGCAGGGGCGCCTCTACGCCCGCCAGCCGGGCGACCAGCGCCGGCTCCGCCAACTGGTGGAGGGAGCCCTGCACTGCTCCCGCGATCCGCTCGCAAACCATCAGGCAAGCATGATCCTGCATGGTGGCGACGGCGGTCATTCGCTTTCGGCCTGCGTCATGCCTGCGGCGCCCTCCCCGGCGCTCCACGGGCCACACGGTCTGATCATGATCGCGCTCAGGCGCCTTGAGACGGCGAGCGACATCGTCGCCTGCACGCGCCAGCTGTTCGATTTGACCGATACCGAAGCCAAGTTCGCGTCCGCTCTGGCGAGCGGTCTCTCTCTGACGGAAGCGGCCATGGCCCAGGGCGTGCGCATCTCGACCGCCCGCACGCATTTGGCGCGGATTTTCCAGAAGACCAACACCCGCCAGCAAAGCCAGCTCGTCTCGCTGCTGCGCAGCGCGGTTCTGCCCCTTCAGCCGCGCTGAGTTCGGCTCTCGCCCGGCAGGGCCCGACCCTGCCAGCTCCCCCCCTGCGACGAGGTTTCCTCTCGCCGCTGACCCGGCGCGCATCTAGGCAGAGCTTGCCGGACTCCTCATCCTTCAAATGACGGAGGCATGACGGCCATGCTCAATTGTGCGCCATGGGCCGGCGAAGCTCGCCGCCCGTCATCGCCAGCGGGACGCCTGTCGTCGAGGGCAGGCTGAGCGGTAGCCCCTTGACCGAACGGATCGCGAAATAGGCGAAGATCTGCGCTTCGAGCGCGTCGCCGTCCCAGCCTACAACCTCGACAGGGTCGACGGGCACGCCGAGCCGCTGGCCCAGCCGCGCCATGAAATGCCGGTTCAGCCGTCCGCCGCCGCCGACGAGCCAGCGCTTGGGCGCACGCGGCACATGGCGCAGCGCCGACACCAGGCTCTCGATGGTGAATGCGGCAAGCGTGGCCGCGCCATCGGCATCGGACAAGGCCTCGACGACCTGGGCGCGGCGGTGGAAATCGTTGCGATCGAGCGATTTCGGCGCTGGCCTGTCGAAATAGGGGTTGGCCATGAAGCCGGCGACGAGGTCGTCATGAACGCGGCCGCTCGCTGCCAGCGCACCGTCCGCATCATAGGGACGCCCAAGGCGGCGCAAGACGAAATCATCGAGAATCGCGCTCGCCGGGCCGGTATCGAAGGCGATGACGGTCTCGCCGTCGATATAGGTGACGTTGCCGACGCCGCCGAGGTTCAGCACCATCACCGGCTGCTCCAGCCGCTGCGCGAGGGCCCGGTGATAGAGCGGCGCAAAAGGCGCCCCCTCGCCACCGGCTGCGACATCGGCATGGCGGAAGCGGTCGACGGCGGGAATGCCGAGCGCATCGGCCACGGCCTGCCCGTCGATGAGCTGGCGCGTGAAGCGCCGTTCCGGCCGATGATAGATGGTCTGGCCATGCAGGCCGACGAGATCGATGCTCGCCCAGTCGAAGTTCTGGGCGGAAACGTAGCTGCGGATGGCTGAAAGGTGGTCGGCAGTCACAGCGGCTTCGAGCTCGATGAGCGGCTCGGCCGAGGCTCGCTCGGCATCGGCGATGACCGCCTGCAGCGCGCGACGCGTCTCTTCGCGATAGGGATAGGAGGCGCCTGCCCCGAAAGCGACGGCGTCGCGTCCGTCGCTCGTCACCAGCGACACGTCGATGGCGTCCATCGACGTGCCGCTGATCACGCCGATCGCGGTCAGCGGCCCGCATGCGAGATCGCGTTCGGGCGAGCTCATTCGCCCGGCTGCGGGCCTTCATAGCCGCCGATGATGATAAGATCGGACTTCCCGGCAGCGCTCAGGTGTTTCATCGCCTCCTGGTATTCCGGCGATGCGTAGCAGGAGCGCGCCGTCGCCTCGTCCTTGA
Organism: Allobosea sp. TAF32; assembly: GCF_052113585.1. Classification (NCBI taxonomy): domain Bacteria; kingdom Pseudomonadati; phylum Pseudomonadota; class Alphaproteobacteria; order Hyphomicrobiales; family Alloboseaceae; genus Allobosea; species Allobosea sp. TAF32. The sequence goes on along the minus strand of NZ_JBFRDM010000010.1, from coordinate 131,400 downwards.
ACTCGATGACGACGTTGTGCTTGCGGCCCTCACCGCGGGCGAGCTTGTATTCGCCGCCGCGGACGATGAACTTCGCGCCGTATTTGGCGAAGGCGACGGCGTTCAGCGAACGATAGCGGGCATAGGCCTCCTCGTTCTCGACATCGACGCGCGCGATCCAATAGCCCTTGGCGGCCATGGCTCAGACCCCCTCGACGGCGACGAGATCGATCTCGCCGGCGCCCTCACGCAGCTTGCGGGCCTCGGCATATTCCGGCGAGAAGAGATAGGCCTTGGCCGTCTCGAAATCCTTGAACTCGAGGACGATGTTGCGCGCGCGCCCCTCGCCCTCGCCGACCGTCATCTGCCCGCCGCGCACGACCGGCACGCCGCCGAACTGCTTGATCACTTCGGTGGAACGAGCGGCGTAGGCCCCCCATTTGGTCGCGTCGGTGACCTTGGCGCGGCCGATGACATATCCCTTGGGCATGGTTCTATCCGTTCGCTGAATCGGTTCCGGGCAGGAGCTTACGAAGCCGCGACGATCTCGTCCATGACCGCGCCCGCCGCGGCGCGCGGGTCGGCCGCGCGGATGATGGGACGCCCGACGACGAGATGGTCGGCGCCGATGCGGATCGCCTCGGCCGGGGTCAGCGTGCGCTTCTGGTCACCCGCCGCGCTGCCGGAGGGGCGGATGCCGGGTGTGACGATGACCATGTCGGGACCGATGACCTCGCGCACGATCTCCGTCTCTGCGGCCGAGCAGACGATGCCGTCGATGCCGGCCGTGCGGGCCTGCTCGGCGCGCAGGCGCACGAGATCGCGCACCGCCAGCCCGTAGCCGGCATCGCGCAGGTCGCCGTCATCATAGGAGGTCAGCGCCGTGACCGCGAGCAGCTTGAGGGCCGCATCGCCACGGCCCTCGACGGCGCCGCGCATGGTCTGCGGATAGGCGTGGACAGTGAGGAAGGTGACGCCGAGCTTGGTCAGCGAGTCCACGCCCTCGGTCACGGTGTTGCCGATGTCGTGGAGCTTGAGGTCGAGGAAGACCTTCTTGCCCTCGGTGACGAGCTGGCGTGCGAGATCGAGCCCGCCGGCGAAGGCGAGGCGATAGCCGATCTTGTAGAAGGTGACGTCGTCGCCGAGCGTCGAGACGAGGCGGTAGGCATCCCACACGGTGGGCACGTCGAGGGCGACGATCAGGCGGTCGCGGACATCGTTGATCTTCTGCATCATCCACCGGCTCCCTGCGTTTTGCGGGAAGGCGCACGATTCGAAGCCAGATGCAAGTGAGGCCACCGGGTCGCGCCGGCCCCGCGCCGGAAGCGGCGCGGAGGGTCAATTCCCTCCGCGCGGGAGCCCCAGTTGGAGGCTATCGATCACCAACGCTCGTAGCCGCGACGATAGCCATAACCGGGACGCGGGCCAGGACGGGGGCCATAGCCTGGGCCGTAGCCCGGGTGAGGCCGCGGGCCGTAGCCGCGCCCGTATCCGGGCCTACCGCGGCCATGCTGCTGCTGGCGCATGGTTTCCTGCATGATCATCAGCCTGCGCTCCTTGGCGGCGGTCATGCTGTACTCGACCGGCTGCCTATCGAGGCCGGCGGCAACGCCCGCAGGCAAATCCTGGGCGCCGGCCGCCACGGGCGAGGCGATCACGGCGCCGGCGATCGCGAAGGCACCGGCAATAGTCAAAAAATAGGTCGCTTGCTTCATCTGGTATCCAATCCTCAGGCCGCGTTGCGGCGAACCGCACCAACGTAGTCCTAGCTGGATTGTTCCAACATTGTTGGCAACCCACCCATGTCACTCGCGCCTTGTGCGCTGCAACATAAATGCCCATATTCGTGAAGCCCAAGGCACCCTCCCTCACAAACTGAAAGGAGAGATCTGATGCTGGAACGGCACGATTCCGACTGCGCATGCGAGACACAAAGCGAGCATCGGGATGATCGCGAGGAACAGCGGGACGACAAGGAGTTCTCGCCTCGCAGCTATCAAGAAGGCTTCTGGAGCTAAGCTTCCATGACAAAAGCGGAGGGCTGAGCGGCCCTCCGCCGGTGTGCCGGAACCGAGATTTCCGACCCACTGCCGGTACTGGCGCCCTGCCTCTCCGTCAGATTATGTCCCTCCGTCGCTAATGACATCCCCGAGCCCGAGCTTCGCCGCATCGGGCATGACACCCGCGAGAATGCGGATGGCCGCCATGCGCCGTAAACAACCCTACCATCCCATCAAAACGCCTTAAGGTGGGCTTAAGGTGACGCGCCCTACGAGGTGAGTCGCGACCAAGGCATTACCGTGCCTTGTTTGCAGTAAAAACAAGGCTGATACTGATCTACTTCTGGTCGATATCTAGCCGGCGCAATGCGAAGGTCAGTTATGAGCAGTCAATATATCCAGGGAATGGTCGATAACCTGAAAGAGGGCCGCCTGTCGCGGCGTTCCTTCATGCAGCGGATGGCTGCGCTGGGCATCGCCGCCCCGATCGCGAGCCAGATCCTGGCATGGAACGATGTGGCGATGGCGAATGCCACGCTCGAATACAAGCCGACCAAGGCCGGTGGCGGCGGTCCGCTGAAGATGCTGCTCTGGCAGGCCCCGACCCTGCTCAACCCGCATTTCGCCTCCGGCACCAAGGACCAGATCGCCTCGCGCGTCTTCTACGAGCCGCTCGCCGGCTGGGACAAGGAAGGCAATCTCACCCCGCAGCTCGCGGCGGAAGTGCCGACCCGCGCCAACGGCGGCCTCTCCGAGGACGGCACGACCGTCACCTGGAAGCTGAAGCCGGGCGTGAAGTGGCATGACGGCAAGCCGCTCACCGCCGACGACGTCGTCTTCACCTGGGAATATGCCGCCGACCCGGCGACAGCCGCCTACACCACCGGCGCCTACAAGGACATCAAGGTCGAGAAGGTCGACGATCTCACCGTCAAGGTGATCTTCGCCAAGCCGACGCCGTTCTGGGCCGATCCCTTCGTCGGCGTCGCCGGCATGATCATCCCGAAGCACCATTTCGGCGAATACAAGGGCGCGAAGTCGCGCGAGGCACCGGCGAACCTGAAGCCGGTCGGCACCGGCCCCTACAAGTTCGCGGACTTCAAGCCCGGCGACATCCTGACCGGGACCATCAACACCGACTACCACGTCAAGAACCAGCCGCATTTCGACACGTTCGAGATCAAGGGCGGCGGTGACGCGGTTTCGGCGGCGCGCGCAGTGCTGCAGACCGGCGAATACGACTATGCCTGGGACACGCTGGTCGAGGACGAGGTCCTCAAGCGCATGGAGACCGGCGGACGCGGCAAGATCAGCGCAGCGGCTGCCGGCGACATCGAGTTCATCACCCTCAACACGACCGATCCGTGGACCGAGGTCGACGGCGAGCGCTCGAGCGTCAAGACCAAGCACCCGACCCTGTCGGACCCGGCCGTGCGCCAGGCGATCAACCTGCTGATCGACCGCGACTCGATCCAGAAGTTCATCTATGGCCGCGCCGGCAGCGCGACGGCGAGCTTCGTCAACGAGCCCAAGCAGTTCAAGTCGCAGAAGCTGAAATACGAGTTCAACATCGAGAAGGCCAACAAGATCCTCGACGAGGCCGGCTGGAAGAAGGGCTCGGACGGCATCCGCGAGAAGGACGGCAAGAAGCTCAAATACGTCTACCAGACTTCGATCAACGCCCCGCGCCAAAAGGTCCAGGCCATCATCAAGCAGGCCTGCCAGCGCGCCGGCATCGACCTCGAGCTCAAGTCGGTCACGGCGTCGGTGTTCTTCTCGTCGGACGTCGCCAACCCGGACACCTACACCAAGCTCTATGTCGACATGGAGATGTATACGACCACGCAGCCGCAGCCTGATCCGGAGCGCTTCCTCAACCAGTTCGTTTCCTGGGAAGTCGCCAACAAGGAGAACAAGTGGCTGGGCCGCAACGTCTCGCGCTATACCGATCCGGCTGCCGACGAGGCCTACAAGGCCGCGCAGAAGGAGCTCGATCCGGCCAAGCGCGCCGCGCTGCTGATCAAGGTCAACGAGATCTTCTGCGAGGCCAACGTCATCCTGCCGATCCTGTCGCGCAAGAAGGTCGTCGCCGCGGCGAACAACCTCTCCCACGACCATTCCGGCTGGGACGTCGATACCTGGAACCTCGCGGCCTGGTATCGCAGCTAAGAGCTCAGCAGCCGCTCGCGGAGAGATAGTCTCCGTGAAGGCCTGCCGATAAATCGATGCCCCGCCAGCGCATGCCGGCGGGGCTTTTCTATGGGTGGCAGGAGTCGAGACGCCCGATGCGGCGAGTGGCCCGGTCAAGTGGACGCGGGCATCGCAAGTCGGGACCGGGCCTCCTCAAAGGAAGAAGTGAAACCCAAAGCCCAAGATGGCAAAGCCGGTGCCGACGACGAGTGCAACGAATTGGGGCTGAAGACGCGACCGCTGCTCCTCGAACAGGTTGGCCTTCTCTGATCGCGACATGCGGTCGCGGGCTTTGAACTGCTCGGCGAGCACTGAAGGATGGACTCCGCCTGGGCCATCCTTCTCCAAATCCATGCGGACTATGATAAAAACGATGACGAGGCCCAGTACCCCGAGTCCGAAGAAGCCGACGAGCCGCAGGGCGCCGTAGAAGACCCCGATGCACAGGGCAGCGAGAAATGGAAACGCGATGTAGTCCCACTTCGTGAACCGCATGACGACATCTTGCGGGCCTGCAGAGCGCCTGTCCAGCACCGAAGGCCGCCTCTGCTGCGGGGCACGAGCTTCCTGTCGCGCCAGGTGTCCGACTTCCCTGCGACGTCGACGATTCAGCCGCTTCATGATTGGGCCTGACGAGATATGGCCCGCACGAAGTGACGTGACCGTCGACCTTTCAATCCACCTCGATCTCGCCACTCTTTTTCTTGCTTGCGGACCGCGATCCGGCTCCTAAATCTGTTGGCATCGAGGACTTGGGGGGAGCAGGAGCGTGCCATTCTCATCGCTGAACGACCCTGTCGACCTCGCTCGGGCGCAGGCAGCGCTGGAAGCTGCGTGGAAGGACGTCAAACCGGCGGATATCGACGTGTTTGACGAGCGAGAGCGGACAAGACTGGCCTATATCGTCGCGGCGCTCGTCGCGGTCGCGGAAGACGAGGACGATTTGAAACGGCGGGCGGTCGAGCGATATCGCCAATCGGCCTGATCATCACCGCCACCCTTGCCCGGCCGTCGTCGGGAGCGGCTGTGCTATGCGCGCTGGAAAGTGCAGGGATACCGCACCCACAAGAGCGACCAGCCCGATGACCGCGAGCCAAAGCCAAAAATCCAGCGGCGGTTTCTTGCGAGCAGGCATGTCCTAGGAAGCCCGGACCGCGCCGGTTGTTCCTTATCGAACGACTGCGTCGTTGGGGAGGAATTGCCCGTCCCTCGCCCATGTGCCGATCGGAGGCCACACTTCAGGCCGAGCGAGGCTCGAATCCCGAGCAGCCCGTCACTCGACCGGCGTGCATTCCATCCGCACACGCTCCCCGGGCTGGCTCGCGGTCTGACAGCTCACTCTGGCGGGCAGCAGCGGAGACCCCGATTGTGCAGGCGTTGGGACTGGCGTCACAGCAGCGGCCGGGATGATGGCGGCGGCCGGCGCCGGGGTCACAGGCCGGGTCCGCGATGAGGCCAGCTGCGGCGTGCGGTGGACCACGGGCTTTGACTGCTGCGGCCCGATTGCCGGCCGCAGCGGAGGCGCTGGCGGCTCCTCTATCGGCTCGATGACCGGAGGCGGATTTTGCGCCGCAACAACCACCGGCGGGGGCTGCTCAGGTGACGCGCGCCAAGGCGTCCACGAGCTCAGCCGCGTGAAGGCTTCCATGGTCGGCCGAGTGATCGTCTCGGCGGTCGGCATCGACTGCATGCAGCCGGAAAGCGCAAAGCCGAAAAAGCATACGGCTGCGCGGTTCGGGATCGACAGCATCTTCGCCGCTCCTGCTGTGGATTGATCGCGAGCGGGCCGATGGTGCCCGCTCTGCCCCGGGCGAGTCAACCTTTGGCCGCATTCGCGGAGAGCTGAACAGCCCCAGGCGTGGCCTGATCGCAACGCGAGCGCGACAGACCCATGACACGTCAACGCACATCAGCTTTGCCGGAAAATGGATTCCGGCGGCTGCGCCGATGTTCTACGGCTCACGCTCACTTCTTCGGAGACGACCGACGATGTCTGTGGCCGCGCTGATCGGCTTCCTCCTACTGACAGGCGTGGCCGCCTATGCCCAGACGCTGACCGGCTTCGCCTTCGGCCTGATCACCATGGGAGGCGTCGGGCTGTCCGGGCTGATCTCGTTGCCCGATGCGGCGATGCTCGTCAGCCTGCTGACCCTGGTCAACGCGACGCAGATGCTGCTGAAGGGCTGGCGCGACGTTGCCTGGCGCGAATTCCGGCTGGTGATGGCGGCGAGCCTGCCGGCCCTGTTCATCGGCTATCGGCTGCTGGAATGGCTCGCCGACAGCCAGGCCGACCTGCTGCGGCTGGCGCTCGGCTTCGTCATCATCGTCTCCAGCCTGCAGCTCGCGCGCAAGCCGCAGCCTCTCGCGCAGCGTTCCGGCGCGCCGAGCTTCCTCTTCTTCGGCAGCGTCGCCGGGCTGATGGGCGGGATGTTCTCGACCTCCGGGCCGCCACTGGTCTACCATTTCTACCGGCAGCCGATGACGCTGTTGACGATCCGGGAAACGCTGGTGACGGTCTTCGCGCTCAATGCGCTCTGCCGCACCGGGCTGGTGGCCGCATCAGGCCAAATTCCGTCCGCATCGGTGCTTTCGGGGCTGCTGGCGGTGCCCGTCGTCATGGCGGCGACGCATCTCGCTCGGCGACGCCCGCCGGCCATCTCCCCGATGGCGCTGCGGCGGATCGTCTTCGTCCTGCTGTTCCTGTCGGGCGTCGCGCTCGCGGCGCCCGCCGTAATCCATCTGATCAGCGCCTGACCGCGCGCCGAGATCGCCCGCGCTCAGATCAGAACTGCGGCATCTCCGGCTGCTGATGGGCTGCCAGAACCTGCTGGAAGGCCTGGGACCAGACCTCCGGCGGCTGCGCGCCCGAGATCGCGAGCTTGCCGTCGACGATGAAGAACGGCACGCCGTTGACGCCGACCTTGCGGGCATGATCCTCCAGCCCGATCACGGTCTCGCGCAGCTCGTCATTGGCGAGTTCGTCGCGGGCGGCCTGTTCGTCGAAACCCTGCTCGACGGCGATCTGGACCAGCGTCTCGATGTCGCCGATGTCGCGCCCGTCCTGCCAATAGGCCTTGAAGAGAGCCGTCGTCATGTCGCCGCCGCGCTGCACCGTCGAGGCGGCCGCGATCAGCATATGCGCCATGCGCGTGTTGACGCTCTTCGTCACCTTCGCCCAGTTGAAGGTTACGCCGCTCTCCAGCGCCGCTTCCGACAGCTTCAGCTCGATTTCCTTGCGCTTGCCCGGACCGAACTTGGCCTCGAGATACTGGGTGCGATCCATGCCCTCCTCCGGCATTTCCGGATTCAACTCATAGGGTAGCCAGGTGATGGCGAAGCGCTCATTGAGACCGTAGCGCTCCAGAGCCGTCTCCAGCCGCGTCTTGCCGATGAAGCACCATGGACAGGCAATGTCCGAAACGATCACGAGCGGCAGCTTGTCCTGCATGTCGATGTCCTTCGTATCAGGCGGGATAGAGATGCTGCCCGCCATGCCGGTCTTCGGCGATCGCTTCCGCGCCCGGCGTCTCGCAACCGGAGAGGAAGGAGGGGCCGACCGGAATCTTGCCGGCACCGCCGGGAATGTCGAGGATATAGGTCGGCTGGCACAGCCCCGAAAGGTGGCCGCGCAGGCTTTTGACCAGCGCCTGCCCCTCCTCCAGCGTCAGCCGGAAATGCGAGGTGCCGGGCGCGAGATCGGGATGGTGCAGATAATAGGGCTTGATGCGGTTCTCGACGAAGGCGCGCATCAGGGCCCCGAGCGTTTCGACATCGGCATTGACGCCCTTGAGCAGCACGGACTGGCTCAACAAGACATGGCCGGCATCGGCGAGCGTCGCGATCGCCGCGCGTGCGTCGTCGGTGAACTCGCGCGGATGGTTGGCATGGATGGCGATATAGCTCGCCTTGCCGGGAATGCGCAGCGCCCGGGCATAGTCCGGCGTGATCCGGCCGGGATCGACCACCGGGACGCGGGTGTGCCAGCGCGCGACCTTGATATGCGAGATCGCGGCCAGACGCTTCGCCACTTCGCGGATGCGGCGGGCGGAGAGGATGAAGGGATCGCCGCCCGTCATGATCACCTCCCAGATCTCGGGACGGGAAGCGAGATAGGCGAGCGCGGCGTCGAGCTTCTGGCCAGTCAGCGCATCGCCGCCGGGGCCGACCATCTCGCGGCGGAAGCAGAAGCGGCAATAGACCGGGCAGGCATGGACGAGCTTGAGCAGGGCGCGGTCGGGATAGCGATGGACCACACCCTCGACCGGAGAATGGGTGTCGTCGCCGATCGGATCGGCCAGCTCCTGCGGGAGCGTCACGAGTTCGGCCGCATCAGGGACGAACTGGCGCGCGATCGGATCGGCCGGATCGGCCGGGTCGATCAACCCGGCGACGGCCGATGTCACCGAGACGGCATAGCGCTCCGCCACCTTCTGCAGCGCCTCGCGGCGCGCGGGCGCGGCAAGCCCCGCTTCGACGAGCGCGTCGATGCTGCGCAGCGGCTGGCCGCCGGGGGGCAGGTGAACGGTCATGCCCTTCCCCTGCCCGCTTCCGCGACCGGCGTCCAGAGCACATCCTCGATCCGGCGCGCGCCCACGCAGAGCATCACGAGGCGGTCGAAGCCGAGCGCGATGCCGGACGCCGCCGGCATGCTCGCCAGCGCCTCCAGGAAATCGCCATCGATCGGATAGCGCTCGCCATAGATGCGCTCCTTCTCGTCCATGTCGGCCTCGAAACGGCGGCGCTGCTCGGCCGGGTCGGTGAGTTCGCCGAAGGCGTTGGCGAGTTCGACGCCGCAGGCATAGAGCTCGAAGCGCTCGGCCACGCGCGGATCGCCGGGCTTGGGCCGGGCGAGCGCGGCCTCGCTGATCGGGTATTCGCAGAGGATCGTGGCACGGCCGCGGCCGAGATGCGGCTCGATGCGCTCGGAGAGCACGCGGCTGAAGATATCCGACCATGTGTCGTCCGGAGCGACCCGGATGCCGGCCTCGATCGCATCGGCGGCAAGCCCGCCCCGATCGACATCGTGATCGGCAGTGACCGTGCGCAGCAGGTCGATCCCGGCATGGCGCTTGAACGCCTCCTGCAAGGTCAGGCGCTCGGGCTCCGCGAAGGGGTCGGCTTCGACATCGCGCCAGCGCAGCATGGTGGCGCCGGCGGCACGGGCAGCCTCAGCCATCAGCGCCGCGCAATCCTGCATCAGCACCTGATAGTCCTCGCCGGCGCGATACCATTCGAGCATGGTGAATTCGGGGTGGTGCAGCGCCGTGCGCTCGCGGTTGCGGAAGACGCGGGCGAAATCGAAGATGCGGGTTTCGCCGGCCGCGAGCAGCTTCTTGGCCGCGAATTCCGGCGACGTGTGCAAGTAATAGGGGTGCGACTGCGCGGCGTTGTCGACCAGCGTCGTGGCAAAGCCGTGCAGATGCGTCTCATTGCCGGGTGAGAGCTGCAGGATCGCCGCCTCGACCTCGGTGAAGTCATCAGCCTCGAACCAGCGCCGCAACGCCGCCTTGATCCGCCCGCGGGCGAGAAGCGCCGGGCGGCGGTCGGCATGGACATCGGGCCGCCAGAACGGCGTCGGGGAGGAGCTCATCGAATCTCGCACCGGATACGTCGGAAAGCTTTCGTTTCGCGCGCGAATGCGGTAGTTGCGCGGCAATCGAATTCGCATAGCGCGCGGGCGCGCCGCGCACCAGTAAGGACATTCACGTGGTCAAGGTCATCGCTTCCTCCGTCCGCAAGGGCAACGTCCTCGAGCTCGACGGGCATCTCTGCACCGTCATCTCGGCCGAGAGCTTCTTCCCCGGCAAGGGCACGCCGACGACGCAGATCGACATGCGCCGCATCGCCGACGGCGTGAAGATGACGCAGCGCTACAAGACGACCGAGCAGGTCGAGCGCGCCTATGTCGAGGACCGCGACTTCACCTATCTCTATCAGGACGGCGAGCAGTACGTCTTCATGAACCCGGAGACCTTCGACCAGATCCATGTCGACAAGGACGTCGTCGGCGACTCCGCCCCCTATCTTCAGGAAAACATGAAGGTCTCGCTCTCGGTGTTCGAGGACAAGGCCGTGGCGATCGAGCTGCCGCAGCGCGTCACGCTCGAGGTCGCCGAGACCGAGCCGGTGACGAAGGGCCAGACCGCCTCTTCGTCCTACAAGCCGGCGATCCTGTCGAACGGCGTGCGCAGCGCCGTGCCGCCGCATGTCGGCGTCGGCACCCGCATCGTCGTGATGACGGCCGACGGCTCCTATGTCGAGCGCGCGAAAGATTGATCTGCCGAGGCACGCGCCGCGGAACAATCTCCTCTATAGCTAACGCAGCGGGCCCTTTCCGGGCCCGTTGTCGTTTCGAGGTTTCTTCTCATGCCGCTCACAGTCCAGGCCGCCGCCCTTTCCGGCTTCGTGCAGACGCTCAAGGCGCTCGACGCCATTCTCGACAAGGCCCTGGAGCAGGCCGAGACCCGCAAGATCCAACCGGAAGTGCTCCTGACGGCGCGTCTCGCGCCCGACATGCTGGCCTTCACCCGCCAGATCCAGCTCTGCTGCGACTTCGCCAAGAATGCGGTGGCGCGGCTTTCCGGCGGCGAGAACCCGCGCTTCCCCGACGAGGAGAAGAGCTTCCCCGAGTTGAAGGAGCGCATCGCCAAGACGCTCGCCTTCGTCGCGGCCGCCGATGGCGCGGCCCTCGACGCCGGGCTTTCCCGCGAGGTTACCTTCCCGCGCGGCCCGTCGGCGACGGTGACAATGACGGGCGAGGCCTATCTCACCCGCTTCGCCATCCCGAACTTCTATTTCCACGCCACGACGGCTTACGACATCCTGCGCGAGAACGGCTTCCAGATCGGCAAGCAGGACTTCCTGCGCGGCGTCTTCGACGCCTGAGGGAGAACGGGCCGGGGCATGGCCGCGGCGCCTGCGATCACGATCGAACGCGCCTCTCCCCGGGATGCCGGGGAGATCGCCTCGCTCTATCTGGCCTCACGCACCGAAGCGCTGCCCTATCTGCGCCGCTGCCACAGCGACGACGAGGTGCGGGACTGGATCGAGTCCGTCAGGCTCGCCCGCGGAGAGACCTGGGTCGCACGCGAGGCTGGGCGCATCCTCGGCTTCATGTCGCTCGACGGCGAGGAACTCGACCAGCTCTATCTGCTGCCCGGGCATTTCAGGCGCGGCATCGGCTCGCTGCTGCTCGCCAGAGCCAGGGCGCGCTGCCCCACCCGCCTCAGCCTGTTCACCTTCCAGCGGAACACGGCAGCTCGGGCCTTCTATGAGCGACACGACTTCCGTCTCGTCGACCTCAATGACGGCACGCGCAACGAGGAAGGGGAGCCGGACGCGCTTTACGAATGGCGCAAATCTGTTTCCACCGAGGGCTTGCAATCGGCGACCACGCTTCCCATTTCAGGGTCACGATGATGTATCGAGGGCGTTCCACCGCCTTCCATCATCGTTGAAGACGGCCATGAGCCGAACGTGTGACGCCGGATGTACGCGCGCCCGTTATGGACATGGCCGTTGGCTTTTCGATGCCCGTAGCGCCTTGGCGCTGCGGGCATTTTCTTTGCGCCCGGCCAACGGAAGCGCAATCAATGTTCATTGTATGTTCATATCAAAAGGCGCAGATTGAGCGCAAGGCGAGGCTCATGTGATGGGAGGTTCGTCATGATCTCAACCTTCAGCAGCAATAAGATGGTTGCCACGGCTTTCGCCGCGGCAGCGATCTCGATGGGCGTCATCGCATGGTCGGCCCCCGCCGAGGCACGCTTCGGGGGTGGCGGCTTCGGTGGCGGCGGCATGGCGTTCCATGGCGGCGGTGGCTTCCATGGCGGCGGCATGGCCTTCCGCGGCGGCGGCGTCCCGATGGGCGGCTTCCGGGGCGGCGGATTCGCACGTCCCGGTTTCGCCCGCCCGGCATTCGTTGGGCCCGGCTTCGTCCGGCCAGGCTTTGCCAACCAAGCGGTGTTCTTCCACGACCGGCGGTTCCACAATAACCGCTTCTTCTTCGGTCCGGCTTTCGCGCTGGGCGTAGGCGCGCCCTATTACTACAACAGCTATTACGGCGATGACTGCTACTATGTGTGGCGGCGCAGTTTCGACCCGTGGGGCTATGTCGTCTCCCGCCGTGTGCTGGTCTGCCAGTGACGTGTCGCGTCACGGAGCCTGACAGCTTCAGCAGCGACCGGCTGCGCCGCCATGAGGATGGCGCCGCGCGGTTCCAGGGCAGCGCGCAGCATGGCCAGGCCACACCAGTCCGTTGCACCGGCAAAGGCCAGCATCGCCCCCATGATCCCGGCAATGGCGAAAGCCACGGTCAAACAGGCAAAGCCGGCGAGGACCAGAAGCGCGACCATGGCTCCGTCGATCAGCTGAACCTGCCGAAAGATCGACAGGCGCGGGCCGGAGTTGCCGACGATCGGTAAGCCAGCGGCCCGCCAAGCCACGACACAGCCGTCGAGGGCTGACGCTCTCTGCTCGCTGGGCGGCAAGCGCACAGGCCGGGCGCTTCGCATGCCGCCCGTCCTGAGGAGCCGTTACAGCAGGAGCGGCATCTCGAAGGATGCGGGCTCACATTCCCAGACTGACGCTAACCCAGCAGGAACGGATTGTTCCGCCGTTCCTCGCCCAGCGTGCTGGCCGGGCCATGGCCGGGCAGGAACTGGACGTCGTCGCCGAGCGGCAGCAGCTTCGTCTTGATCCCCGAGATCAGCGTCTCGTGATCGCCATAGGGGAAATCGGTCCGCCCCACGGAACCGGCGAAGACGGTATCGCCCGCCAGCAGGAAGCGTAGATCCTTCTGGAAGAAGGTGACATGGCCGGGCGTGTGGCCGGGGACGTGCTGAACCGAGAAGGTCAGGCCTCCCAGCGAGACTTCGTCGCCTTCCTTCAGCCAGCGCGTCGGCTTCACCGCCTTCATGTCGAGGATGTCGAAGCGCAGGCCCTGCTCCGGCAAGCCGTCGAGCAGGAACTTGTCGCCTTCATGCGGTCCGATGATTGGCAGCGAGAGCGCCTCGGCGAGCTCGGTGGCGCCGCCGGCATGGTCGAGATGGCCATGCGTCAGCCAGATCGCGACCGGGGTGACGCCGAGTTCCTTCAGGGCTTCCTGCAAGCGGGGCGCGTCGCCGCCGGGATCGACGATGGCCGCCTGCTTCGTCTCGGGATCCCAGAGGATCGAGCAGTTCTGCTGGAATGGCGTCACCGGCACGACGGCGATCTGGAGCGGCGCTTCGGGCTGGTCGGTCATGCCATTGCCTTTGGTTCGAGCAATATGAAAGAGCCTCACCGCCCGCCGCAGCGATTGGCAATGAGCGCGCGGTAGTTCGTCAGCTCGGAATCCATCTCCGCGACATTGCGTTCGCGCTCCGCCCCGCTCTGGCAGGCGGCGAAAACCGAGCGCGCCTTCTGCAGGTAGCCGACATGCTCGCGAAAGGTCCGGCACTGAGTCGCCTGATCGGCGCTAGCCGCGGCAGAGAGCCGGGTCTGCTGCAAGCGGAAGCCGGCCTCGTTCTGGAAGAGGTCGCGCGAGCAGGTCGCCGGGCGCGGCTGCTGGCCGAGCGCGGAGCCGGCCAGCAACAGCATCGTCGCAACGGTCAGTGCGAGCCTCATCCGAGGTTCAGCTCCTTGAAGAAGTCGTTGCCCTTGTCGTCGATGACGATGAAGGCCGGGAAATCCTCGACCTCGATCTTCCACACGGCTTCCATCCCGAGTTCCGGATATTCCAGGACCTCGACCTTGCGAATGCAATCCTGCGCGAGGCGCGCCGCCGGGCCGCCGATCGAGCCGAGATAGAAGCCGCCATGGGCTTTGCATGCCTCCCGAACCGCTGCAGACCTGTTGCCCTTGGCCAGCATCACCATGGAGCCGCCGAAGGACTGGAACTGGTCGACGAAGGAATCCATGCGGCCGGCCGTGGTCGGGCCGAAGGAGCCCGAGGCGAAGCCTTCCGGCGTCTTGGCCGGGCCAGCGTAGTAGACCGGGTGGTTCTTGAAATAGTCGGGCATGCCCTCGCCGCGCTCCAGCCGTTCACGGATCTTGGCATGAGCGAGGTCGCGGGCGACGACGATGGTGCCGGTCAGCGACAGGCGCGTCTTGACGGGATGCTTCGACAGCGTCGCCAGGATCTGGCTCATCGGCCGATTGAGATCGATCTTGACGACATCGCCGCCGAGCTTCGCCTCGTCGACATCCGGCAGATACTTCGATGGATCGGCTTCGAGCGCCTCGAGGAAGATCCCGTCCTTGGTGATCTTGCCCTTGGCCTGACGGTCGGCCGAGCAGGAGACGCCGAGCCCGATCGGCAGCGACGCCCCGTGACGCGGCAGGCGGATGATGCGAACGTCGTGGCAGAAATACTTGCCGCCGAACTGCGCGCCGACGCCGAGCGCCTGCGTCATCTTGTGGACCTCCTCCTCCATCTCGATATCGCGGAAGGCGTGGCCCGAGGGCGAGCCCTCCGTCGGCAGCGCGTCGAGATAGCGGGTCGAGGCCAGCTTCACCGTCTTCAGGTTCTGCTCGGCCGAGGTACCGCCGATGACGATGGCAAGGTGGTAGGGCGGGCAGGCCGCGGTGCCTAGCGTCAGGATCTTCTCCTTCAGGAACGCCATCATGCGGTCCTTGGTGAGAAGCGACGGCGTCACCTGGTAGAGGAAGGTCTTGTTGGCCGAGCCGCCGCCCTTGCAGACGAAGAGGAACTTATAGGCGTCCTCACCCTCGGCGTAGATGTCGATCTGCGCCGGCAGGTTGGTGGCGGTGTTCTTCTCCTCGAACATCGAGAGCGGCGCGAGCTGGGAATAGCGCAGGTTGCGCTTGAGGTAGGCGTCATGGACGCCCTCGCCCAGAGCCGACTCGTCGTCGCCGTCAGTCCAGACCTTGCGGCCCTTCTTGCCCATGATGATGGCGGTGCCGGTATCCTGACACATCGGCAGCACGCCGCCGGCGGCGATATTGGCGTTCTTCAGCAGGTCATAGGCGACGAACTTGTCGTTCGAGGTCGCCTCGGGATCGACGAGAATCTTGGCGAGCTGAGCGAGATGGCCCGGGCGCAGCAGATGATTGATGTCGATGAAGGCCTGTTCGGAGAGCTTGCGGATCGCCTCGCGGGAGACGCTCAGGACCTCGCGATCCCCGATTTTCTCGACGCTGACGCCTTCGCTTCCGAGCTTGCGATAGGGCGTCTTGTCCTCCCCGAGCGGGAAGAGATCGACATGCGTATAGGCCATGATCAGCGGCTCCGAAGCGATGAAGCGCCGCGCTCTCGATTTGGGACAGAGACTGCTCCACCGACAGGCTCGCTGTGGATCAGAACGGTCTCCAGCCGGACGCGCGGCGCCGTATGGCCGGCGTCATAGCCCGTCGACCGGCGTCGTCCAAGCAGTCTTTAATGAGTTTAAGCGCAGGCAGCCTGAGTGGCCGACTCGGCAAGGATGGCGTAGATCGCCGCGGGGTCACGAATCTTGCGGACCTGCTCAAGCACCGACTGGTTGCGAAGCACGCGCGCAACGCGGGCCAGCGCCTTGAGATGGTCGGCGCCAGCGCCCTCCGGCGCGATCAGCACGAAGATGATGTCGACGGGCTGGCCGTCGAGCGCGTCGAAATCGATCGGCTTTTCGGTGCGGGCGAACAGGCCGACCAGGCGGTCAATGCCCGGCATGCGACCGTGGGGGATGGCGATGCCGTCGCCGATGCCGGTCGAGCCGAGCCGTTCACGCTGGAGCAGCGCCTCGAAGATCTCGCGGTCGGGCAAGCCCGTCAGGGCGGCGGCATGCTGGGCAAGCTCCTGCAGAGCCTGCTTCTTGCCATTGGCCCGTAGTGGCGAAATCACCGCGGCGGGGCTCAGGAGATCGGTCAGCGTCATTCGCCCGTCCATGCATGTCCCATGCCGGCCGAAACGCCGTCGGCATGGGTCAGGTTCGAGGGCCGGGGCGGTCGCCCGCCGGCCTCAGGACAGCGATGCCGGCGGGTCGATCCAGCCGATATTACCGTCGCGGCGGCGGTATACGATGTTCATCCGGCCATTGCCAGCATGGCGGAAGACGATGACGGGCGAACCAGTCATGTCGAGCTCCGCGACCGCATCGCTGACCGTCAGAACATGCAGCGATTTGGTGGTTTCGGCCACGGTCACCGGGTGATCGCCGGTGGAAACACCGTCGAACTCCTCGATATCGTCATCCGGAGCCGCAATCACATAGCTGGGGATTTCGATTCCGGCGTCGCGTCCGTTGGCCGTCGAACGGTCCTTCAGCCGGCGCTTGTAGCGTCGCAACCGCTTCTCGATCCGCTCAGCCATCTTATCGAGGCTGGCATAGGCATCATGGGCGGTGGCCGAGGCTTCCAGCGTGATCCCCGAAGAGAGGTGAATGACGGTGTCGGTGCGGAAGGCCGTACCGTCCTTGTCGACCGTGACGTGCCCCTGATAGCCGCCCTCGTAATATTTGCTGACGGCTGCAGCGACCCGCTCTTCGGCCTGGCCGCGCAGGGCCTCGCCGACATCGAGATTCTTGCCGGAGATTCGCAAGCTCATGGACTGCTTCCCCTTGTTTAGCCATGGCCAGTGGTTGGCCATCATCCAGAGCTAAGAACCGCGAGTCCGGGATGTCAATGTGACAAGGGAAGCATGGCGCCGATGCGCCAGCGTTTTGGAACCAAATTGCTCAACGCCCTGCGGCCGCCATCGCAACCTTCTCCCGCCGACGCTCCATCGACGAAGGAATGCGCAGCGATTCCCGGTATTTCGCGACGGTGCGCCGGGCGATGTCGATGCCGGTGGCCTTGAGCCTGGTGACAATGGCATCGTCGGAAAGCACGTCGCCCGGACTTTCGTCGTCGATCATCTGCTTGATGCGGAAGCGCACGGCCTCGGCCGAATGCGCCTCGCCATAGCCGGTCGCCGCGATCGCCGCCGAGAAAAAGTACTTCATCTCGAAGACGCCGCGCGAGCAGGTCAGGTACTTGTTCGAGGTGACGCGCGAGACGGTCGATTCGTGCATGCCGATGGCATCGGCGACCGTCTTAAGGTTGAGCGGGCGCAGATGCTCGACGCCATAGGCGAAAAAGCCGTCCTGCTGGCGCACGATTTCGCTGGCGACCTTCAGGATCGTGCGTGCCCGCTGCTCGAGCGAACGCGTGAGCCAGTTCGCGGTCTGCAGGCATTCGGCGATGAAGGCCTTCTCCTCGTCGTTGCGCGCCGCCCTGGAAACACGGGCATGATAGGTCTGATTGACGAGCAGGCGCGGCAAGGTGTCCGGGTTGAGATCGATCAGCCAGGAGCCATCGGGCGCGGCGCGGATGAAGACATCCGGAACGACCGTCTCCGCCGCCCCGCCGCCGAAGGCCCGACCGGGCTTGGGATCGAGCCGGCGGATCTCGGCGACCATGTCGGCGACATCTTCATCATCGACGCCGCAGACGCGTTTCAGCGCGGCAAAATCGCGCTTGGCGACGAGATGGAGGTTCGCCACCAGAGCCTGCATCGCCGGATCGAAGCGGTCGCGGTCTCGCAGCTGGATCGCGAGGCATTCGGCGACGTCGCGTGCAGCGACCCCCGATGGATCGAAGCTCTGGACGATACGCAGCACGGCTTCCACCCGCTCGATACCGATGCCGAGACGTTCGGCGATGTCCGGAACGGGTTCGGCGAGATAGCCGCTGTCATCCACCGCATCGATGAGGTGCCGGCCGATGATGCGCTCTGCCGGGTCGGTGACGGCGAGGTCGAGCTGGGCACTGAGATGGTCGTGCAGCGAGGCTTCCGCCGTCAGCCCGCTCTCGAAGCCTTCGGGCCCGTCTTCGAAGGAGCCGCCGCGGGAGCCATAGGCTCCGCCGATGACCGGAAGACTGTCGGCGCCGCCTGAATCGCTGCGCGCCGCGCTCGGCTGCTCGCTCTGAAAGACATTGTCGAGGCCGGTGCCGAGCCGGCCTTCCATGCCCTCCTGGGTATGCAGGCTTTCGGCGCGGGCAAAGCTCTCGGGATCGGCGGCGTGCGGGCTCTCGGCCTCCGCACCGCCGCCTGGGGGGACTTCCGGGCCGTCGTTCCGCTCGAGCAGCGGGTTCCGCTCAAGCTCGCCGTCGACGAAGTTCTGGAGTTCCAGATGCGAGAGCTGCAGGAGCTTGATCGCCTGCAGCAGCTGCGGCGTCATCACCAGGGACTGGCCCTGACGCAACTCCATGCGCGGCATCATCGCCATGCGCGAAAGGCCCTTCTCGATCGCGCGCCACACGGCACGCTTCTTGCTTGTGAGAAGACCCTAGCGCCTGCTCAGCGCCGCGTCAAAGCCCATGCCTCGTTTGCAGGCAGGAAATTTGATGCACCGCAACAAACCGACGGAAATCGAGGCAGACGCCGCCGATCAGAGGCGGAAATCCTCGCCGAGATAGACACGGCGGACATCGGGATTGGCGATAATCTCGGCCGGCGAGCCTTCCGTCAGCACCCGGCCGGAATGGATGATATAGGCGCGGTCGACGAGGCCGAGCGTCTCGCGGACGTTGTGGTCGGTGATGAGCACGCCGATGCCGCGGTCGGTCAGCTGGCGCACCAACGCCTGAATGTCCCCCACCGCGATCGGATCGATGCCCGCGAAGGGCTCGTCGAGCAGGATGAAGGAGGGCTTTCCGGCGAGCGCGCGGGCGATCTCGCAGCGGCGGCGCTCGCCGCCGGAGAGCGCGATCGACGGCGCCTTGCGCAGCCGCGAAATGGTGAATTCCTCAAGCAGCTGGTCGAGCTGACGCTCGCGCGCCTTGCGGTCAGGCTCGACCACCTCGAGCACGGCGCGGATGTTGTCCTCAACGGAGAGCCCGCGGAAGATCGAGGCCTCCTGCGGCAGATAGCCGATGCCGAGCCGGGCGCGCTGGTACATGGGCAGCCCGGTGATGTCGTTGCCCTCGAGCGAAATGACACCGAAATCGGCCCCGACCAGACCGGTGATCATGTAGAAGATCGTGGTCTTGCCGGCGCCGTTCGGGCCGAGCAGGCCGACCGCCTCCCCCTGACGCAGATAGAGGCTGGCGTCCGACACCACGGTGCGGCCGCCATAACTCTTGCGCAGATTGCTGACTGCGAGAATCCCCGGCCCGCCGATCTCGGCGGCCGTCGAGCGCATCGCACCCTCGCCTGCGGCGCGCCTTCCGCTGCCAAAAAGCCCACGCAGGCGGCCGAAGACTCCACCCGGACTCGGAGCCTGGGTGCGTGCGGGCATGGCGGCGGGGCGAGGCGCTTCGGAGACAGTCACTGCGGGCACGGTCGCTTGTTGAGCTCAGTTGGTGGGCTTGGGGGCCGGCTTGGCGCCAGGCTTGGTCGCGTCCGGCTTGTTCGTTTCCGAGTTCGGCACGAAGAAGCCCTGGACGCGTCCGCCCTTGGTGGTCTCGACATTCGCGACGCCGGTCACCGTATTGTAGGTCAGCTTCTCGCCGCGGGTGATGTTCGGTCCGTCATTCAAGGCGACATTGCCCGTCATGATCACGACATTGTTTGCGCGGTCGAACTCGGCATTGTCCGAGGTCGCAGCCTGGGTCTTGGAGACGACCGTCACCGGCCCCTTGCAGAGGATGCGCTTGATCGAGCTGTCATTGCCGTTCGGCGCGGCCGGAGTCGCGGCTGCCGGCTTGGCAGCGCCGGCGCCTCCCTGCCCGCCATTGCGTCCCTCATAGAGCACGGTCATCACGGTGCAGCGCACCGTGGTCTCGCCCTGGACCGCGACGACATTGCCGGTGAAGACGGCCTTGTTCTCCTTGTCGAGCACATCGAGCTTGTCAGCATCGATCTTGATGGGCTCCTTGCTGTCGCCGCCGAGACCGCCGAGCGGGGACGAGGCATTGCCGCCGCGCGCCTTGCCCTGCGCGGCCTGCGCAAACGCCGTTTGCGGAGCCGCGGCCAAAACCACGCCCGCCGCCAGCAGCAGAGCGGCGCCGCGGAACCCCTTGGCGAAACGGAAACTGTGGCTTGCCGTGCTCATGTCACTGTCTCTTCCCGTTGCCAGCATCGTTGGCGGGCGTGTCGCCTGCCGGAGCAGCCCGATTCGCGTTCAGCAGTTCCGGCATCGGCGTGCTGCCCTCGCGCTCGGGCCCGGCGATCGTACCTGCTGGCGCGTTCCTGATGAAGACCCGGACCCGCCCCTCGAATGCGATCAACTCGCCATTGTTCTTCACGTCAAGCGTGTTGGCGTCCACAGTCGTCTCGCCGAGCGAGACCTTGACCGGTTCCGTCGAAGTCACGGCGCCGGATTTGAAGTCGACATCGGCCGTCCTCATCTGCATGTCGTGGCCGCTCTCGGTCCGAACCTTCACATCGTCGACGAGCTTGAGCTTTTCCTTCTGGGTGTCGAACAGGCCTGTCTTCGCATTGACCGTCACCCAGCCCTCCCGCTCCATCTGGATGCGTGCGGTCAGGATCTGAAGCTCGATCTGGGTCGGGTTCTTGATCTCCTGAAAGGCATTCTCGGCCGTGACCTGATAGGGCCGGTTATTCTTGCGGTAGCCGGAGAGCTTGGGCGTCTCCATCCGCACCTTGCCGCCGGTGATGCCGACCGAGCTGACCGAGACATTGGCGAGCTTGCCGCGGAGCGGGTTGAGAAAGGGGACGACGACCAGCGCGACCACCAGCGTCACTGCGGTCAGGGGAATAAGCGTGCGCAGGATGTGAACGGCCCGGGTGTGGCGACGCGCCGCGGCAAACGCCGCGCGACGGCTCAGCGCCTGCGCGGAAATCCTTCCCGCCGGGTCGTTCAAGGTCATTGCCACAGTCATGCCCCGCGCAATGGCAGCCGCTCACGGCTTTTTCGTGTCGCTAGGGCGAACCGCAACGCGCCCCCGCGCCGCCCGCTCCAGACCGGACGGGCGCGCCCCTCGCGCCAGTCTTCGCCGCAGACTGACGCAAGAACCCTTCGAAATTGTCAAGTGTGAGCGAAAATGTCGGTCTCGCCCCAGCCGGCCAGATCGAGCTCGGCGCGGTAAGGCAGGAAGTTGAAGCAGGCCTGGGCGAGATGGCTGCGGCCCTCGCGCGCCAGCATCGCCTCGAGCTTGGCGTGGAGCGCGTGAAGATGCAGCACGTCGGAGGCGGCGTAGGCGAGCTGGGCCTCGCTGAGCGTGTCCGCACCCCAATCCGAGGATTGCTGCTGCTTCGAGAGCTCGACGCCGAGTAGCTCCCGCACCAGATCCTTCAGGCCGTGGCGATCCGTATAGGTGCGGACCAGCTTCGAGGCGATCTTGGTGCAGTAGACCGGGGCCGTTACCACGCCGAAAGCGTGGCGCAACACGGCCACGTCGAAGCGCGCGAAGTGGAAGAGCTTCAGCACGGCCGGGTCTTCGAGCAGGCGGATCAGGTTCTTGGGCCGCTCGCCACTCTTCAGGATCTGGACGACGTCCGCCGTGCCGTCGCCACGCGAGAGCTGAACCACGCAGAGCCGATCGCGATGCGGGTTGAGGCCGAGCGTCTCGGTGTCGATCGCAACGCTCGAACCGGCCTCGTAGCCGTCAGGCAGATCGCCGCGATGAAAACGGATGGTCATGCTCGAAACCTCACTCGGGCCGCGCTGAGGCGCCCTTAAACGGTACTCACGGGAATGGAACGGCAGCAGACCGCGCCGGAGCGGCACGCCTTCCGCAGCTAGCGGCCTCGTATGGCTGGTTCAAGCCCTTTCTGATTTGGCACAACTGGCCGACCCTATCGTTAACCTTTTATTCACTATAAGCTTCAAGCTTTCGTTGAGGCATGCGACAAGAGTGACAATGGAGCACGACGCATGTCCCCGATTCGCCTTTTCTGCGATCTCGATGGCCGCATCGGCCTGCGGGCCTTCTGGCTCGGCAGCGCCGCCGTCGCGTTCACTCTGCTTGCCTTGCAGCGGATCCTGCCCCAACTGACGGATCCCCAGATCGCGCGAACCGTCCTTGCCTTCACAAACGCTTTTGCTATGTTTCCCTGGGTGGCGCTGGCCGCCAAGCGCGCCACTGACCGGGGCGGCAGCCCGCTTTTCGGCATCCTGCTGATCTGCGCGATCGTGCTGCCGGAGCACCTGCGTCTCTACATGCCACTCGGCTGGCGGCCTTCGCTGGAAGCGATCTCGACCATCGCCTGGGTGGTCGCCTTCATCGATCTCGGCCTGATGCCTTCGGCCAAGGACGGGCCGGCGGAGGCATTGGTCGCCGTCGAGGCCGGCTCCCGCTCAGCCTGAAGCGCGCCGGATCTCGGCGCGTCCTGCCGGCCCGGAAGTGCGATCTAACTCTTTGTCGGAGCATCGGATCTCTTCGAAGAGCCGATTCCACTTTTTGGTCCGATGCTTTAAAGCGGCGGCATGACGACGACGCCCTCCGCCTCTGCCCCTGCCCTTTCCTTCGATCCCGCCGATCCGGTCGCGCTGACGCAGGCGCTGGTGCGCTGTCCCTCCGTCACGCCGCAGGAAGGCGGCGCGCTCGCCCTGCTCGCCGCCGTGCTCACGGCCGAAGGCTATGAAGTCCACCGCCCGGTCTTCAGCGAGCCGGGCACACCGGATGTCGAGAATCTCTATGCCCGCATCGGCAGCGAGGCCCCGGTCTTCGTCATCGCCGGACATACCGACGTCGTGCCCGTCGGCAACGAGGCGGCCTGGACACGGGCGCCCTTCGACGGCGCAATCGAGAACGGGACCCTCTACGGGCGCGGCGCCTGCGACATGAAGGGCGGCCTCGCCGCCATGGTTGCGGCGGCGATCCGCTATCGCCGCGAGAACCCCGATGCGCCCGGCTCCATCGCCTTTCTGGTCACAGGCGACGAGGAGGGCCCCGCCGTCAACGGCACGGTGAAGCTGCTGGCCTGGGCGCATGAGCGTGGCGAGCGCTTCGACCATTGCATCCTCGGCGAGCCGACCAACCCGGCAACGATGAGCGACATGATCAAGATCGGCCGGCGCGGCTCGCTGACCGGCCAGATCACCGTCCATGGTATCCAGGGCCATGTCGGCTACCCGCACCTCGCCGATAACCCGATCCGCGGCATGGTCCGGCTGCTGGCGGCGCTCGACGCCGGGCCGCTCGACACCGGCACGGAGCATTTCGACCCGAGCAATCTCGAAGTCACGACGGTCGATGTCGGCAACCCCGCGTCGAACGTCATCCCCGCCCAGGCCAGGGCCGTCTTCAACATCCGCTTCAACGACGTCTGGACGCCCGAGACGCTCGCAGCCGAGATCGAGCGGCGTCTGCACGAGGCCGCGGGCAACACCGTGCGCTACGAGGTCGGCTTCCAGCCGACCAACGCCGTCGCCTTCCTGACCGCGCCCGGCCCGTTCGTGGCGATGGTCGGCGATGCCGTCGAAGCCGAGACCGGCAAGCCCCCCGCCCTGTCGACGACCGGCGGCACATCCGACGCGCGCTTCATCAAAAGCTTTTGCCCTGTCGTCGAGTACGGCGTCGTCGGCAAGACGATGCACCAGATCGACGAAAGCGTGGCCGTCGCCGACCTCGCTGCACTGGAGCGGATCACGCATCGGTTACTCGCCAGCTATTTTGCAGCGCAACATAAAGCTTGACGCGCCGGAACTGCGAGCCATTATCGCCGTTAGACGAAAGTCTAAGAACGCAGATAATGGAGATCGTGATGAGGCTTGCCGCCGACGACATCGCGCGCTCGCTGCGCGGTTCCTGGCATCTGATGACCCGCGGCACTGAAGCGCTTGCCGAACTCGACCTCAGCCGCGACGGCTTCTGGCGCTCCTTCCTCGCCTTCGCGCTGATGTTGCCGGCGACCGTCGCGATCCTCGCCGCGGCCCGCCTGTTCGCCGGCCTGCCGAACAGCGCCGGCCTCTTCACCGTGCCTGAGCTCGTGCTGGCGGTGATTGGCGCGCTCTGCCTCGCCATCCTCGCCGTGCCGGCCCTGCTGATCGCGCTGCGCCCGGAGCTTGCGCAGGCGCCGCGGTTCACCAGTTTCGTCATCGCCTGGAACTGGGCCGGCATCGTTTCGGCCAGCCTCATGGCGGTGCCCGCCGCCGTCTTCGCGCTGGGGTGGTCGACACCGGAGCTGGCGCTGGTGCAGGCGGCATTCTTCGCGGCGATCGTGCTGCGCTTGCGCTATTGCGTGGCGCGTGCGGCCTTTGGCCCGGAAGGGCACAGCATCGCGCTGCCGCTGGTCATCGCCAGCATCGTGCTCGACTATGGCGTGATTCGGCTGTTCAGCCTGTTCTGAGCCCGTCTCAGTAGTCTACACCTGCGAGGTAGAGCCCGCAGGACGGCGCGAGGGCGGCGCATTGCGCACGGTCGCGCGCCGCCAGGATCTGGCCGAGCTTCTCCTCGGGCCAGCGTCCCGCCCCGACCATCTTCAGGCTGCCGACGATCGAGCGGACCTGATGATGCAAGAAGGAGCGGGCGTGGGCGTAGACCACGATCTCCGCGCCCTCGCGCCGGACATCGAGCCGGTCGACCGTACGGATCGGGCTGTTGGCCTGGCATTCGGCAGCGCGGAAGGTCGTGAAATCGTGCTTTCCAAGCAGAGACTTGGCGGCGCGGTCCATCGCCTCGTGGTCGAGCTTCACCGGAACGTGCCAGACGCGGCCGCGATCGAGAGCGGGCGGCGCCCGCCTGTCGAGAATGCGGTAGATGTAGTAGCGGCGCTTTGCCGAAATGCGGGCGTCGAAATCATCGGGGACGATCTCGGCGCTGAGCACGCTGACCGGGAAGCGCGCCTTCAGCCGGGCATTGCTCGCATCGCGTACGACGTCGGTCCGCCATTCCCTGTCGATATCGACATGGGCGACCTGATGCGTGGCGTGGACGCCGGCATCCGTGCGCCCGGCGCAGTGCAGCCGGACGGGGTGGCCGCAGAAGGCCTCGACCGCCTCCTCGACGCGCTGCTGCACGGACGGGTCGCTCGCCTGGCGCTGCCAGCCCGAAAACGGCGTGCCGTCATATTCGATGACGAGCTTATAGCGCGGCATCAGAGCTGGCCGCCAAAAAGTGCGAAGCGGTTTTTGGACAACGGCCCGCTCCGTTAAAGCTTGTCGCCGGCCCCGAGCCGCGCGCCGCGCAGGAACTCGGCCCCGCTCATCGGCGCCTTTCCGGCGCGCTGGACCTGCAGCAGCTTCACCGCCCCGACGGCGCAGGCGACGGTGCCCTCGTCATCGAGCAGCGTGCCCGGCTCGGCCGCGCCGCCAGCGCGCGCCGTGCGCAGGATCTTCAGCCGCTCCGGCCCCTTGCCGAGGTCGATCTCGGCGAAGGCGCCCGGGAAGGGCGAGAGGCCGCGCACCCGGTCATGCACCAGTTGCGCCGGCAGCGTCCAGTTCAGCTTGGCCTCGGCATTGGTGATCTTGGCGGCATAGGTGACGCCTTCTTCCGGCTGCGGCGTGAACTGCAGGCCGCCGCGGCCCAGCGCCGCGAGTGCGCGCACCATCAGATCGGCACCGAGGATGCTGAGCTGGTCGTGCAGTTCGCCGGCGGTCAGGTCGGGCCCGATCGGCAGCGTCTCGACCATGGCGACAGGGCCGGTGTCGAGCCCCGCCTCCATCTTCATCACGCAGACGCCGGTTTCGGCATCGCCGGCCATGATCGCGCGCTGGAGCGGCGCCGCGCCGCGCCAGCGCGGCAGCAGCGAGGCATGGAGGTTGAGGCAGCCGAGCTCGGGCAGATCGAGGATCGCCTGGGGCAGGATCATGCCATAGGCGACAACGACGGCGACATCGGCCTGATGCGAGGCGATGATCTCGGCCTGCTCCGGCGTCTTCAGCGTCGCGGGCGTGAAGACCGGGATGCCGAAGCGCTCCGCCGCCTTGTGCACAGGCGAGGGCTTGAGATCGAGGCCGCGGCCGGCCTGCGCCGGGGCGCGGGTGTAGCAGGAGACGACCTCATGCCCCTGCCCGACGATCTCGGTCAGGACCGGCACGGCGAAATCCGGCGTGCCCATGAAAATGACGCGCAAACTCATACGCTCGACTTTACCTCAGCTCCGGCATGGCACCGGAAGAATGAAACAGCCTGCCGATTACGCAGCCCGCTCGCGCTTGGCCGCCTTGGCGAATTTCTTGGTGACGCGCTCGCGCTTCAGCCGCGAGAGATGATCGATGAAGAGCACGCCATCGAGATGGTCGATCTCGTGCTGCAGGCAGGTGGCGAGCAGGCCATCGGCTGCGATCTCCAGCGTCTTGCCGTCGAGATCCATATAACGGACCTTCACCTCTGCGGGACGCTCGACCTCCTCGTAATATTCCGGGATCGAGAGGCAGCCTTCCTCATAGACGTTGAATTCCTCCGAGGACCAGGTGACCTCCGGATTGATGAAGACCTGCGGCTTTCTCGGTTCCGGCTCCTCGCCCTCCTTCGCCTCCGGCTTCGAGAGGTCGATCGTCACCACGCGCAGCGGCACGCCGATCTGGATGGCGGCGAGCCCGATGCCCGGTGCGTCGTACATCGTCTCAAACATGTCCGCGACCAGCGCCTTGATTTCGGGCGTGACAGCCGCGACCGGCTTCGAAACAAGGCGAAGCTGGGCGTCGGGCAGGATGACGAGCGGGCGAACGGACATGGGATTCCAAGGAGAAAGAGCTGTTGAGCCCGGGACATAAGCATTTGTGGGCAAGCGGTCAAACTGTTCCGCTTTCGTTCGCCATTGCTCATCGAATCGGCTAGGCTCGGCGCATGAACGAGATCGCCTTCACCCTGCTGGAGCGCCCGGTGAGCTGGGCCGAAGCCGCCCTCGGCTTCGCAGCCCTGAGCCTTGTGCTCCTGCTCATGGCCGTGATCGCCGGCTGGCGTGGCGGCAGGAGCCGCGCGATTGAGGTCGCGATGGCGGCCGAGCGCGCCCGCGAAATGGACGACAAGGTCGCGGAGATGAACCGCCAGCAGGCGGAACTCGCCGGCCGGATGCAGTCCATGGCCGAAATCCTCTCGACGCGGCAGGGCGATCTTGCCCGGCTCGTAGCCGACCGGATGGACGGGCTTAGCCACAAGGTTGGCCAGGGCCTCGAACAAAATGTCCGCCAGACCACCGAAAGCCTCGGCAAGCTGCAGGAGCGGCTCGCGGTCATCGACACCGCCCAGAAGAACCTGACCGACCTGACCTCCGAAGTGGTGACGCTCAGGGACGTGCTCGCCAACAAGCAGGCGCGCGGGGCCTATGGCCAGGGCCGGATGGAAGCGATCGTCCGCGACGGCCTGCCCGCCGCCTTCTTCACGTTCCAGCCGCAGCTTTCGAACGGGCGCCGGCCGGACTGCCTCGTGACCCTGCCGGGTGACGGGCGCGGCCTCGTCATCGACGCCAAGTTCCCGCTGGAGAGCTTCACGCTGCTGCGCGAGGCACGCGGCGACGACGCACGCAAGGCCGCCGGCCAGCGCGTGCGCAGCGATGTCGGCGTGCATGTGAAGGATATCGCCGAACGCTATTTCCTGCCCGGCGAGACGCAGGATGTCGCGCTGCTCTTCGTTCCGTCGGAATCGATCTATGCCGACCTGCACGAGCATTTCGACGATGTCGTGCAGCGCGCGCACCGGGCGCGGGTGATGATCGTCTCGCCCTCGCTGCTGGCGCTGGCGATCCAGCTGATGCAGTCGCTGGTGCGCGATGCGCGCATGCGGGAAGAGGCGCAGGTCATCCAGACCGAGGTCGGCAAGCTGCTCGACGACGTCCGCCGGCTGGGCGAGCGGGTCGACAAGCTCGATACCCATTTCCGCCAGGCGCAGGACGATGTCGGCCAGATCAAAACCTCGGCCGGCAAGGTCACCAGCCGCGCCGAGAAGATCGGCGCGCTCGATTTCGAGGACGAGAAAAGCGAGCCCAAGCTGCCCTTCGCCAAGGGGCTGGAGCTGAAGGCCGCGGCGGAGTGATCAGCCGCGGCTGAGCACCGCCGAAAGCTCAGGTTTCACGTTCAGCGTCTGGAAAACGACACAGTAGCGCTCGGTGAGCTTGAGCAGCGTGTCGAGCTTCTCCTGCGGCGCGTCGCTCTCGACGTCGAAGAAGAGGCGGATGGCCTGGAAGCCGACCGGCGCATCCTTGGCGACGCCGAGCGTGCCACGGAAATCGAGATCGCCCTCGGCCCGGACGACGCCCTTCTTCAGCTCGATCTCGAGGGCGGTGGCTACCGCCTTCAGCGTCACACCGGCGCAGGCGACCAGCGCCTCCAGCAGCATGTCGCCGGAGCAGAGCTCGGCGCCCGAGCCGCCTGAGGCGGGATGCAGGCCGGCGAGCGCGATAGCCCGGCCCGTCTCGACCTTGCAGGCGATGCGCTGATCGTCGAGCTCGCCATGGGCCTTGAGCGTGATGACCGCAGCCTCAGGATTGGTGCGGTATTCGTCCTTGAGAGGAGCCTGCAAGGCACGCAGCGCGGTGACGTCCATCATCGTGATCCTTCTGAACCGGTCAGCCGGCTTGTAGCCGCTTCAGGCCGCCGCCTCCACCTGCGGCACGGCGGGCTGGCTTTCCTTTTCGAGCGCCCGGCGCAATTCGCGACGCAAGGTGACGAAGCCGACGGAGCCCTCCTCGCGCGGACGCGCCAGCAGATTGTCGAGGTTGAAAGCGACCGGCCCCGGCTGCCGCGGCAGGACGAGGATGCGATCGGCCAGGCGCAGGGCCTCCTCGACGGAGCCCGTGGCGATGACGACGGCGGGGCGCGCTTGCATACAAAGTTCCGGCAGGAAGGCGGTGAGCCGAACGCGCGCATCGGCATCGAGCGCCGCAAAGGGCTCGTCGATCAGCAGCTGCCGCGGTCTGACCAGCAAGAGGCGGGCGATGGCGAGCCGAAGCAGCTCCTCGGGCGAGAGCGCAGCGGGCCGCTGCTTCGCCTGCCCGGAGAGGCGGAGGCGAACCAGCACATTGGCGATCAGGCCCTCGCGCTCGAACGGCGTCACATTCGGGAGGACAAAAGCCAGGTTCTCGGTCAGATCGAGCCAGGGAAAGAAGCGCGGCCGGGCGCAGAGCAGGCCGATCTCAGTCGTCGGTATCGCCGCTTCCTCATCGCCCCGCAGACCGGCGAATGCTCGCAGCGCCGCCCCACGCACCTCCGGCGCACCGAGCAGGGCGACGACCTCGCCAGCCCTGGGGCGCGGCGGAGCGTATTCGGGAGAGCGGGAGAAATCGTGAAGAGCGGCCGACATCGCTGGCTCCATCCATAACAAGGCGGAAGGAGCGCAGACGGCATCGGGCCGTCCCGTCGTTCCCGCGCTTTAGCTGCATTTGTTTCGCGCCCGCAAGCTGAGGCTCAAATCGGCGCGTGTCCTCTTCTAAGGTCCGATTGTCCTTTTTGTCAAACGATACTCACCGCCACATGCCGGCATTTTCGGCCGCCTTTTCCTGATGCGGGGCCTCGTCGCGCAAGGACGCGCATCCGCCTTTCAGGTCCGATCGTTCTGCTTGTCAAACAACACAATCACGACCGTCAATTGGCCAATCACCAGGAAGCATCCGTGGATTTTAACCCTCTCGTCCCCTTTCCACGCGTGCTAGAACAGCCCCAGACGACGGAACCGTGCCCACGTGACAGCCTCCTCCACAACGCCCACGCTCGCCCTCTCCGACATGTTGCACGACCCGGAGGCGGGCATCGCGAAGCTGTTCGAGGCGGCACGGCGCAAGGACAAGGCGGAGAAGCGGCAGTTGCTCGTGGCCGGGCTGCGGCAGTTGCTCGACGACGGCCGGGTTTCGGCCAAGGCAATCCTGACGGGTCCGCGCGGCGGCCTCGCCTGCGCGCACCGGCTCTCGGCGGTGATGGATGCCGTCGTCATCGGGCTGCACAAGGCCGCGGCCTCTTATTTCTATCCGGCCGACAACCCCTCGCAATCGGAACGGATCGCGGTCGTTGCCGTCGGCGGCTATGGCCGCGGCACGCTGGCGCCGGGCTCCGACGTGGATTTGCTCTTCCTCTTCCCGCACAAGCAGACGGCCTGGGGCGAGAGCGTGGTCGAATCCATGCTCTACCCGCTCTGGGACCTGAAGCTGAAGGTCGGCCATTCCGTACGCTCGATCGACGATTGCGTGCGCGAAGCGCGGGCGGACATGACGATCCGCACGGCCTTGCTGGAAGCGCGCTTCCTGGTGGGCGACCGGGCGCTGTTCGACGA
Source organism: Allobosea sp. TAF32 (assembly GCF_052113585.1). Classification (NCBI taxonomy): domain Bacteria; kingdom Pseudomonadati; phylum Pseudomonadota; class Alphaproteobacteria; order Hyphomicrobiales; family Alloboseaceae; genus Allobosea; species Allobosea sp. TAF32. Next base: position 101,221 of record NZ_JBFRDM010000010.1, on the reverse strand, counting down.
GATGACTCGTCGCTTCAATGCCGAGGTGGTGGAGGGCACGGCCGCCGCCTTTACCGAGGCGAAGCTCGCCGAACGCGAGACGCGGGTGCAACGGGCCGGCGCCTCCCGCTATCTGGTCGAGCCGAACGTCAAGGACGGCAAGGGCGGGCTGCGGGATCTCAACACGCTGTTCTGGATCGCCAAATACTCCTACCGCGTCGACGACGTGCGCGAGCTGGTCGCGGCCGGGCTCTTCGACGAGGACGAGCTGCAGATGTTCCAGCGGTCGGAGGAATTCCTCTGGCGCGTGCGCTGCTGGCTGCATTTCATCACGGGGCGCGCCGAGGAGCGGCTCTCCTTCGACCTGCAGCGCCAGGTCGCCGCCGCCATCGGCTATGTCGGCCGCAGCGGCCAAGCCCCCGTCGAGCGCTTCATGAAGGCCTACTTCCTGATCGCCAAGGATGTCGGCGACCTCACCGCCATCGTCTGCGCCGCGCTGGAAGCGCGCCAGCAGAAGCCGCGCGCGACGCTCTCGCGGCTGTTCGACACACTGGCGAAGCGCAAGCGCGAACGCTCCCTCGGCCATCGCGACTTCAAACTGACGAGCCAGCGCCTCAACGTCATCGACGACAGCGCCTTCGAACGTGATCCGGTCAATCTGCTCAGGCTCTACGAAATCGCCAGCCGCGAGGATCTCGCGATCCACCCCGGCGCAAGCCGTCTGGTGACGCAATCGCTGAGGCTGGTGACGCCGGGCTTGCGCAACGACCCGGAAGCCAACCGCATCTTCCTCGAAATCCTCACCGCCCGGCGCTCGCCGGAGGTTGTGCTGCGTCGCATGAACGAATCCGGCCTGCTCGGCCGCTTCATCCCGGATTTCGGACGCGTCGTGGCGATGATGCAGTTCAACATGTACCACCACTATACGGTGGACGAGCATCTGATCCGGGCGATCGGCGTTCTCGCCGAGATCGATGCCGGCGCGCTCGAGGCGGAGCACCCGCTCGCCAACGAGATCATGCCGACCATCGCCAACCGGCGCGCGCTTTATGTCGCGCTGTTCCTGCACGACATCGCCAAGGGGCGGCCGGACGACCATTCGCTTGCCGGTGCCCGCATCGCGCGCAAGCTCGGCCCGCGCTTCGGCCTGACCAGCGCCCAGACCGAGACGGTGGCGTGGCTCGTCGAGCACCATCTCGACATGTCGACCGTGGCGCAGAGCCGCGACCTCGGCGACCCCAAGACGATCGAGAGCTTCGCGGCGACGGTGCAGACCCTGGAGCGGCTGAAGCTGTTGCTCGTTCTCACCGTGGCGGACATCAAGGCAGTCGGCCCCGGCGTCTGGAACGGCTGGAAGGGCCAGTTGCTGCGCACGCTCTATTACGAGACCGAGCTCGTGCTGGCCGGCGGCCATTCGGCCGTCGAGCGCAAGGCACGGGTCACCGTGAAGCAGGACGCGCTGCGCCAGCGCCTGGCGGATTGGAGCAGCGAGGAGCGCGACGCCTATATTGCGCGCCATTACCCGGCCTACTGGATCAAGGTCGATCCCGACCGCCAGGAGAAGCACGCCCGCTTCCTGCGCGAGGCCGAGCAGGCAGGGCGGACCACCGCGACCATCGTCGAGACCGACCAGTTCCGCGGCGTCACCGAGCTTACCGTTCTCGCGCCCGACCATCCGCGGCTGCTCGCCATCGTCACCGGGGCTTGCGCGGCGGCCGGCGGCAACATCGTCGACGCCCAGATCTTCACCACCAGCGACGGGCTCGTGCTCGATACCATCTCGGTTTCGCGCGCCTTCGATCGCGATGACGACGAACTGCGCCGCGCCGAGCGGATCGCGGCTGCGATCGAGCGGGCGCTGAAGGGCGAGATCAAGATCGCCGATCTGGTGGCCCAGCGCCGGGCGCCGCCGCCCCGCGGCCAGACCTTCCAGGTGCAGCCCGAGGTCATCATCGACAACGTGCTCTCGACGCGCCACACCGTGCTGGAGGTCTCCGGCCTCGACCGACCGGGGCTGCTCTACGATCTCACCACCGCAATCGGAAAGCTCAACCTTAATATCGCCTCGGCCCATATCGCGACCTTCGGCGAGAAGGCGGTCGACGTGTTCTACGTCACCGACCTGACCCATGCAAAGATCGTCTCGACAGGACGGCAGCTCTCGATCCGCAAGGCGCTGCTCGACGTCTTCACGCTCGAGGCCGAGAAGCCGGCACCCACCAAGGTCAAAATGCCAGCTCGCGCTTGATTTAACGGGCTATAAGGCCGATATCCGGCACGAACGCGGCAGCGCCCCGACGTGACCGGCCCCGGCTCGGCAAGGAGCGGCGCAGCCAGCCAGACAAAGGGACCTGAAGACACAATGACGCAGAACCCTGCGACGCAAGACCCCAATCTCGAAGCCGCGGCCGATGCCCCCGAGCAGGCCGCGGCCACCGAGGGCACCGAAGCCCTGGTCGCGAAGCTCCAGGCCGAGCGCGACGACCTCAAGGACAAGCTGCTGCGCACCCTGGCCGAGATGGAGAATCTGCGCCGCCGCACCGAGCGCGAGATCGCCGATGCGAAGGCCTATGCGGTGACGAGCTTCGCGCGCGACATGCTCGGCTCCTCGGACAATCTGCGGCGCGCCCTGGAAAGCATGCCGGAGGGAGCCCTGACGACGGCCGACGCCGCCACCAAGGCACTGCATGAAGGCGTCGAGCTGACCGAGCGCGAGTTGCTGAAAACGCTGGAACGTCACGGCGTGCGCCGTATCGACCCGCAGGGCGAGAAGTTCGACCCGCACCTGCACCAGGCTATGTTCGAGGCGCCCGACGCCGCGATCGCCAAGGGCCTCGTCTCGAAGGTGGTGCAGGTCGGCTACAAGATCGGCGAGCGCGTCCTGCGCCCGGCGCTGGTCGGCGTCTCGGCCGGCGCGCCGAAGGCTGCGGAACCGCCGGCCGGCGACGCACCCAAGCACTGACGCCGTGTTCGAGGCTGCCGGCGTCGCCATCTTCGCGCTGACCGGCGCGATCGTCGCGGCCCGCAAGGGGATGGACCCCTTCGGCTTCATCCTGCTGGCGACCGTGACCGGCGCCGGCGGCGGCACGTTGCGGGACGTCCTGCTCGGGAACAGCGCGTTCTGGGTGAACGACCCGTCCGATGTCGCGGTCTGCGTCGTGGTGGCGCTCAGCGCCTGGACGACGGCCTATTTCCGGCCCGGGCTCCTCGAGGGCTGGGCCGGCCGCAAGGTGCTGATCTGGGCCGACGCGGCCGGGCTTTCCCTTTTCGCCGTCATCGGCACCTTCAAGGGACTTTCGGCCGGCGCGCCGGTCCTGTCAGCCGTGGCGCTCGGGGCCATGACCGCCAGTTTCGGCGGCATCCTGCGCGACATTCTGGCCGGCGACAGGCCGATGGTGCTCTGGAGCCGCGATTTCTATGTCACCGCGGCGACAGCCGGAGCGGCCGTCACTGCCCTGCTGGTGGGGCTCGGCGTTCCGACCGCGGTCGTCATGCTGGGCGGCCTGACAGCCGGATTCGGGCTCAGGGCCGGTTCGCTGCTGTGGGGCTGGGCATTCCCGGGCCTGCCCGGAAAACTCTAGGCCTTTGTTTTATCGTGTTTTCTTCGCACGTCCCGGCATCCGCCTCACGCGAAACGCTCCGGGTCAGGGCTTCGTCACGCGCCTGAGCGTCAGATTGATCCGCCCGCCTTCCGGCAGAAGCGTCGAGGAGCCGGAGAGGATGCGGTCGATGCCGTGATAGGCGAGCCGCGCCTCGCCGCCGAAGAGCAGCACATCCCCGGAGGACAGCTTGAGCGAGGTGGTCTTGCCGCCGCGCTCCGTGCCGCCGATGCGAAAGATCGCGGCGTCGCCGAGCGAGACCGAGAGGACCGGGGCATCGAACTCCTGCTCGTCGCGATCCTGATGCAGCCCCATCTTCGCGTTGCTCGCATAGAAATTGACGAGACAGGCCTCCGGCGGATGAGGATAGCCGGAGAGTTCGCTCCACAGATCCAGCAAAGGCGCCGGCATGATCGGCCAGGGCTCACCGGTCTCCGGGTGTTCCGGCTGATAGCGATAGCCGCTGCTGTCGGAAACCCAGCCGAGCGGGCCGCAATTGGTCATCCGCACCGAGAAGGGTTTGCCCGTCTTCGGCATGCGCGGCTGGAAGAACGGTGCCTTGCGGGCTACCGCGCGCAGCTCCGCCAGCAGCGCCGCCTGCTCCACCGGCGCGAGCTTGTCCGGCCAATGGACGACGCCCGGCGCTACGACGAGGCGGGTCATGGTCAGAGCGTATCGAGGCCGAGCACGTCGGCCATGGAGTAGAGACCGGGCGCCCTCCCTCGCCCCCAGAGCGCGGCCTTGACCGCCCCCTGTGCGAACAGGCTGCGATCCTCGGCGACATGGGCAAGTTCGAGCCGCTCGCCCGCGCCGGCGAAGATCACCTTGTGATCGCCGACCACCGTGCCGCCGCGCAGGGCGGCAAAGCCGATCGTGCCGGGCTCGCGTGCGCCGGTGATGCCGTCGCGCACGGCGACGCGATGCTGCGCCAGATCGACGGCGCGGCCTTCCGCGGCCGCCTCGCCAAGGAGCACCGCCGTACCTGAGGGCGCATCGACCTTCATGCGGTGATGCATCTCGAGGATCTCGATGTCCCAGTCCGTGCCCAGGGTCGCCGCGACCTTGCGCACCAGCGCCGCCAGCAGGTTGACGCCGAGGCTCATATTGCCGGAGCGGATGATCGGGGTGCGGCGCGCGACATCGGCCAGCCGGGCAAGATGCGCAGGCTCCAGCCCGGTCGTGCCGACGACATGCAGGATGCCGGCCTCGGCAGCGAGATCGGCGAAGGCCATTGTCGCTTCCGGCGCTGTGAAATCGAGCACGCCATCCGCAGCGGCGAAGGCGGCGGCGGCATCGCTCGTCACGGCAATGCCGAGCGGAGGCAGACCGGCGAGCACGCCCGCATCCGTTCCAAGGGCAGCGGAGCCCGGCCGCTCGATGGCCGCCACCAGCCGGCAGCCTTCGGCCTGCGCGATGGTACGGATCAACATCCGCCCCATGCGCCCGGCGGCTCCGACGACAACGAGACGCATGTCACTCATGGCAGGCAGGCTCCGGGCTCCTTCGACGGCAAAGACGCCATGACTTGGCCAGTATCGCAATAAGCCGACCTCCGCCAGCGCAACACCCGAAAGCCGCGCAAAGCAAAACGGCCGGGTTGCCCCGGCCGCTCTGGTTTCTCGCGCGATAGCGGATCAGGCCGCCTGCTGGATGCCCGAGAGCTTCCACGCGCCGCCACGCTCGCGCAGGAAGGTCCAGTATTCCTTGACCTCCTGGGTCTGCGCCGGGTTGCCCTCGACGACCTGGCCGCTCTTGCGATCGTAGAGCGCGTTGACCAGGCTGAAGCGCATCGCGACGGTGGCATAGTCGGCATCGCCCTCGTGCCAGGCCTGCGACAGGTCGCCCTGCAGCAGCTTGACGTCGGAGACGCGGTCGGCGACGCCGCGGCGGGCATTCGCCGTCAGGTCTTCGTCGAAATAGCCGAACATTTCCGGCGTGGTGCGCTGGCGCAGGCCAGCCTCATCTTCGTTCGAATAGGCGGTGTTGATCTCCCCGAGCAGACGCTCGAAGCTGTTGAAGTCCTCGCCGGTAAGTTCGATCGGCTGGGGCTGCGCCGCGGCAGCGCCTCCGCCGAAGCCGCCCATGCGGGCCGCGGCAGGCTGGGGCGCATCATAGCCCTGACGGGCATAGGGCGCGCCCGCGCCGGCGAGCTGCGGCTCGGAGCGGCGACGGAAGAAGCGGATGGCGAGCATGATGATGCCGGCGACCAGCGCGATCTGCAGCAGGAAGCCGAGCATGCCGGCCAGCGAGGCCAGACCGCCGAAGAAGCCGGAGCCGGAGAGCAGGCCGAACAGGCCGGCGCCGAGCAGGCCGGCGCCGATGCCCATCATCATGTTGCGGGCGAAGGACGGACGGGCGGCCTGCGCCGCAGCCGCACCGGCAGAGGGGCCAGCCATAGAGGGCGACGCCGGCGAGGACGGAGGAGCGGTACGCTGGAACGGCTGGGCGCCACCCGGCGTCGTATTCGTCGCAGGCGGCGCGCTGTTGGTGAACGACCCCCGGCCGCCCGAACTGCGGCCGCCGCCCGGACGGGCTTCGGCAACGAGCGGCACGAGCATCAGGGCCCCGACTACCAGGGCGACGGCACGTCCACGACGGGCGAGCGAAATCAGAGACATTGTTCCTCCCGGAGCCCTCCATGGGCCCACCGGCTCCGAATATGGAGAGCGATCGCGATCCACGCAAGCCCTCGCCCGGCTAACAGACTGAAATCTCTTACTCTTTCAAATCAGTGCATAATTATTCGTCGTGATCGGGCCTGCGTGGTAAACTCCAGCGCCATCCCGCCAAGCAGGGAGAGTGCCATGACCGGATCCGGACCGAGGCCTCACCGACACAGGGCGTTGAGCTGGCTGCTCGCCCTCGCTGTGCTGCTTCTGATCAGCGAGGCGGCCGCCGCCGCCGAGCCGGCCATAGCGCTCGATCCGCCACGCCTCGCGCAGGCGCCGGAACCGCTCTGCTTCTGCTGGAACAACGGCCGCAAGATCGCGGAAGGATCGAACTCCTGCATTCGGACGACCCAGGGCAGCCGGCTGGCGACCTGCGGAAGGGTGGTCAACATGATGTCCTGGCAGATCACCGAGACCCCCTGCCCCGAAAGCTGACGCGCGGGCGGGACAGCGGCATCGAAACAAAAACGCCGCCGGGATTTCCCGGCGGCGTCGCTTCTCATGGCTCTTGTGGTCCTAGCGACTTCGAGACTGACCTCGTCAGAACGCTCCCAGAACGATCGCCATCATGAACACGAAGGCCGCACCCATGATCCATCGGTCGAGACGTAGCGTGATACTCATCACACCCTCCTCCTGTCATTGACCTGTCGCGGAAGCTAGCAGAACTGACGGGGGCCGCAAGGGGGCGAGACCGTGGCCGCGCGACGGCGGAGGCTAGATCACCCTTAAAACTTACTTAAAGCGTTGATTAGATTTGGGGATATTTCGCAAGACAAAACGTCACGGAAACGTCTTGCCATGCCCCTCGCCTTGCCGGCGCCACGTTTGTCCACCGGGCCTAGCCGGCTGATCTTCACGGCAACTGAGAACCTCGGCCGGGCGGCACAGGGAGCCCATAGTTAACGCGCGCGCAGCCCGAATTAAGGACCGATTCACCACCCCGCCAAAGTTAATCGGGCTGTGGCGGCCGGGGCGCAGCCGGTTGAGAAACCGTTCACCAAACGCTTCGCATTTGATAGGTCATGCGACGCGCAAAACTCGCCCTCATCGCACTGGGACTGGCCGCCGCAGCCGGCCTGGCCGGCTGCGGCAAATTCCAGAAGCCGCAGCGCGCTCCCTGGCGCGACCAGGCGGAAGCAACCTGCATGGCCGCCGGCCAGGTGCAGATTTCGAGCTATGTCAGCCTGCGTGGCAAGGCGATCGACGGCCCCGGAATCTGCGGCATGCAACAGCCGCTGAAGGTGACGGCCCTGCAGAGCGGCAGCGTCAGCCTGACGAGCCCTGCCCTGCTCGCCTGCCCTGTCGTGGCGACCACCGACCAATGGTTCGCCGAGATCGTGCAGCCCGCCGCCATGAACATCCTCGGCGCGCAGGTCATCGAGATCCGCGCCGGCTCCTATTCCTGTCGCGCGATGAACAACGGAACCTATACGACGCGCACGTCGGAGCACGCCTATGGCAATGCCGTCGACGTCTTCTCCTTCCGGCTGAACGACAGCCGCGTCGTCACCGTCAAGGATGGCTGGCGCGGCTCGCCCGAGGAACAGAACTTCCTGCGCGAGATCTTCGTCGGCGCCTGCACCTATTTCGGCACGGTACTCGGCCCTGGCGCCGATCCGATGCACTATGACCACCTCCACATCGACCTCGCCCGCCACGCCAAGGGCCGGCACATCTGCAAGCCGATCATCAAGTACACCCCGAACTACAACCTGCCGCCGCCGGACCCGGCCAGGCCCTACTCCTCGGCGCAGAACGCTCCGGCGTCTCAGCGCGGCAACGCACCGGCCGCCACTGCCTATGCCGCCGGGCCTCTGCTGCGCCAGCCGAGCGACGGCCTGCGGCCGCCCGGAGCCGTGCAGGGTGGCTACCCGGTCGCGAACAACGGGCGGGGCCAGGACCACAGCCTCGACGCACAGCAGCGCTTCCTGGACCAATACGACGCGCGGCAGCGGCAAGGGCGCTTTCAGCCCCAGCCCTTACCGAGCGAGGCGCGCGGGCCGCTCACGCTGCCCGGTGCGGTCGAGCCCTCGGAGGAGGAGGCCGTTCTCGGCGATGGCGGCGGCGGGGGCGTCGTCGACCAGCAGGGCTCCGAGGAGGCTCTGCCGATCAGCCCCGAGCGCGACCCCTTCGCCTACAGCTCCGGGCGCACCACGGCGAGGCGCTGAGGCCAGACCTAGGGCGAGACGAGCACCTGCCGGCACTCCGGCGGCAGGGCATCGAGCGACATGGGCGGCTTGGGTTTGGGTTTCGGACCCGGCTTGGGCTTGGGCGGGTTGAAGATCGCCTGGCGCTGGCGCTCGACCCAGCCGCTCAGCTCCGCCCCGCAGCCATCGCCGAAATTCGGCGGCTCCTGCCCCTGGCAACTCGCCATGCCGGCCGGGCAGGCCATGCGGATGTGGAAGTGATAGTTGTGGCCCCAGATCGGCCGGACCTTCTCGAGCCATGTTTTGTCGGCTCCAGCCTCGCGGCAAAGCGCGACCTTGAGCGCCGGATTGACGAAGATGCGCTCGACCCGGGGCTCGGCCGCAACGGCTTTGATCAGGCGGGTATGCGCCGGGGTCCAGTTGCGCGGATCGACGTCGCGCCAGTCGGAACGGGCCATGTTGACCGCCGGCATGTTCTCGCGCTCCTCCCGATCGAGCCGGCCCTTCGGCATCGGCGTCAGCCAGACATCGGCATCGAGCCCGATCTGGTGCGAGGCATGGCCGGTGAGCATCGGACCACCGCGCGGCTGTGACATATCGCCGACGAGAAGGCCCGGCCAGCCGGCGATGCGAGGCACGTCGCGGGCGAGCTTTTCGAGATAATCGATCAGGACCGGATGGCCCCAGTTGCGGTTGCGGTTGAGCCGCATCACCTGCCAGCTCGGCCCATCGACCGGCAAAGATTCGGCGCCCGCGAGGCAGCCGCGGGCATAGGAGCCAATGGCGCGCGCCTGCATGCTGGCCGGCGTGGTCTTCTGGCCGAAGAGCGCGCGAGCAGCGTCAGGATAGGCGGCGATGTTGGCGGCCCGCGTCTTCGCCTCCTGATCGGCGGTCGACTGTGCAAGGCTGGCGGCCGGCAGGAGAACCAACGACGCAAGCAGGGCAGCGATTCGGGAGGTGTTGTGCATGGCTGCAGAATCGCCGCGACCTTCGACGGCGGTCAAGCACGATAGCTGGACAAGCGGCGCGACGGATTGCAGCCTTGGGGCAACGCGGCGCAGAGCACGCTCTCAGGCGCGCGCCGACCGCGCCGGAATTTACGCCCGACGCGGAGACGGTGCCGGGCTTCGACGCATTCTCCTGGCTCGCGCTGTTCGCCCAGCGAAGACGCCGCCGTCGATCATTGCGACGATCCAGGCTGACACCAATCTGCGATCGCCGACCCCGCCGCCAGGTCGAAGATGGATCTGCTCCCCGAACGCGCCGACCGGAGCCAGGCGGAAACGGCCAGCTCCCCGCAATCCGAAATGAAGAAAATGGGGCGGCCTGATCCGGGATGCCGGCATCAAGGCCGAATAATCCCTGGGGCATCTCTTCGGAACCGGCGGTTTCCGGACAGCGTTTCCCGCTAGACCGCGCCCCGCAGGGGCGCCGATTTACGGGAGATTGCCATGTCCACCCTTCTGATCGTCCTGCTCGTCATCCTGCTGCTCGGCGGCGGCGGGTATTATGGCCACCGCAGCTACGGCACCGCCGGCCTCGGCGGCGTGCTCGGCCTCGTGCTCGTCATCGTGCTGATCCTGTGGCTGCTCGGAGCCATTGGCGGTGCGCCGATAGCGTAGGTACGCCTGTGTTCGGCAGGGAACGCGACGACCCAGGCGTCAGGCGCGGTTGTCCCAGACGGCGACGGCAGCGGCCAGATCCTCCAGCGCGACGCCGACCGATTTGAACAACGTGATGCCGCCACCCTCGATCTGGCCGGCGATCCGCCCATGGCAGAGATCGGCGAGGGTGCCGGCGACTTTGTCGGCGCTGTAGCTGCCCTCGGCAATCGCCACGGCGACATCACCGCCCTCGTCGATCGCCTTGCTGGAATCGACGATGACGCGCGCGCGATGCAGCGCGTCCGCATCGGCCTCGCGCATCTGCATGGTGAAGCCGCCGATGAGGTCGAGATGCGCCTCGCGCTTCAGCCAATGGCCATGGATCAGCGGTTCGGTCGCGTTGGTGGCGCAGGAGATAATGTCCGCCATGCGGGCCTCGCCTTCAAGGTCGGCGGTGGCGCGGGCCTCGATGCCGTCCTTCGCCAGCTCGGCGACGACAGCCTCGGCGGCTTCAGGGCGGCGCGCCCAGATCGCGATCTCCGTAAGGGGCCGGACCGCGCGATGCGCCTTGACGATGAAGGGCGAAAGCGCGCCGGCGCCGACCATCAGCATGCGGCTGGCTTCCGGATTGGACATATAGCGCGAAGCCAGGGCCGAGGCCGCGGCGGTACGCCAGGTCGTCAGGCGGTTGCCGTCCATCACCGCAAGCGGCGCGCCGGTTTCGCCGTTCATCAGCAGATAGGCGCCCATCACGCCCGGCAGGTTGCGGCGGCCGTTGCCGAAGAAGACCGAGACGATCTTCGTGCCGATATAGGGCTTGTCGACCTCCGGCCCGCTCCAGGCCGGCATGGTCAGCAGGATGGCATTCTCTTCTTCCGGCCGCTCGATCGCGTACTGGCCACGCTTGGGCGCAATGACCTCGCTGCGGAAGGCATCGTCGAGAATGTCGATCAGTGCGGGATAGCTCAGGGCCGCGTCGATCTCGGCCGCATCGAAAAGGCGCATCAATTACGTCCGCTGGTCAGGGCCGGCAGGGCAGAATCGGGAACGGCGGAGCGCAGGGCCTGCGTCTCGGAGCGCAGGGCCTCGACCTCGCGCCGGTTGCGGCGCGCGGCCTTGCGGTGCTTGCGCTGGGCAATCCAGGACGCCAGTCCGCCGACGAGGACGCCGACGGCGATCGCCGCCAGCACCACGGCAAAGAGCGGCAGCTCATAGGAAAGCGCCGGCAGGTCACGGCTGAAGGGGTCGAGCGAAACCCGCACCGGGGCACGGTTCGCCACCGAAAACAGCACGATCAGCAGCGCGACCGGAACGAGCACCAATGCCTTGAGGAAGGCTTTCATCGCGATCTCCGTGCGACAGGAACGGCCGGCCTAAGGCTCAATCTTTGCCGTTGAGGCGCAGCCGCAGCTCCTTGCCCGTCTTGAAGACGGGGACGAACTTCTCCTCGACCTCCACCGCATCGCCCGTGCGGGGGTTGCGGCCGACGCGGGCGGAGCGCGCCTTGCGCGAAAAAGCGCCGAAGCCACGCAACTCCACCCTGTCGCCACGTGCGAGAGCCTTCACAACCTCGTCCAGGATGGCCGAGACGATGTTCTCGATGTCGCGCTGATAAAGGTGGGTGTTCTGATCAGCAATCCGCTGAACGAGTTCAGACTTAATCATCGCCGGAGTATAACCATTTGTATCAACATCACTTTTCAGCGGCAGGCTGCCAGAGCGCCAAGGGCGCGTCAAGCCGCAAGCCGACCGGCTGGTCGGCTGCCCGTGCAATCGTCGCCGCCAGAGCCTCCAGCCCCGCACCACGTGCCATCGCCTCGGCCAGGCTCCAGAGCCCAAAGGACGAGGATTCGCTGCGGCGACGCCAGTCCCGCACCTTGAGATCCTTGGCGACGCCCTTTTCGCGCTCGAGCCATGTGATCGCTTCGGCCTCACCGCCGATCTGGTCGACCAGCTTCAGCCCCAGCGCCTGACGGCCAGAATGGACCCGTCCATCCGAGACGGTCGCCAATTCGGCATCGGCGAGGTGGCGGCGGTCGCGGACCATCTGCTTGAACCAGGCGTAATTGTCGTCGACGACGCGCTGGAGCGCCTCGCGCGCCTCCGGAGAGGTCGGCTCGAAGCCGCTCGGCGCCGCCTTGAGCGGGCTCGATTTGATCGACTCGACCTTGACGCCGACCGTGTCCAGCAGATGCGAGACATTGGGGAACTGGAAGAGGACGCCGATCGAGCCGACGAGCGAGGTCTGGCGTGCGACGATGCGGTCGGCACCCATGGCGGCGATATAGCCACCCGACGCAGCGACGCCATCGACCACGGCGATCATCGGCTTCTTGGCCGCAAGCTGGCGCAGCGCCGTATGTAATGCCTCCGAGCCGGAGGTGGTGCCGCCGGGGCTGTCGACCCTGAGCACGACGGCGGAGACGGCGCTGCTGTCCTCGACAGACTTGATCAGATCGAGCGTGCGGCGATCGCCGGAGATGAAGCCGGAGACGGTGATGCGCGCGATATGCGCGCTCGACAGACTCGCAGGGCTATCGCCCCTCCAGGCGAGGCCGCCGACCACCGCGGCGACGATCACGCCGAGCACGGCGAGCACGCGCCAAAGCGTCAGCTTGCGCCGCAGGCTGCGGCGATCTGCGAGCAGATCTGCGTCGGACGACATCGGGCACTCCTGGCGGCTGTGGGTCCGTGATGTAGACCCGCCATGCCGGGCAGGCAAGGCGCGAGCTTGGCCTTTAGGCCGCGACCGAGGCGCGCGCCCGGTCGAGCGCCAGCAATGCGAGGCCGCTCGCGACCGAGCGGAAGGCATCGCCGATATGGACTTTCCCGGCGCCGAAGCGGCGATCGAACAGGCGGCGCACCGCCGGGACATAGGAGGTGCCGCCGGTCATGAAGACCGCCTCGATCCGATCTCCGCCAAGCCCTGCCTCGGCCAGCGCGCGGTCAAGCGCAGCTTCGATCGCACCGACATCCTCGGCGATCCAGCGCTCGAAATCGGTCCGGCGGATCGCCTTCTCGATGACGACGCCCATCTGGCTGAAGCTCAGCGTCGTCATCTCGTTGTCGGAAAGCGCGACCTTGGTTGCGGAGACAGCGCGGTAGAGCTCGTAGCCGAGATCGTATTCGATCACCGTCAGCAGGTCCTCGAGCTTGGCCGGCTCGACCGCCTCGCGGATCAGGGCGTTGAGCTCGGCCATGGTCTCGCGGCTCTTCATCAGCGAGAGCTTGTGCCATTGCGCGAAGGCGGCGTGGTAATGCGCGGGCACCGGCAGGAGCTTGTCGAAGGAGCGGTACTCCGTGCCCTTGCCCAGCGCCGGCGAGACCGCATGCTCGATGATGCGGTAGTCGAAGGTATCGCCGGCGACGCCGACGCCGGCGTGGGAGAGCGGGATCGCCTCCAGACCGCCATTGCGGCCGGGCTCGAAGCGCATCACCGAGAAGTCGCTGGTGCCGCCGCCGAAATCCGCGACCAGCATGGTCTGCGGCGTCTTGAGGTCACGGGCGTACCAATAGGCGGCGCCGAGCGGCTCATAGGCGAAATCGACCTGCTCCATGCCGGCCTTGCCGTAGGAGGCCTTCAGGCGGCCGACCGCCAGTTCCTCGTCGGGGCGCTCGCCGGCGAAGACGACCGGGCGGCCGGAAACCAGCGGCAATTCGTCATGGCCGGGCAGGTCCGTCGTCAGGTCGGACAGGAAGACGCCGATCAGATCCTCCAGCCGGAAGAGCTTGCCGAACAGCCGCGTCTCCTGAAAGGCGCGGCTCGAAAGATGGGTCTTGAGCGACTGCAGGAAGCGATGCTCGGTCGTCATGCCCAGGGCCATGTCGAGCGCATCGGGGCCGCTGACATGGGTGATGCGGGTCTCAGGGGGACGGCCCTCGCGCCAGAACATCAGCGCCGAGCGGTAAGCGTCGACCGCGCCCTGCTTGGTGGCGAAGGAGCGCGTCATGACCGAGCCGTCCGCTCCCGCCAGCGCGACGACGCTGTTGGTGGTGCCGAAGTCGATGCCGATGGCGGCGGGGGGCATGGCGAGTTCCTCGTGTTGCGTCATGGTCGGGCTTGACCCGACCATCTCGGAAACCAGCGGACTCTGGTCACGAGATTCTCGGGTCTGCGCTTCGCTCCGCCCGAGAATGACGGGCAGGACCGAAACAAAAGCCCGCGCGGATCGCTCCGCGCGGGCTGTCTTGAATGTCCGGCCGCTTGCGCAGCCGAAACCTCACTTCTTGTCGGTGGCCTTCTTGAGGGCCGCGCCGAGGATGTCGCCGAGCGAGGCGCCGGAATCGGCGGAGCCGTACTGGGCCATCGCCTCCTTCTCCTCGGCCATCTCCAGGGCCTTGATCGAGACCTGGATCTTGCGGGCCTTCTTGTCGAAGAGCACGACGCGGGCGTCGATGCGCTCGCCGGCCGCGAAGCGCTCGGGGCGCTGCTCGGAGCGATCACGCGCCAGCTCGGCACGCTTGATGAAGGTCATCATGTCGGTGTCGGCGATCTTGACGTCGAGACCCGACTCCTTCACCTCGACCACCTCACAGGTGACGATCTGGCCCTTCTTGAACTCGCCGGCATCCACGAAGGGATCGCCGCCAAGCTGCTTCAGGCCGAGCGAGATACGCTCCTTCTCGACGTCCACATCGAGAACGACGGCCTGCAGGACGTCGCCCTTCTTGTATTCCTCGATGACCTGCTCGCCCGGACGGTTCCAGTCGAGATCCGAGAGGTGGATCATGCCGTCGATGTCGCCTTCCAGGCCCAGGAACAGACCGAACTCGGTCTTGTTCTTGACCTCGCCCTCGACCGTCGAACCGGCCGGGTGCTGCTCCGCGAAGAGCTCCCACGGATTGCGCAGGGTCTGCTTGAGGCCGAGCGAGATGCGGCGCTTGACGGGATCGACCTCGAGGATCGCAACGTCGACTTCCTGCGAGGTCGAGACGATCTTGCCGGGGTGGACGTTCTTCTTGGTCCAGGACATCTCGGAGACGTGGATCAGGCCTTCGATGCCCGGCTCCACTTCGACGAACGCGCCGTAGTCCGTGATGTTGGTCACGCGGCCCTTGAGGCGGGTGCCGACCGGGTAACGCTCGGCGATGCCATCCCACGGATCGGCCAGCAGCTGCTTGATGCCGAGCGAGATGCGGTGCGTGTCCTGGTTGATCTTGATGATCTTGACCTTGACCGTCTGGCCGATGGTCACGACCTCGGACGGGTGGTTCACGCGGCGCCACGCCATGTCGGTGACGTGCAGCAGGCCGTCAATGCCGCCGAGGTCAACGAACGCACCGTATTCGGTGATGTTCTTGACGACGCCGTCGATGACCTGGCCCTCTTCGAGCGAGGCGACGAGCTCGGAACGAGCCTCGGCGCGGGTCTCTTCGAGGACGGTGCGGCGCGACACGACGATGTTGCCGCGGCGGCGATCCATCTTGAGGATCTCGAAGGGCTGCGGCTGGCCCATCAGCGGGCCGACGTCGCGGATCGGACGGATGTCGACTTGGCTGCGCGGCAGGAAGGCCACGGCGCCGTCGAGATCGACGGTGTAACCGCCCTTGACGGTGTTGAAGATCATGCCGGTGACCTTCTCGCGGGCCTCGAAGGCCTTCTCGAGCTTGACCCAGCTCTCTTCGCGGCGAGCCTTGTCGCGCGAGATGACGGCTTCGCCGAGCGCGTTCTCGATCCGGTCGAGATAAACCTCGACCTCGTCGCCGACGCCGATCTCCTGCTCACGGCCGGGGCCGGTGAATTCCTTGAGCGCGACGCGACCTTCGGTCTTCAGACCGACGTCGATGATCGCCATGTCCTTCTCAATGGCAACAACCTTGCCCTTGATGACGGTACCTTCCATCGCCTCGTTGCGGGCGAAGGACTCTTCGAGAAGGGCGGCGAAATCCTCGCGACCCGCGCTGTAGCTCTCAACTGCAGACATGTAATCTCCTGGGAGCCGGCCGCGTATCCCGCGGATGTCCGGCTTGGGCGCCTGGGCTAGTGTTGCGTTCCGGACCGCGACCGTCAGCTTCTCCTTTCGGAGGAATCCCGCCCCGACATATCGGGGCCGGAGGCGCCGTGCCGCCGGTTCGATCCGTATCCAAAGAGCCCGCTTCCAGCACGAAACGGGAGCAGGTCTCGAAGACCGCCCCCGGCGCATGATCGATCACGGCCCTTCGGACAAGGGCGATGTAATCCACTCCAGCCGTCAGAGCAAGCTTTCTGCCGCTTTTCCGAGGTCCCCGGCCGTGCCAGTGTGCATGCTCCGGGGCCGGCACAAGGGGAGCTTTGCATGGGCTGGGTCATTCTGGGGCTGATCGTGGCCGTCGTCGCCTATGCGATCATGACCTATAACGGGCTCGTCACGATGCGGCAGCGCGTCAACCAGGCCTTCGCCGACATCGACGTCCAGCTCAAGCAGCGCCACGACCTGATCCCCAACCTCGTCGAGACGGTGAAGGGCTACGCAACGCACGAGAAGTCGACACTCGACGCGGTGATCGCCGCGCGCAACGCGGCACAGGGCGCAAGCGGCGTGCACGACAAGGCTGCCGCCGAGCAGCAGCTTTCCGGCGCCGTCGGGCGGCTGCTGGCGCTGGGAGAGGCCTATCCCGACCTCAAGGCCAGCGCGAACTTCCAGCAACTCCAGGTCGATCTCGGCAATGTCGAGGACAAGCTGGCCGCGGCGCGGCGATTCTTCAACAATGCGGTGGGCGAGTTCAACGCGGCGATCCAGGCCTTCCCGGCCATGCTCTTTGCGCCGCAGATGGGCTTCACGCAACGCGAATTCTTCGATGTCGGCGAGACCGCACGCGCCCAGATCGAGGTCGCGCCGAGCGTGAAGTTCTAGCGCAAGACTGCCGGCGGCAGGGGGAGCGGCTGCGATGGCCCAGGCCTTCGGGCTCTATACCCACCAGCGCAACAACCGGATCAGGTCCAACCTCCTGATCGCCGGGCTTTTCCTGCTCGTCTATCTCACCGCCTGGGGGCTGTTGCTGATCGCCTATGGCTATGGCGGCGTGCCGCGCGGACAAACCGTCTTCGGCGAGGCGAACCGCATCTTCCGCTCCTGGTTTCCCTTCGTCACGCTGACGACGATCCTCTGGATCTTCGTCGGCTTCCGCATCAACGTCGCGCTGATCGGCGCGGTGACCGGCGCCAGGGGCATCGGGCGCGAGGACAACCCCAAGCTCTACCGGATGCTGGAGAATCTCTGCATCTCGCGTGGCCTGCCGATGCCGAAGCTCGCGATCGTCGAGAGCGACGCGCTCAACGCCTTCGCCAGCGGCGTCAACGACAAGCAATTCACGGTCAGCGTCACCAGCGGGCTCCTCGCCCAGCTCAACGACGCCGAGGTCGAGGCGGTTCTCGCCCATGAGCTGACCCATATCCGCAACGGCGATGTCCGGTTGATGGTGGTCGCCGTGGTGATCGCCGGCGTCGTCTCCTTCATCGGCGAGATCGTTTTCCGCGGTTTCGGCCGCAGCAGGATCAGGGTTTCGTCGGACGATTCCAAGAAGGGCAACGGGTTGGCGATCGTCGTCGGTGTCGCGGTGATCGCGATCTCCTGGTTCCTGGCCATTCTGATCCGGCTGTCTCTGTCGCGCTCGCGCGAATATCTGGCCGATGCCGGAGCGGTCGAGCTGACCAAGAATCCGGATGCGATGATCTCCGCCCTGCTCAAGATCTCCGGCCGGGCCGATATCGAGGGCGTTCCCTCCGGCGTGATGGACATGTGCTTCGAGAACGATCCGGACGATTTCGCCGACCTGTTCTCGACCCACCCTTCCGTCACCAAGCGCGTGCAGGCGTTGATCGAGACAGCGGGCGGGCGCATGCCGGAGATGCCGCCGCACCCGCCCAAGCTCGCCGAGCGTCAGGACCTGCCGACCATGGTCGAGGAGACGGTGGCACGCGGCCCCTGGTCCCGCCCGCCGCAAGCGCCCGGCCAAGGCTGATCAGGCGACGACCAGCTTCGCGGGGTCGACTTCGAAAACGACGGGGAAGAAGGTGCTCCAGCGGTTCCAGCGCTGCGTCCCGGCCTCGCTGACCGCACAGAGCTTGCCATCCGGCGCGCGGCCGAGGTCTTCGATGCCGCCAGGGGCCGCGTAACGCGCCAGAACCGCGCCGGTGCGGCTGTCGAGCCTCGAGAGGAATGCGGGTCGATTGCCGGCGCTCTGCGCTATCCAGATGCTCCCGTCATCGTCGAAAGTTGCGCCCTGCGCGAAGAGCGGCAGCGGGACGGTCGCATCCGCATCCGCCAGGCCGATCGCCGCCTCGCTCCCGGACAACACCCGCGCGACCGGCACGGCATGGAGGCTGGGCGTGCCCTCCCGGCGGAAGGGGCCGAACCAGAGCCTGTCGCCGGATGCGGCAAGGAACGAAGGGCCCATCGCCTTGTCGACGCGCGCCTCCTTCAGCGGAACGCATTCCCCGGTGCGACAGGATTCCCTGAAATCGAGTGCGAGCAGGCGCCCCGAATTGGCAACGAACAGCGTGTCCTTGACCATGGCGAGGCCGCCCGGATGGCCATAAGTCGCCGGCAAGGCGAAGCTACCGAGCAAGCGCCCATCGGTACGCGACAGGCGAAAGAGCCGGGACGGACCATTCTCCTGATCACGCTCGCTGCTGCGATAGGCGGCGATCAGGATCTCGTCCCGATAAACCGTCAGCCCCTGGGGAATGTAGCCTTCGTTCAGCCCCGGAGACCAATAACGGCGACCGATGGCAGGCTCGTTGGGCACGGCGCTGAGTTCGCGCGTGTCGTAACCCGGCGCATCGCCCGGCAAAGACGGACGCGCCAGCGCAGCGGGAGCCAGGCATAGACCTGCCCCCGCCGCCAAGAGACGGCGGCGATCGACGATCACGGTTTCAGCGCCCGTCCTGCGCCCATTCGAGCGCTTCCTCCAGCCGATCGTCGCCCCAGAACAGCTCGCCATCGCCAGCGACGAAGAAGGGCGCGCCGAAGATGCCGATCGACTTGGCATATTCGATCTCGGCCCGCAGGCGCCCCTTGGTCTCCTCACTGCGGGAAAGCGGCATGGCGACGCCGGGCTCGCTGCCCGCTTCCTTCAATGCCGCCGCAAGCACCCCCTCCTCGGAGATGTTCTTTCCTTCGCAAAACTGGGCCCGGAACAGCGCCTTGGAGAAGGCCGGCGTCCACCCCGCATCGCGGCCAGCCAGAGCCAACCGCGTCGCGGCCAGCGAATTCTGGGGAAAATTGTCGGGCTTGACGAAGCCGAGCCCCTGCCGCCGAGCGCGCCGAGCCGTGTCGCGCCACATATAGCGGCCCTTGCTGGGATAAAGAGCGAAGGGTGAGGTGTTCAAGCCTTGCGCAGCAAAGATCGGCCCCAACAGGAAAGGCCGCCAGCGCAACATCACGCCGGCCTGCTCGGCCAGCTTTTCGATTCTGAGGGCGCTCAGGCAGGAATAGGGCGACGCGAACTCATACCAGAAGTCCAGAACGGGACGATTCGGCATTCAGCCTCCGAACAAGTCGTCATCTCGTGTCGCGCACCGGCGAGCCTGCGCCCTCCGAAGCACGACCGCAAGCGCCGCGAATGGGCGCCTGTGGAATGGAGGGACGACGCGCTCGCCCACGTCGATCCATCACCGGACGACGCGGGATCGATCAGAAGGTTCCGATTGCTTCGCCCCGAACCCTGCGATAGTGCGCCATTGCGTCCGAAACGCGGCCCATGGGGCTGCCAGAAGGAAATTGAACAGATGGCTGACAGCAGCGTGAAAAAGGTCGTCCTCGCCTATTCCGGCGGTCTCGACACCTCGATCATCCTCAAATGGCTGCAGACCACCTATCGATGCGAGGTCGTGACCTTCACCGCCGATCTCGGCCAGGGCGAGGAGCTCGGGCCGGCGCGCGACAAGGCGCTGCTGCTCGGCATCAAGCCCGAGAACATCTACATCGAAGACCTGCGCGAGGAATTCGTGCGCGACTACGTCTTCCCGATGTTCCGCGCCAACGCCGCCTATGAGGGCGTCTATCTCCTGGGCACCTCGATCGCGCGGCCGCTGATCGCCAAGAAGCTGATCGAGATCGCCGAGAAGACCGGCGCCGACGCCGTCTCCCACGGCGCCACCGGCAAGGGCAACGACCAGGTCCGCTTCGAGCTCACCGCCTATGCGCTCAAGCCCGACGTCGTGGTGATCGCGCCCTGGCGCGAATGGGACCTGCGCTCGCGCGAGCAGTTGATCGCCTTCGCCGAGCAGCACCAGATCCCGATCGCCAAGAACAAGCGCGGCGAAGCGCCCTTCTCGGTCGACGCCAACCTGCTGCACGCCTCCTCGGAAGGCCGCGTGCTGGAAGATCCGGCGGTCGAGGTTCCCGATTATGTCTATTCGCGCACGATCTCGCCGGAAGACGCGCCGGACACCCCGACGATCGTCACCGTCTCGTTCGAGAAGGGCGACGCGGTCGCGATCGACGGCGAGAAGCTCTCGCCCGCGACGCTGCTCGCCAAGCTCAACGATCTCGGCCGCGACAACGGCATCGGCCGGCTGGACCTCGTCGAGAACCGCTTCGTCGGCATGAAGAGCCGCGGCATGTACGAGACGCCCGGCGGCACGATCCTGCACGCGGCGCATCGCGCGATCGAGTCGATCACGCTCGACCGCGGCGCGGCGCATCTCAAGGACCAGATCATGCCGCAATATGCCGAGCTGATCTATAACGGCTTCTGGTTCTCGCCGGAGCGCGAGATGCTGCAGGCGCTGATCGACAAGAGCCAGGAATTCGTCACCGGCGACGTGCGCCTCAAGCTCTACAAGGGCGGCGTCCACGTCATCGGCCGCTCCAGCGACTACTCGCTCTACGATCAGGACCTCGTCACCTTCGAGGAAGGCGCCGTGGCCTATGACCACCGCGACGCTGCGGGCTTCATCAAGCTCAACGCGCTGCGCCTGCGCACGCTGGGCCAACGCAAGAAGAAGCTCGGTCTCTGAGCCCTGCCCACGGAAGCCCGCCCAACGGCGGGCTTCTTCTTTTGAACCGGCGGCCTCCTGAAGCGTTCAGCACTCTCCATTGTCGATGTGAGTGCTCCTGCATGCTCCGCTGCCTCGCCGCCGTTCTGATCTCCACCGCACTATCGGCTTCCGCCTTCGCACAAGAAGTCCCTCCGAAGAGCGAGAAGCCGGCGACGCCGGAAATCGCGACCTGCAAGGCAGCGGCGCTCCAGACGCTGCATGCCAGGGAACCGGCGATCAAGGACATCTATATCGATGAGGACGGCACCACGGTCGCGGTATCGGAATCGAAGATCGAGACCATTCCGGTTACGCGTATCGTGATGGGCGAGGCCTATCTCCGGACCGACCGCACCGACAAACCCCGCCGCTTCCTCTGCCTTCTAGGCGAGAACAGCAAGGTGCTGCTGACCTTCTTCACCGCGCGCTGAAGCCGCATCCGATCGCGTCGCGGTTCGATCGATCGGCTTGGATCGGAGGCAAAGCGCGCCGCCCCTAGGGCTCGTCGATGACTTCGGTCGCAGGGCGATCATGGCCGTCAGCCAACTCCTGACGCCACTGGCCATCCTTGTCCTGATAGACGATGCCATCCGTGTGGCCAGCGACCGTCTGGCGTGCCGCTGCTCGCGTGGCGGCCTTCAGCGCCGCCTCATGCGAACGGAATGTTTCCGACAACACGTCGCCGACCTTATAGGCCCACCCGCCATCGTGCTCGACGATCTGGTACCTGACCAGGGCCATCGCATGTCCTCCTACCGATCCGGAAAGAACGATGGTCCCGTCGCAGGGTTCCGTCTACTCCCCGTTGCCGCTGTCGGCGGCACGCAGGCTTTCGAGCGTCGGCATCGAAGTGATGTGATAGCCGGCGTCGATGTGGTGGATGTCGCCTGTGACACCACCCGACAGGTCAGAAAGATAGTATAGCGCCGAGCCGCCGATCTCATCGAGCGAGACCGATTTGCGCAGCGGCGAGTTGGCCCGCTGCCAGGACAGCATGGCGCGCGCATCAGAGATGCCGGCACCGGCCAGCGTCCGCACCGGGCCGGGCGAGAGAGCGTTCACGCGGATGCCGCGCGGGCCGTAGTCGCCGGCGAGATAGCGCACGCTCGCCTCGAGCGCCGCCTTGGCCACGCCCATGACGTTGTAGTTCGGCATGATCCGGGTCGAGCCGCCATAGGTCAGCGTGATCATGCTGCCGCCCTTCGGCATGCGATCTGCGGCCCGTCTGGCGATCTCGGTGAAGGAGAAGCAGGAGATCACCATGGTGCGCGAGAAGTTCTCGCGCGAGGTGTCGGCATAGAGACCCTTGAGCTCGTTCTTGTCGGAGAAGCCGATGGCGTGGACGACGAAGTCGAGCGTGTTGCGCTCGGGATCACCGCCCCAGGCCTCGTCGAGAGCGGCAAAGGTCGCATCGACAGAGGCAATGTCCTCGACATCGCAGGGGATGACGAGGTTGGAACCGAGGCTCTCCGCCAGCGGCCGGACGCGCTTGCCGAGCGCATCGCCCTGATAGGTGAAAGCGACCTCGGCACCATGCGCGTGAAGGGTGCGGGCAATGCCCCAGGCAATCGAGTTCTGGTTGGCGACGCCCATGATGAGGCCGCGCTTGTTATGCATCAGCGGGAGCATGGCACACTCTGGAAGGGATCTTCAGGAACTGGTCGGATGGCGGGAGAAGTGGAAAACGCTCGGCAACTCTGGCTCATCAAGCCTGAACGGCAGCTGGTGATTGCACGCCCGTTGCACGGGCGGCAACCGCGACGCCGCGCAACTAGGATTTCAGCACCGCGCCCGCCGCCGCCTTCGACGTCGCGACGGGCACGATCTCGAAGCGGGCAAGGTCGCCCCACTGCAGGACCCACTCCTGCAACAGAGCGACATCGTCGCATTCCATGATCTGGAAGCAGCGGCCTAGATCGGCGGCAACCCAGCTTTCAACGTAGCGCAAACCCTCCGGCGCCATACGCCCGCGCTCCTGGAAGCGGGCATAGACATCCTTCACTCGGGCCTGATCGAAATGCTCGATCACCATGAAGAGCATGGCGGCCTCAGGCCTCCAGGCGCTTCATCACGATGGTGGCGTTGGTGCCGCCGAAACCGAAGGAGTTCGAGAGCACGCAGCCGAGGCCGGCGTTGTCGATGCGCTTGCGCACGATCGGCATGTCGGCGAAGGCCGGGTCGAGTTCCTCGATATGGGCGCTTTCGCAAATGAAATCGTTGTTCAGCATCAGCAGCGAGTAGATCGCCTCCTGCACGCCGGTCGCGCCGAGCGAATGGCCGGTGAGCGACTTGGTCGCCGAAATCGGCGGCGCCTTGTCGCCGGCGCCGAACACGGCGCGGATCGCCTCGATCTCCTTGCCGTCGCCGACCGGGGTCGAGGTGCCGTGCGGGTTGATGTAGTCGACCTTGGCCTTCACGCCCTGCAGCGCCATGCGCATGCAGCGCTCCGCACCCTCGCCCGAGGGAGCGACCATGTCGTAGCCGTCCGAAGTCGCGCCATAGCCGACGATCTCGCCATAGATCTTGGCGCCGCGCGCCTTGGCGTGCTCCAGTTCCTCAAGCACGACGACGCCGGCGCCGCCGGCGATGACGAAGCCGTCGCGGGCCACGTCATAAGCGCGCGAAGCGACGGCGGGGCGGTCGTTGAAGTCGGAGGACATCGCGCCCATGGCGTCGAAGAGAACGGAGAGCGTCCAGTCGAGCTCCTCGCAGCCGCCGGCGAAGATCATGTCCTGCTTGCCCCACTGGATCAGCTCGTAGGCATTCCCGATGCAGTGGTTCGAGGTCGCGCAGGCCGAGGAAATCGAATAGTTGACGCCCTTGATCTTGAACCAGGTGGCGAGCGTCGCCGAGGCGGTCGAGGACATGCCTTTCGGCACGGCGAAGGGGCCGACCTTCTTGGACGAACCGCTCTCACGGGCCTTGTCGTAGGCGTCGATCAGCGCGCGGGTCGAGGGTCCGCCCGAACCCATGATGATTCCGGCGCGTTCGTTGCTGACCTCGGCCGGCTCCAAGCCCGCATCCACGATCGCCTGTTCCATCGCGACCTGATTCCAGGCGGAACCGCCACCGTGAAAGCGCATGGCACGCCGGTCGAGCACGCTCGCGGGATCCAGCGTGGGAACGCCGGCAACCTGGCTGCGGAAGCCGTGCGCGGCGAATTCCGCGACATGGGAGATGCCCGATTTCGCTTCGTGCAGCGAGGCCAGGACCTCCTGCGTGTTGTTGCCGATGGACGAGACGATGCCCATCCCGGTGACGACGACGCGTCTCATGCTCGCTTCACTCCAGCTGTCAGCGCACGGCGGGCTGGCCCGCCGCTCTGGATTCATACCGCGCAAATGGACCGAGCAGCAGCTGCGCGCAAGGTCGCGGCGCGTTTTTCCTCAGGCCGCTTCCGGCTTGAACAGGCCGACGCGCATGTCGCTGACCGTGTAGATGCGCTTGCCGTCCGCCTCTAGCCAGCCATCGGCAATGCCGAGCACGAGCTTCGACTTGAAGACACGCTTGAAGTCGACGCCGTAGACGACCTTCTTGACCGAAGGCAGCACCTGGTCGGCGAACTTGACCTCGCCGACGCCGAGCGCACGGCCGCGGCCCTGCAGGCCGAGCCAGCCGAGGAAGAAGCCGGTGAGCTGCCAGAGCGCATCGAGCCCGAGGCAGCCCGGCATCACCGGATCGCCCTTGAAATGGCAGTCGAAGAACCAGAGGTCGGGCTTGATGTCGAATTCGGCGCGGACGAGGCCCTTGCCGTGCTCACCGCCCTCCTCGGCGATCTCGGTGATGCGGTCGAACATCAGCATCGGCGGCAGCGGCAGCTGCGCGTTGCCCGGCCCGAACAGCTCCCCGCGACCACAGGCGAGGATCTCCTCGTAGCTGAAAGACGACTGACGCTGCATTCCCGTTCCGCTCCTTTGCGCCGGCCGGATTCGGCAAGGCGTATTCTGCGCCGTGCCTAACACGGCGGGAAGCGGAAACGAAAGGGCACAGGCGCGTCGACCCACACGCCAACGTCAAAAACAGCGTTCGACATGCGCCAGATCAAAGCCGGCACGCCCATCATCTGCTAGGAAGCCTGCGTCATGCTTGCGGGGGTGGAGCCGAGGCCCTACATTTCCTTGGAATGATTGCAATCAATCGGCGGAGCTGCGGGCGCCCGTTGCGAACGAAGACATGAGAACGAGAATTAGCATGAGCGATCTGACTTCGCAAAACCAGGGCGACGGGTCGGTTGTGCGGCAAGGTTGCCCCTTCCACGACGTCCGGCAGAAGTTGAGACGCGTCGGCCTGCGGCCAACGCGTCAGCGCGTTTCGCTCGGCTGGGTGCTCTTCGCCAAGGGTCAGCGCCATGTCAGCGCCGAGATGCTCTATGAAGAGGCGATGAAGGAGCGGATCCCGGTCTCGCTGGCGACGATCTACAACACACTGCGCCAGTTCACCGAGGCGGGCCTGCTGCGCGAGCTGACGCTCGACGGCGCCAAGGCCTATTTCGACACCGCCGATCACGAGCATCACCATTTCGTCGTGGAAGGCGAGAACCGGGTGATCGACATCCCTGCCCAGGAGATCGACGTCGCCAGCCTGCCGACACCGCCCGCGGGCTATGAGATCGCCCGCGTCGACGTCGTGGTCCGGCTCCGCAAGATCGACGGCTGAGCGGGCGAGCAAAATGCGCCCTCCCCGCCCCCTGATCTCGCGGCGGATTTTCGCGGGGCTGGCTTTCGCCGCGGCTCTTCCCGCCCTTCCCGCAGCCGCCGCGCCGCGGACGCTGAGCGGAACCGTATCCTATCGCGAGCGCATGCTGCTGCCGCCGGGTGCGATCATCGAGGTCAAGCTTCTCGACGTCTCCCTGGCCGACGCACCGGCGCGCACCATCGCCGAAACCCGCGTCTCCGGGCGGCGCATCCCGGCGCCGTGGACCCTGCATTTCGATTCGCGGCAGATCGAGCCGCGGCACAGCTACGCGCTACAGGCGCGCATCCTCGATCGCGGACAGCTGCTGTTCATCACGACCGAACGGCACAGCGTCTTCACGGGCGGCCAGGACGACACCGCAATCTGGGTCCAGCGCGCGGCGACGCAGGATCAGCCCGCCGCGCCGGCCTCATCCCCCATCGGGAGCTGGCGCCTCGCCAGTCTCGGTGGCACCGAGACACCGGGATCGATCACCACCGTCATCACCATCGCTGACGATGGCAGGGTGTCGGGCCGCGGCGGCTGCAACGGCTTCGGCGGAAACGCGACGGTCAAGGGCCGGATAATCCGGTTCTCCCGCATGGTCTCGACGATGATGGCCTGCGCACCCGATGTGATGGATCAGGAGCAGCGCTTCCTGAAGACGTTGGAGCGGGTTCACCGCTGGAGCATCGAGCGTCGCACGGGGCGGCTCGCTTTGCTCGACCGGGGCGGCCGGTCGTTGATGACGCTGACCCGGCAGTAGTCCCGGCAGCCAACAGCGTCAGTCGACCTTTTCGTTCGGATAGACACCCCAGAGCCGGTCCTGCCGGATAAAGCCGATGATGTTGCCGACGCTGACGCGGCACCAGGCGTTGGCGCAGGACGCGACATTCGTGACGACCCCCGCCTGCAACCGGGCAACGACATTCGCATCTTCCGAAGCGCTGGCGCGCATCGGGAACACCTCGTCCTTGTTGCGAGACCATGGCGCCACAAGGGCTGTGCGGCGCCCGGACAACAGGCTGTGCAGCACCCACCCCTCCGTGCCATCCGCATCGCGCACACGGCGCCAGGTCTCGAACTCCGCCGTCACCTCGACCGGCAGACCGGCGCGCTGATAGACCCAGCGTGTCCGATGCTCCTTCGACGGCCCCTCGCGCAGATTCACCCGATCCGTCTTCAGACTGACATAGCGCGGCACCGGCAGCCCGGTGACGGAGCCCGCCTGCATGTCCTGCGCGGCGGCGGTGAGCGACGAGCCGATGAAGAGAGCGCCGATCAGGGCGATTTGGCGCATCGTCGTAACCTTCATCCGCCGTTCTCTCTACTCGGCACCTTGCCCCCGGCGAAGGGTCAAGTTGTGTTCCGCTGCGCCGCCGCATAGACAACTCATACGGGGTCGCGCAACCGCTCCATTCCTGGGCCAGCAGGGTTAATGGCTGGTTGAAGGCCGAGGCGAATACGGATGACGGAAGGGTGACCGCCATGTCGAAGAAGAAACCCCTGGTCGTGGTGACGCGCAAGCTGCCCGCGGTGGTGGAAACCCGAATGCGCGAGCTGTTCGACGCCAGGCTCAATATCGACGACAAGCCGATGTCGCAGGCCGCCCTCGTCGAAGCCGTGAAGACCGCCGACGTCCTGGTCCCGACGGTAACCGACAAGATCGACGCCGCCATCATCGCGCAGGCCGGGGACCAGCTCCGGCTCATCGCCAATTTCGGCAACGGCGTCGACAACATCGACGTCGCCAGCGCCGTGCAGCGCGGCATCACCGTCACCAACACGCCGGGCGTGCTGACCGACGACACCGCCGACATGACGATCGCTCTGATCCTCGCCGTCGCCCGTCGGATCGCCGAGGGTGCCCGCGTCATCCCAGACGACGACTGGGCCGGCTGGTCCCCCACATGGATGCTTGGCCGGCGCATCACCGGCAAGCGCCTCGGCATCGTCGGCATGGGGCGCATCGGCCAGGCGCTGGCGAAGCGCGCCGCCGCCTTCGGCCTGTCGATCCACTATCACAACCGCCGCCGGGTCGACCCGCGCATTGAGGAGAAGCTCGATGCGACCTACTGGGATTCACTCGACCAGATGCTGGCGCGGATGGACATCGTCTCGGTCAACTGCCCGCATACGCCGGCGACCTATCACCTGCTCTCGGCGCGGCGCCTCAAGCTGATGAAGCCGGACGCCATTCTGGTGAACACCGCCCGCGGCGAGGTCGTCGACGAAACCGCCCTCGCGCGCATGCTGGAAGCCGGAGAACTCGCCGGCGCCGGGCTCGACGTGTTCGAGAGCGAGCCAGCAGTCAATCCGCGCCTGCTCAAGCTCGCCCGCCAGCACAAGGTCGTCGTGCTGCCGCATATGGGCTCCGCCACCCATGAGGGCCGCGCCGACATGGGCGAGAAGGTCATCGTCAACATCAAGACCTTCATGGACGGGCACAAGCCGCCGGATCGCGTGCTGCCCAGCATGCTCTGAGGCACACTCAGTTCCTCCCCGAGCCCTCGTCCGCGATGCTCCGGGAGGTTCCGAGATATCTGGAACATCCTGCGAGACGGCCCTGCGGGCCTCCTTGCGATGAGGGCTCAGACGTCCGGTAGCCTGCGAGGCAAGTCCTCAGGCGGCGTGGAGTTCCGCGACCCGCGCCGCCTCGCCCGGCCAGTCCCGATAGGTGTCGATCACGCCGGCGGCCCCTGCCGCCAGCAGGCGTTCGCGCATGCGCGGCTTGTCATGGGCCGTTCCGGTGAAGCCCACCACCGGCATGCCCGCCGCCCGGGCGGCCTGCACGCCCGGCACGGAATCCTCCAGGACAAGGCAATTTGCCGGCTCAACAACCATCTGCCCGGCGGCGAAGAGGAAGACGTCGGGCGCCGGCTTGCCACGCGCGACCTGCGAGGCCGAGAAGACATGCGGATCGAACAGGTCGAGGAGGCCGGCCAGGCCGAGATTGCGCCTGAGCGGCTCGAGGCTCGTCGAGGATGCGACGCAGCGGCGTCCGGCGAGCAACGGCAACGCCTCCCGTACTCCCGGCAGCGCCCGCAGCTCGCATTCGAGCCGGGCAGCCACGCCGTCCTCGATTCTGCGCTCGAAATCAGGTGGCAGCCGGCGGCCGAGCGCCGCTTCGATCACCTTGAAGCCGTCGGCAAGCGGAATCCCGACGAGATGCGCGTTGTAATCCTCGATCGTCCACTGCGTCAGGCCGATCTCGTGGCAAAGCACGAGGCTGACCTCGCTGTAGAGCGTCTCGCTGTCGATCAGCGTGCCGTCGCAATCGTAGATGACGAGTTCGAACGGCATCCTCGCCTCCCGGCGTTGGCGCTCAGTTCGCCCGGGCGGTATCGAATTGGCCGGTTTTGCGGAAGCGCCAGAGATAGGAGGAGATGATCGCCTCGACGGAGGTCGGCGCAACGCCGATCCCGGCGAAGTCCCGACCTTCCTTGGCCGCAGCCGCGGAAACGACATTGTCGCTTTGGAGCAGCGTCACCTGATCGCGGGTCAGGACCAGTTCGTCGGGAATCAGCCCGAGCGTCAGCGTGTCCACTACCTGCAGCACGCTGCCCATGATCCGCGCCAGCGGGAAAGGCAGCGGCGCCAGCAGGCGCTTGCGGCCGGTCACGCGGCAGACCTCTTCGAGGATCTGGCGCAGGCTCATGACCTCCGGGCCGCCGAGCTCGTAGACGCGCCCGCCCTGCACCGTGCCGTCGACCGCACGCGCGGCCACCACGGCGACATCGCCGACGAAGGCAGGCTGAAACTTCGTCTTCCCGCCGCCGACCAACGGCAGCACCGGCAGCATCCGCGCCATCGAGGCGAAGCGGTTGAAGAAGGTGTCCTCCGGCCCGAACATCACCGAAGGCCGCAGCACGACCGCGCCCGGTACGGAGGCGAACACTGCGGCCTCGCCCTCGGCCTTGGTGCGGGCATAGGCCGATGCCGATTCGGCGGTGGCACCGAGCGCCGAGACATGGACGAGCCGGGTGATGCCGGCGGCGGCGCAGGCCTGGGCTATGGCGCGCGCGCCATTCGCCTGCACGGCAGAAAAGCTCTGGCGCCCCTGCTCCTGCATGATGCCGACGAGATTGATGACGGCGTCGGCCCCCTTCACGGCGGCGGCGACCGAGGCGGGATAACGCAGATTGGCCTGCACGGCATGGATCTGGCCGACAGTGCCGATCGGCTGCAGGAAGCCTGCGAGATCCGGGCGGCGCACCGCGACGCGCACCCGATAGCCGCGCTTGACGAGCGCCCGCACGACATGGCGGCCGACGAATCCGGAACCACCGAAAACCGTGACGAGTTGCTGAGCCGGGGCTTGAAGGGCCATCGCGGGAGCTCCGTTTAGAATGCTTCTGCCCTCCTAGATCATGTTCCGCGAAAGTGGAAATCTCTTTTGCGCCGAATGCGCACCTGGCCTGAGCATGCGGCCTTTCGCCCGAGGACGGCTCGGCTATTCGGGCATTCCTTCCCCTTTCCGCGCGGCTTTCCGTCCACTCCGATATTCCGGGCCGGAACTCTTTCCACAGGCTGCGGACGGCCGAATGCATTTCGTTGATGCGGGCCCGTTGACAGGACGACTCGCCCCCCGTAAACGAACCGCCGTTGCCCAGGTGGCGGAATTGGTAGACGCACCAGCTTCAGGTGCTGGCGCCTGCAAGGGCGTGGAGGTTCGAGTCCTCTCCTGGGCACCACTCATCTACCAGAGTGGTGGTTTGTCAGCGCCTTAGCTGACATTATGGGGCTATGCCTCGCCGTTGTCGTGAACAATGGCGAGCGTTGATTTCGTTGCGCTTCGGCGTCCCCATTAGGCAGAATTCCTTTTCCATCGCCTACGTCGCCCAGCCCATCCCGTCAGACCGGATGACCGGGGCGGTGGAACGCAAGCTGCGCATGCTCCCTTCATGAGCAAGGTCGGCTTGGCTTGCCGCACCGAGGTGACCCAGACATCGCGCGCTACCGCTTCCCCCGGCCGCGACGCCATGACGGTGCTGTTCATGTCTCCATCGATGGTGCTGCATGTCGTGCTCGGCATCGCCTTCCTGCACTTCTTCACGCAGATTGGCCTCTCCGGAACATTCCTCGGGCTTGTGCTGAGCCATGTCATCGTGATCCTGCCCGTTCGGATGCTCCTCTATATCCAGGACAATATCGACCCGCTCATCGCAGCCGTCTGCGCCTGCCTGATCGCCCTGACCGCGGCTCCTCTGATCGCGCTGGACAGGCTGTTCGGCCTCGACCAGCTGTTCGTCGGAACCGGAAGAGGCTGATCCCGTGCCCAGCAAATCCACAGAACCCGATGTTGCCGTGATCGGCGGCGGGGTGGTCGGCGGCGCCATCGCGCTCGGGCTCGCCCGCCGCGGCGCCCGTGTCGCCATCCTCGACGAGGGCGATACGGCCTTCCGGGCCTCGCGCGGTAATTTCGCGCTGGTCTGGGTACAGTCCAAAGGCTTCGGCATGCCGGACTATGCGCTCTGGTCGCGCCGCTCGGCCGATAGCTGGCACGAGCTTGCCGGCATCCTGCGCCAGGAGGCCGGTATCGATGTCGCGCACAGCCAGCCCGGCGGCTTCATGCTCTGCCTCTCCGAGGCCGAACTCGACAAGCGCATCGACGCGATGCGGCGTCTCCACAACAGCCGGCCGCTGACCGATTTCCCCTATGAGGTGCTCGACCATGCCGAAACGAGGCGACGCCTGCCCGCCATCGGCAAGGGTGTCGTCGGCTCGATCTACTCCCCGCTCGACGGCCATGTGAATTCGCTGAAGCTGTTCCGGGCGTTGCGCGAGGCGACGGTCCGGTGCGGCGTCGACTATCGCCCTAACAGCCCGGTCGAGCGTATCCTGCCGAAGGAAGGCGGCTTCGCGATTTCGGGGCCGTGGGGAGAGATGCGCGCCGGCAGGATCGTCCTCTGCGCCGGGCTCGGCAATGCGCGGCTCGCCCCGATGGTCGGGCTCGACGCGCCGGTGAAGCCGAGCAAGGGCCAGATCATCGTCACCGAGAAGACCGAGCCCTTCCTGAGCAACCCCATGGTCACGGTGCGCCAGACCGACGAGGGCGGCGTCATGATCGGCGACAGCCACGAGGATCGCGGCTTCGACACTGTGGTCGGCCAGCCGGTCCTGTCGGCGATGGCCGAGCGCGCGGTCAGGATGTTTCCGCGACTCGCCGGCCTCAACGTCGTGCGGACATGGTCGGCCCTGCGGGTGATGAGCCCCGACGGCTTCCCGATCTACGACCAGTCCGAAACGTGCCCCGGCGCCTTCGTCGTCACCTGCCATTCCGGCGTGACGCTGGCCGCCAATCACGTCTCGACCCTCGCCCCCGCGATCCTCTCCGGCGCGCTGCCGGAGGCGGTGGCGTCCTTTACCGCGCGGAGGTTCCATGTTCCGGCCCATAGCTGAGGCGAGAGAGGGGGCGATCGGCGCCGCGAGACTCAGCTTCACCTTCGACGGCACGCCGCTTACCGGCCGCTCCGGCGACACCGTCGCCGCCGCTCTGCTCGCCAACGGCATCGTCGCATGCCGCGAGACCCCGGTCTCCGACACGCCGCGCGCGCCCTATTGCCTGATGGGCGTGTGCTTCGACTGCCTCGTCGTCATCGACGGCATCGGCAACCGGCAGGGCTGCCTGGTAACGCTGACTGAGGGCATGCGGATCGAGACCCAGCATGGCCGCCGCCATCTCGCGGAGGTCGGCCAATGACTCCGGCCGAAACCATCGAACGACTCGCCGAGAGCTATGATGTCGTGGTGGTCGGCGCCGGCCCGGCCGGCCTCTCCGCCGCGGCGCGCGCCGCGGGGCTCGGCCTCACCGTCCTGCTCGCCGACGAAAATCCGGCGCCCGGCGGCCAGATCTACCGCGCCGTCACCACGACGCCGGTCAAGGACCGCACGGTCCTCGGCGCGGACTATTGGCGCGGCGCCGAGATCATCGAGCGTTGTGAGCGCTCGCAGGCCACCTATGCGGCACGCTGCACCGTCTGGTCGCTCGGCCCGGACGAAACGGCACCCGACTCGTTCGAGCTCGGCCTCTCGCTCGACGGCAAGGCCCGCATGATCGGCGCCCGGCAGGTCATCCTCGCCACCGGCGCGCTGGAACGCCCCTTCCCGATTCCGGGGTGGACGCTGCCCGGCGTGATGACCGCCGGCGCCGCGCAGATCGCCCTGAAGGGCGCCGGCATCGTGCCGGCAGGACGCACCGTCATCGCCGGCTGCGGCCCCCTGCTCTATCTGCTGGCGAGCCAGCTTTCGGCGGCCGGCTGCGAGATCGTCGCCGTGCTCGACACGACCTCGCGCACCAACTGGCCGAAGGCGCTCGCCGCGCTGCCGGACTTCCTGCGCTCGCCCTATCTGGCCAAGGGGCTCAAGCTGATGGCTGCGACGCGGCGGAAGCTGCGATTCGTGCGCGATGTGACCGGCCTTTCGGCGAAAGGCGAAGGCAAGCTACGGCAAGTCGAGTTCGAGCAAGGCGGACGACAGGGCGCGATCGCCTGTGACACGCTGCTGCTGCATCAGGGCGTGATCCCAAGCGTCAACCTCTCCAACGCGGCCGGCTGCGCCCATGACTTCGACGAAGAGCAGCATGCCTGGGTGCCTCGCGTCGATGCCTGGTTCGCCTCCAGCGTACCGGGCATCGCCATCGCGGGCGACGGAGCCGGCATCGGCGGGGCGGAGAGCGCGGCCCTGCGCGGCGAGATCGCGGCCTTGGGCGCAGCGTCGCGGCTGGGCAAGCTGAGCGAGGCCGAGCGCGACCGGCAGGCGACGCCGATCCGCACCGCACTCGCGCGCCTGCTGCATGGCCGCCGTTTCCTTGACCTGCTCTACAAGCCGGCACCGCAGTTTCTGGCGCCGCCGCAGGACGAGACCATCATCTGCCGCTGCGAAGAGGTCACCGCAGGACAGGTGCGCGATGCGGCGGCGCGCCTCGGCGTCACCGGCCCCAATCAGATGAAGGCGTTCCTGCGCTGCGGCATGGGGCCGTGTCAGGGCCGGCTCTGCGGGCCCACGGTCGTCGAGCTGATCGCCCGGACGCGCGGAACAACGCCGGCCGAGGTCGGCTATTACCGCCTGCGCCCGCCGGTCAAGCCGGTGACGTTGGCGGAGCTGGCGGCGCTGCCGCAGACCGAGGCTGCGGTGAAGGCGGTCGCGCGATGAGATCTGCCCGGCATGCCGGCGCGCGCCACGCGCCAGCCCGCTATGGCCGGTCCGGATCGAAGTGCTTCGCAAGCTTGTGTCCGTACCCTCCATAGTCCTTCTGAAAGGCATTGGAACCAGCGGCGAAGGCGGTGACCTGCTGCGGAAACCGCGTCTCGAACATGAAGGCGAGCGTTCCCTCCAGCTTGTGCGGCTTCAATTCGACATTGCTCGCCCGCTCGAAGGCGTCCACATCCGGGCCGTGCGGCAGCATCATATTGTGCAGCGAGACGCCGCCGGGCATGAAGCCGCCGCCGGTCTTGGCGTCGTAGACTCCATAGACCAGCCCCATGAACTCGCTCATCACGTTCATGTGGTACCAGGGCGGGCGGAAGGTATTTTCCGCCACCAGCCACCGGTCGGAGAAGATGACGAAGTCGATATTGGCGGTGCCGGGCGTCTCGGAGGGCGAGGTCAGCACCGTGAAGATCGACGGGTCGGCATGGTCATAGAGCACCGGCCCGACCGGAGAATATTTGCGCAGGTCGTATTTGTAGGGCGCGTAGTTGCCGTGCCAGGCGACGACGTCGAGCGGTGAATGGTCGATGTCGGCAACCCAGAGATTGCCGCCCCACTTCACGAACATCTTGGAAAGCGCGTCGCGATCCTCATAGGCGGCGACCGGCGTCAGGAAGTCGCGGGGGTTGGCGAGGCAGTTGGCGCCGATCGGTCCCCTCTCCGGCAAGGAGAAGGCGCCGCCATAGTTCTCGCAAATGTAGCCGCGTGCCGGCTCGCCGGGCAGCTCGACGCGGATCTTCACGCCACGCGGGATCACCGCGATCTCGCCCGGCTCGATGTCGATGATGCCGAATTCGGTCCAGAGTCTTAAACTCCCCTGCTGCGGCACGAACAGCATCTCGCCATCGGCATTGTAGAAATACTCATCCACCATCGACCGCGTGACCAGATAGACATGCGCCCCCATGCCGCCCTGGCTGCCGGCATCGCCGGCCGTGGTCATGCTGTGCATGCCCTCGATGAAGGATAGCGGCTGCGACGGTATCGGCAGCGGGCTCCAGCGCAGCGGGGCGAGCGGCAGATCGACCTCGCGGGCCGGCGCGGTGCGCCACAGCCCGATATCGGCCTTTCGGAACTGGTTCCAATGCGCCACCGTCGGCCGGATGCGGTAGAGCCAGGAGCGCTCATTGGTGGTGCGCGGCGCAGTGAAGGGCGAGCCCGAGAGCTGCTCTGCATAAAGGCCATAGGCGCAGCGCTGGGGCGAGTTGCGGCCGAGCGGCAGTGCGCCCGGCAGCGCCTCGGTCTCGAAGCCGTTGCCGAAGCCGGACATGTAGCCCGCCCGGATGGCGCTCTCGACCTTGCGCACGCCTGCGGGCGGCCGAGCGGGATCCTGAACGTTCATGGTGCGACCTCCCGATGGTGGCTCGCGGCGCGGCAGGGACAAGGGCCGGTGTGTTCGCCGGTACCCGCGCGTCAAATAAGTTGCTTTCGTAACGGTTGATTTTGTAACCAACAAGGCATGACGACGCTCGCGCTTGAACGCTTCCTGCCCTATCGCTTCAACCGGCTCAGCAGCGCGCTCTCGCTGAAATTCCGCGCTGTCTATGGGCCGCATCACGATCTGACGGTGCCGGAATGGCGCGTCCTGGCCACGCTCGGCCAGTTCGGCGCGGTGACCGCGAAGGCCGTCGGCGCCCATTCCGCCATGCACAAGACCAAGGTCAGCCGGGCAGTGCGCGCGCTCGAGGAGCGCCGCTGGCTCTCCCGCCGCGAAAACGAGGCCGACCGACGCGAGGAGAGCCTGATGCTGACGGCGGCGGGGCTGCGCGCCTATGGCGAGATCGTGCCGCGCGCACTCGCCTTCGAACAAGAGATCCTGGCGGCGCTCGGCCCGGACGCCACCCGGCTGCTACGAGGACTGGATCGGCTGGAGGCGCGCTTGTGGGCCCCGGATGCGCCCC
Source organism: Allobosea sp. TAF32 (assembly GCF_052113585.1). Lineage (NCBI taxonomy): Bacteria > Pseudomonadati > Pseudomonadota > Alphaproteobacteria > Hyphomicrobiales > Alloboseaceae > Allobosea > Allobosea sp. TAF32. The sequence goes on along the minus strand of NZ_JBFRDM010000010.1, from coordinate 65,471 downwards.
GTCAGAACCGTGGCGGACGCTTGTCGAAGAAGGCCTGAATCCCTTCCCTGAAATCAGCCGTAGCCGCATTGGCCATGAAGGCCCGCTTCTCCAGATCGAGCTGCGCGTCGAAGGAGCCTTCCATCGCGGCCTGAATGAGGGCCTTGCTCGCCCTGTTGGCGCCGACGCTGCACTGGCTCAGGCGCCCGGCCAGCGCCTGCGCCGCGCCCGCCAGCTCGCCATCCGGCACCACCCGGTTGACGAGGCCGAGGCGCAACGCGGTGTCGGCATCGATCGGCTCGTTGAACAGCACGAATTCGAGCGCGCGGCGCGGGCCGAGCAGCCGCGCGAGCGACCATGTCGTGCCGCCATCCGGGTTGGTTCCCAGTTTGGTGTAGGCCGACAGAAAGCTCGCGCCCTGAGCCGCGACGACCATGTCGCAAGCGAGCGCGAGACCGACGCCGCCGCCAGCGACAGGCCCCTGCACTGCGGCGACAACGGGCTGCGGCAGGGCTTTGATCAGACGCATCAGGGCATGAAAGCGATCGATGAGCAGGCCCGCGGTTGCAGGCGCCCCAGCAAGATCGGCATGGAAGCGGGAGAGATCCCCGCCCGCCATGAAGGAGCGGCCGGCGCCGGCGAGAACCACCGCTCGGATGTCCGAATCCGCGGCGACCGGCTCAAATGCCGCGATCAGCGCATCCGCCAGCGTCTCGTCGAGCACATTCAGCACCTTCGGCCGGTTCATCGTCACCGTCAGCACGGTGCCGTGTCTTTCGATGACGACCACGTCGCCCGAGGAATTCTCCATTGTCCCGACGCCTTTCAGATGATGCGCCGCCACTCTGCCGCTCCGGGCTCATGAAGACCAGCAGAAGGGGTCTGCTCCCAGCGCATCGCTCGATGGCGGATTTTTCTTGCGCTCCGTTCTGGCACGACCGAAGACGGATCGTCGTTCCCAGCTAACAATCCGAGGATCGCGGCGATGACCAGCCCCGCCGGCCAGGCACCCGAGGCTTTGACCGACAACGAAGCCTTTCGTCCGCATACCTCGCATTGGGGCGTGTTTTCGGCGCGGATGAAGGACGGACAGCTCGAGGTTCGGCCGCATCCGGGCGACCCCGACCCGAACGACATCATCCAGAACTTTCCGGGGGCGCTGCGCCACCGCGCCCGCATCGCCCGGCCGATGGTGCGACGCGGCTGGCTGGAGAATGGGCCGGGTCCCGACGACCGCCGCGGGCGTGACGAGTACGTGCCGATGTCCTGGTCGGCGGTGCTCGACAAACTCGCGGGGGAACTGCGCCGCGTGCGGGACGACCACGGCCCCGGCGCGATCTTCGGCGGCTCCTATGGCTGGGCGAGCGCGGGGCGCTTTCATCATGCCCAGAGCCAGATCCACCGCTTCCTCAACACCTCGACCGGCGGCTATGTGAAGTCGGTCAACAGCTACTCTTCGGGCGCTTCCTCCGTCCTCGTGCCGCACATCATCGGCGACTACGAGGATCTGGTGAAACGTAACGTCTCCTGGGAGCAGATCGCCGAGCACAGCGAGATCGTGCTCGCCTTCGGCGGCATGGCGCTCAAGAACAGCATGGTGGCCGGCGGCAGCATCAGCCGCCATGTCGAGCGCGGCGCGATGGAGCGCGCCCAGGAACGCGGCTGCGAATTCGTGCTGGTCAGCCCGCTGCGCGGCGACCTGCCGACGGAGGCCGGCGCCGAGTGGGTTGCGAACATCCCCGGCAGTGACACCGCGCTGATGCTGGCGCTCGTCCACGCGCTCGTCGTCAACGGACTGCACGACCGCGCCTTCCTGGAGCGCTACACGGCCGGATGGCCGGTCTTCGAGCGCTATCTCACCGGCGAGAGCGACGGTCAGCCCAAGGATGCGGCCTGGGCCGCTCCCATCACCGGCATGCCGGCCGAGGAGATCGTGGCGCTGGCCAAGCGCCTGCACGGCAAGCGCGCGCTGATCGTCGTGGCCCATGCCCTGCAGCGCGCGACACATGGCGAGCAGCCGGTCTGGATGGGCATGGTGCTCGCGGCGGCGCTCGGGCAGATCGGCCTCCCCGGCGGCGGCTATGGCTATGGGCTCGGCGCCATCGCCTATTACGGGCGGCGCTACAATGCCGTGCCGATGCCGACATTCTCGCAAGGGAAGAACCCGGTCAGCGATTTCATCCCGGTCGCGCGCATTTCCGACATGCTGCTCAATCCGGGCTCGACCTATCGCTATAACGGCCAAACCCGGACCTACCCCGAGATCAAGCTGGTCTACTGGGCCGGAGGCAATCCGTTCCATCATCATCAGGACCTGAACCGGTTGCGGCAGGCCTTCGCCCGGCTCGATACTCTCGTCGTCCACGAACTCGCCTGGACGGCGACGGCGCGCCATGCCGACATCGTGTTGCCCTGCACGATGACGCTCGAGCGCGAGGATATCGGCGGCAATTCCAACGACCCGCTGCTGGTGCCGATGCATCCGGTCGTCGCGCCCTATGGCGAGGCGCGCGACGACTACGCCATCTTCGCCGGACTGGCCGAGCGGTTGGGCACGGCCGAGGCCTTCACCGAAGGCCGCAGCGTGCGGCAATGGCTGGAGCATCTCTACGAGCCCACGCGCATTGGCCTCGCGGAGAAGGGACTGCCGGCGCCGAGCTTCGCCGAGTTCTGGGCGAGCGAAGGCTATGAGCTGCCGCAGCAACCCGACGATGGCGGCAATCTGCGCGCCTTCAGGCAGGATCCGGCGGGCTCGCCACTGCGGACCCCAAGCGGCAAGCTGGAGGTCTTCTCCGAGACCATTGCAAGCTTCGGCGAAACGGACTGCCTCGGGCACCCGGCCTGGCTCGGCGCGACGAACATCCCCGATGCGGCTGCCCCTTACGTCCTCGTCGCCAACCAGCCGCGGACCCGGCTACACAGCCAATTCGATTTCGGCGGTCATAGCGGCGAGGGCAAGCTTCGCGGCCGCGAGGTCGCGCGCATGCATCCGGAAGATGCTGCCACACGCGGCATCGTCGATGGCGACATCATCCGCATCTCGAATGAGCGCGGCGCCTGCCTTGCCGGCGTCATCCTCACCGACGGCATTCGCAAGGGCGTCGTCCAGCTGCCGACCGGCGCCTGGTACGATCCGGCCGACCCGACCGAGGACAAGCCGCTCTGCGTCCACGGCAATCCGAACGTCCTGACCCGCGATATCGGCACCTCGGCGCTGGCGCAGGGCTGCACCGGGCAGTTGACGACGGTGCAGGTCGAGCGCTTCGACGGCAATCTGCCGCCGATCCAGGCCTATGATCCGCCGGGCGGATCGGCCGCCGAAGCGGCGGAATAGGCCATCGCGGCTTGAAGCGCGGATCCGTTGTGCCGAAAGGTGTTAGCGGGTCGCGCGACAGCGCTCCACCGAAATCGTCTTCCGCCTGCCGCGAGCCCCGATGTCCCCGACCTATATCGATACCTACTACCGCCGCACACTCGCTTCGGCCGACGGCTACCCGCCTGCCGAGGGGCAGATCAAAGCGGAGATCTGCATCGTCGGCGGCGGGCTGGCAGGGCTCACCGCCGCGCTCGAACTGGCCCGCGCCGGACGGTCGGTCGTGCTGCTGGAAGCGCAGCGTGTCGCCTGGGGCGCCTCGGGGCGCAATGGCGGCTTCGTCAGCGCTGGCTATGCGACCTCGCTCTCGGCCATCGAGCGCCAGGCAGGGCGTCAGCAGGCCGAAGAACTCTATCGCCTGACCCTCGAAGGCGTCGGCATCGTCCGGCGCAATATCGAAAGCCTCGGCATCGCCGACGCCGCGCCCTCGCCCGGCATCATGCGGGTCGTGCGCCATGATGGCGGCGCGGCGCTGCAACAGGAGCGGGACGCGCAGGAAAAGCGCTTCGGGCGCAAACTGCGCTATCTCGGGCGGGAGGAAACGCGCGGGCTGCTGCGCTCGCCGAAATACCACGCCGCGCTGGCAGACGACGACGCCTTCCACTTCCATCCGCTGAACTATGCGCACGGCCTTGCTCGCGAGCTCGTGCGGAGCGGCGGCGTGATCCATGAAGGCTCGCCGGTCCTCTCCTGCGAGCTGGAGGGACCGGTGAAGCATCTGCGCACGGCGCAGGCCACAATCGAGGCAGAGCAACTGCTGTTCACCACGGGCGGCTATACCGGCGGCCTGTTCGCGCCGTTGAAGCGCGCCTTTCTGCCGATCGCGACCTATGTGCTGCTGACCGAGACGGCGCCGGAGTTGATCCGCGAGGCCATCCGGACCAGCGCAGGCGTTGGCGACGACCGGCGCGCCGGTGATTACTACCGATTGGTCGAAGGCGGCTCCCGCATCCTCTGGGGCGGCCGCATCACGACGCGCACGACCGAGCCGCGCGATGTCGCCGCGCTCCTGCGCCGCGAGATGGTCACAACCTATCCGCAGCTCTCGGAACTCAAGGTCGAGCTCGCCTGGTCGGGCCTGATGTCCTATGCGCGTCATCTGATGCCGCAGATCGGTCAGTATCGCCCGGGTGTCTGGTACTGCACCGCCTTCGGCGGCCACGGCATGAACACGACGGCGGTTGGCGGCGCCGTCATCGCGGAGGCGATCCGAGGCGCGAGCGATCGGTTCAAGCTGTTTGCCCCATTCGGCCTCGCCTGGAACGGCGGGCCGTTCGGCACCGCCGCGGTCCAGCTGACCTATTGGCGCTACCAGGCAGCCGATTTCCTGCGGGAACGCCGGCAGTAACGGCCGGATCGGCGCCAGGGCGGTTCTTCGAATCGTAGCGGTGCTCTTCAACAGTCGGGAAATAACTCCACGCTAACGATGATTCGGGGCGTTCCGTCCGCGCGTCTGCTCGACCGCGATCGGGGCCCACTGCGCGTCGATGAGAGATTGAACCATGAAGAGCCTGACGATACGCCGCCGTATCCTGCTCAGCTTCGCCGCCGTGATGGCAGTGATGTCTGCCATCGCGGCGCTCTGCTATGTCTGGTTCCTGCAGACCGAGCGCGAGGCGCTGACCGTCGAAACCAATACGGTGCCCGGCCTCTACTACAGCGCGCAGCTGACCACGGCCTGGACCGGAGCCCGCGGCCTCATCCGCGAATTCCAGCTTTCGGACACGGCGGCGGAAAGGACCCGCGCAAGCGATGCCATCCTCGCGAGCAGGGAGACGATGCGCTCCCTGCTGAAGGCGTATCAACCCACCATCGACTCCGAGGAGGATCGCAAGAACTACGCCGAGGCGCAGCGGCTGTTCGAGCAATATGTCCCGATCGAGGACGCGATGCTCGCGTCCTCGAAGCTCGCGGCCACCAATGGGCAGGCGATCGATCAGAGCGCCATCGTGAAGGACCAGATCGAACCGCTCGCGACCCGGCTCGGCAGCGCCCTCCGGACCATGATGGAGTTCAACAAGACCGAGGCCGACGACTCGACCCGCAACATCGTCCGCATCGTCCGCGCCGCCGAGTTCGGGCTGATCATCGCTTTCGTCGTCGCGCTCGGCCTCGCGATCCTCTGCGGCTATCTGCTGTTCCGGGCGATCACCGTGCCGCTCGGCAAGCTGCTGGGCATTGTCGAGGTGATGCGGCGCGGCGATTTCAGCGAGAGGCTCGCCCTCGCGCGGCGCGACGAATTCAGCACGCTGGCGGATGGCGTCAACGCCATGGCCGACGACCTGGCCGGGCTGATCGGGCAGATCCAGAAGTCGAGCATCCAGGTCAACACCTCGATCACGGAAGTCGCCGCGACATCGAAGGAGCAACAGGCAACGGCGAGCGAGATCGCCGCGACCACGACGGAGATCGGCGCGACGTCCAAGGAGATTTCCGCGACCTCGAACGAGCTCGTGCGGACGATGGACGAGGTCTCCGCCGTGGCCGAGCAGACCGCGACGCTCGCCGGCGGCGGCCAGGCGGGCCTCGCGCGGATGGAGGCCACGATGCATCAGGTGATGGAGGCGGCCGGCGCGATCAACGCCAAGCTCGCGATCCTCAGCGAGAAGGCCGGCAACATCAATCAGGTCGTCACCACCATCACCAAGGTCGCCGACCAGACCAACCTGCTGTCGCTGAACGCCGCGATCGAGGCGGAGAAGGCGGGGCAATACGGGCGCGGCTTCGCCGTCGTGGCGACCGAGATTCGCCGCCTCGCCGACCAGACTGCCGTCTCGACCTACGACATCGAGCAGATCGTCAAGGACATCCAGTCGGCCGTCGCCGCCGGTGTGATGGGCATGGACAAGTTCTCCGAGGAGGTCCGGCGCGGCATGCAGGATGTCCAGCAGGTCGGCGGGCAACTGTCGGAGATCATCGAGCAGGTGCAGGGGTTGGTGCCGCGCTTCGAGGTCGCGAACGACGGCATGCAGGCGCAGGCGACCGGCGCTGGCCAGATCAGCGAGGCGCTGGCGCAGCTCAGCGAAGCCGCGCAACAGACCGTCGAATCCCTGCAGCAATCCACCCTGGCGATCGACGAGCTGAACCAGGTGTCGAGCGGGCTGCGCAGCAGCATCTCGCGCTTCAAGCTCCGGGCCTGACGGAGGCCCGAACGGGAGCGACAGATGCTGTTCCTGATGTTCCAGCTCGGGGCGGATCGCTACGTGCTCGACACCGCGCAGGTCGAGACCGTGCTGCCGCTGCTGTCCGTGAAGCAGCTACCGGCCGCTCCAGCCGGTGTCGCCGGCGCGATCAGCTATCGCGGCACGCCCGTGCCGCTGATCGACCTCTCCCTGCTCGCGCTCGGCCGCCCGGCCGCGCCGGTGCTGAGCACCCGGATCATCCTGCTGCACTATCCGACGGAACAGGGAGATCCCAGGCTCCTCGGGCTGATCGCCGAGCGGGCCATCGAGACCGTCGCGCGCGATCCCGCCGATTTCACCGCCTCCGGCGTCGAGGCCGGGACGCCGGCCTATCTCGGACCGGTCGCGGCCGACGAGGAGGGCCTCATTCAGTGGATCAGGGCGGAAGCGCTGCTGCCACCGGAGATCCGCGACATCCTGTTCCGGCAGATGACGGCAGAGCCGTGATGGAGAAGGGCGCGGCCACCGGCGACTTCGAGCGTATCCTTCGGGAGATGATCGGGCTGAGCATCGAGACAGTCGGCCCCTCCGTCATCCGTCACGCCCTGACGCGGCGCATGACGGCTTGCGGGCAGCCTGACCTCGAGGCCTATCGGCGATACTTCGCCGAGAACGAGAGCGAGCGCCAGGAACTGGTCGACTGCGTCGTCGTGCCGGAGACCTGGTTCTTTCGCGATCGCGAGGCCTTCGCCGCGATGGCGCGCAAGGCACGCGAGTTGCGGCGCGCGGAGCGCCCGATCCGGCTGCTGAGCCTGCCCTGCTCGACGGGCGAAGAGCCCTATTCCATGGCGATGGCGCTGTTCGATGCCGGATTCGAGCCGAAGGATTTCGCGATCGACGCCATCGACGTCAGCAGCCGCAACCTCCTGCTGGCCGAGCGGGCCGTTTATGGGCGCAACTCCTTCCGGGGCAGCGACCTCGCGTTCCGGGCACTTTACTTCGAGGCGCTCGACGGCGAATTTCGGCCGCATGAGCTCGTGCGGCGGCAGGTCCGGTTTTCGCTCGGCAACGTCCTCGATCCGGCGCATGCGCCCGGGCGCGACGCGTACGACATCATCTTCTGCCGCAATCTCCTGATCTATTTCGATCGCGAGACGCAGGCCGTCGCCCTTGCGGTGCTGCGTCAGGCCTTGGCCCCGGAGGGGTTGCTGCTCGTCGGACCGGGAGAGTCCGGCCTGCCCTCCCTGTACGGCTTCACGGGCGCGCGCCTGCCGCGCGCATTCGCCTTTACGAAGGCCCCTACCCCGCCGAGCATCGAAACCATGGCGCGCCCCGCGCCGGCACCGCAGGCGCGCCACAAGCCGCCGGTTTCCATCCTCTCCGGCGCTGCCCCGCCACAGAAACATCGGCCCTTCACGGCTCCGCTGCGGACCGCATCGCAGGCCTCGGCCGTGCCGCCCGATGGCGAGGCTACGGGACTTGCCGCCATCGAGAATGCCGCCAATGCCGGGCGCCTGGCCGAAGCGCGTATCGCGGCGGAGCGCCACATCGCCGCATTCGGCCCATCGGCGCAGGTCTTCTACCTGCTCGGCCTCGCCCAGGATGCCGACAACGCCGAGGAGGCCGCCGCGGGCAATTACCGCAAGGCGCTCTATCTTGCGCCGGACCACCGCCAGGCGCTGGCGCATCTCAAGCTGCTGCTGCAACGCCGCGGTGACGAGACGGGCGCCAGGGCGCTCGCCAACCGGCTCGATCGGCTGACGAAGAGGAGCGGAACCTGATGTCCGTCGCAGTCGAGATCACGCCGGAGCCCGCGAGCGGCATCAACGAATGCTGGCGAAAGATCGGCGTCCGGGGCGACCAGTCCTGCCCCGAGCTCGAGGCGCATCTGCATTGCCGCAACTGCCCGACCCATGCGCAGATCGCCCGCCAGCTGCTCGATCGGGCGGTGCCGCAGGGCTACCGCGAGGAATGGACCCGCTTCTTCGCTCAGCCGGCGGGCGACGGCGCGAAACGGGACGCGCTCGAGACCGTCCTGATCTTCAGGATCGGAGCGGAATGGCTCGCCCTGCCAGCCACCGCCTGCCAGGAGATCGCCGAACCGCGCGCAATCCATTCGCTGCCCCACCGCCGCAGCAGCGCCGTTCGCGGCATCGTCAACGTCCGTGGCGAGTTGCTCGTCTGCGTCGCCCTGTCCGAACTGCTTGGGATCGATGCCGACGCGGTGCCCCGGACAAGCGAGCGGATCACGGCCTTCCGCCGTCTCGTGGTGGTCGGCGCCGAAGGCAGGCGCTCGGCCTTCGAAGTCGACGAGGTCCACGGGCTCTACAGCTTCGACCGGAATGACCTTGGCATGGCCCCCGCCACGATCGGCAAGGCCGCCGCGAGCGCCGTCGCTGGCGTCATCGCCTGGAATGGGCGGGCAGTGGGCTGTCTCCACGACGGAAGGCTGGCCGGGCTGATCGACCGGAGCATCGCATGAGCGGCGAGGATTTCAGCGAGTTCTCCCTGCTCGAGCTGTTCCGCGCCGAACTCTCCACGCAGTCTCAGGCGCTGACGACCGGGCTTCTGGCACTGGAGCGCGATCCGGTGGCGGCCACGCATCTGGAAGCCTGCATGCGGGCCGCGCATTCCCTCAAGGGCGCAGCGCGGATCATCGACCTGACTCCAGCTGTACGGATCGCCCATGAGATGGAGGAGTGCCTGGTCGCAGCGCAGCACGGAAAGCTGCGGCTTAACCACGGCCACATAGATACCCTGCTCAAGGGCATCGATCTTCTGGCAACCCTGTCCTCCGACGAGGGCCCCGATGCAGCCGAGGCGGAGCGGCGGATCGGCAGCTTCATAGCGGCGCTACAGCAGGCTTCCGCCGGCGGCGTACCGGATGGCCCCGAGAGCGCCGGACCGGCGCCCGAACAGAATACCGCCCCGCTCACCGAAAGCAGCACGCTGTCGACGTCTGCCGAGACCGGCTCGCCCCCCCTGTCCGACGACGGGCAGGGCGGCCGCATGGTCCGGGTCACGGCGGAGAGCCTCAATCGCCTGCTCGGCCTCGCCGGCGAGTCGTTGATGGCATCCCGGCGCCTGCGACCTTTCAACGACGGGCTATTACGGCTGCGGCGAGCGCAGGCCGAGCTCGCCCGGAGCGTCGACGCCCTCCAGACCGCGCTGCCGGCCGCGACGACCGATCCGCACGCGCTGCAGGCGCTGGAGGCCGTGCAGATCAGGCTGCAGGAAAGCCAGGCGATCCTGAGCGAGCGACTCGACGAGTTCGACGTGGTCGACCGGCAGGCCACCGATCTTGCCAGCCGGCTCTACGACGAGACGCTGGCAAGCCGCATGCGGCCCTTCGACGACGGCGTCCGGCACTTCTCCCGCACGGTCCGGGACATCGGGCGGGCGCTCGGCAAGACGGTTCGCCTCGACATCGTCGGCGGCACGACGAGCATCGATCGCGATATCCTGGAGCAGCTCGACGCCCCGCTCGGCCATCTCTTGCGCAACGCGGTCGATCACGGGCTCGAAACGCCCGAGGAACGGCGCGCAGCCGGCAAGCCGGCCGAAGGCGTCATCCGCCTCGAAGCACGGCATCATGCCGGCCTCCTGCAGATCATCGTCTCGGATGACGGCCGCGGCATCGATCTCGACGCTTTACGGCAAGCGACGCTCGAACGTGGCTTCAGCACGACTGAGACCGTCCACGATCTGAGCGAGGCGGAGCTGCTGGAGTTTCTCTTCCTGCCCGGCTTCTCGATGAAGCCGACGATCAGCGACATCTCCGGGCGTGGCGTCGGCCTCGACGCAGTCCAGGCAATGGTGCGCCAGACGCGTGGACAGGTCGAGATCACCTCCCGGCTCGGCCATGGCACCCGCTTTCAGCTACAGCTGCCGCTGACGCTGTCCGTCATCCGGGCCTTGCTCGTCGAGATCGCCGGGGAGCCGTACGCCCTCCCCCTTGCCGCGATCACGCGGGCGCTGCGACTGCCGCTGGAACGGATCGCCTCGCTCGAAGGCAGGCCGCATTTCCAATTCGACGGCCGACAGGTCGGGCTCGTCACCGCGCATGAGGTTCTCGGTCACGGCGAGCCCAGCGCGGCCGGGGCCGAACTTGCGGCCGTGGTCGTCGGCCAGGGCAACGACATCTATGCCATGGTTGTCGATCGTTTCCTCGGCGAGCACGAACTCGTGGTGCGTCCACTCGATCCACGGCTGGCCAAGGTCAAGGACGTCAGCGCCGCCGCCCTCATGGAGGACGGTTCCCCCGTGCTGATTCTCGATGTCGAGGATCTGATCCGCTCGATGGAGAAGCTGGTTTCGAGCGGTCGCCTGAAGCCGCTGGAGCACCGGGCGGAACGCACCGCGCAGAGGCAGCGCAAGCGCATCCTGGTCGTCGACGATTCGCTCACCGTGCGCGAGCTGGAACGGAAGCTGCTCGCCCATCGCGGCTTCGAGGTCGAGGTCGCAGTCGACGGGATGGATGGGTGGAATGCCGTCCGGTCAGGCGCGTTCGACCTCGTCGTGACCGATATCGATATGCCCCGCATGGACGGAATCGAGCTCGTGACCCTGCTCAAGAAAGACAACGGCCTGCGGAACATCCCGGTGATGATCGTTTCCTACAAGGACCGCGAGGAGGATCGGCGCCGAGGCCTCGACGCTGGCGCCGATTACTATTTGACCAAGAGCAGCTTCCACGACGAGACTTTGCTCCACGCCGTCGAAGATCTCATCGGCGAGCCATGAGCGCCCGCATGAAGGACCTCCCATGAGAGTCGGCCTGGTCAACGATCTGCCCATGGCCGTCGAAGTCCTGCGACGGATCGTGACGTCGACCGCGGAGCACAAGGTCGCCTGGATCGCCATGGACGGGTCGGAAGCCGTGGCGGCCGCCCGGCGCGACCTTCCCGATCTCATCCTGATGGACCTGAACATGCCGGTCATGGACGGCGTCGAGGCCACCCGGCAAATCATGGCCGAGACCCCCTGCCCGATCCTGCTCGTCACGGCCAGCGTGGATGCCAATGTCTCGGGCGTCTACGAGGCGATGGGCTATGGCGCGCTCGACGCCGTCGACATCCCTGTCATCGGCGCGAATGGCGTCGCTTCGACCCAAGGCGGCGCGCTGCTGGCGCGCATGTCGGCGGTCGGCCGCCTCGCCAGCGACCTGCCGCGAACGCTGCGCAAATCGCGCCCGCCGGCGCCCCGCAGCGCTTCGACGCAGCAGCTCGTCGCCATCGGAGCCTCCGCCGGGGGCCCCGCGGCCGTCGCTACCCTGCTCGCCGGGCTGCCGCAGGGCTTCTCCGCAGCGATCGTTCTCGTCCAGCACCTAGACGCGCAGTTCGTGCCGGGCTTCGCGAGCTGGCTCGAACAGCAAAGCGGGATCGCGGTGCGCGCTGCCCTGCAAGGAGACCGCCCCGTACCGGGCAGCGTGCTGATCGCCGCCAGCGCGGACCATCTCGTCTTCACCTCGGCCGATCAGCTCGGCTACCGGGCGGAACCGCGCGACTATGCCTATCGCCCCTCGGTCGATGCCTTCTTCGAGAGTATCGCACAGCAATGGCGCGGAAGCGCGGTCGGCGTGCTGCTCACCGGCATGGGGCGGGATGGCGCCCGTGGATTGAAGCTGCTGCGCGACAAGCACCATTTGACAATCGCCCAGGATCAGGCGACCAGCGCCGTCTACGGCATGCCCAAGGCAGCTGCGGCCATCGGCGCCGCCACCGAAATTCTGCCCCTGACCGCAATCGCGCCGCGCCTCGCCGAGGTCTGCGGCCAGCCGGCGCTCTAGAAGGCTTACCATGGCAGGCGAACCCACCACCTCCTCCCCCGATGCCCCGCTCCCCGTCGACAATTATCTGGCGATGGTGCTGCTCGTGGACGATCAGGTCATGGTCTGCGAGGCGGTCCGGCGGGCGTTGACGCATCAGGGCGACGTGGACTTCCACTATTGCACGGACCCGCTGGACGCGATCGAAGTAGCCCAGCGCGTCAAACCGACCGTTATCCTGCAGGATCTGGTGATGCCCGGTGTGGATGGGCTCGATCTGGTGCGGCGCTATCGCAAGCACCCTGCGCTCCACAGCGTGCCCGTCATCGTGCTGTCGACCAAGGAAGACCCGGCGATCAAGAGCGAGGCCTTCCAGGCCGGCGCCAACGACTATCTGGTGAAGCTCCCGGACAAGATCGAGCTGATCGCGCGCATCCGCTACCACACCCGGGCCTATATCGATCACCTCCAGCGCGACGAGGCATACCGGGCGCTGCGCGAGAGCCAGCGCGAACTCATGCGCGCCAATCTCGAGCTTGAGCGCCTGACACGGATCGACGGGCTGACCGGACTCGGCAACCGCCGATACTTCGACGAGTATCTCGCAGCCGAGTGGAAACGGGGCGTGCGGACCGGCACCCCACTCTCCGTGCTGATGATCGATGTCGACCATTTCAAGCGTTACAACGACGCCTATGGCCATCTCGCCGGCGACGACGTGCTGAAGCAGGTGGCCGGCGTGATCCAGAACGGTGCGTGTCGCTCGACCGACCTCGCCGCCCGGTTCGGCGGCGAGGAATTCGTCGTGATCCTGACCGATGTGCCGCCCGAGGGCGCGGCCCATGTCGCGGAGGCCATGGTCCAGGGCGTGCGCGACCTGAACATTCCCCATGGCTCCGGGCGCGTGACGATCAGCGTCGGCGTGGCGACAGCGTGGCCGAGCGCCGAGACCGGCCCTGGCGGCCTCGTCAATGCGGCCGATCTCGCACTGTTCCGGGCGAAGAACGGCGGGCGCGACCGCGCAGTATTCTCAGAGGCGGCGCCGGCGGCGGGAGGCTAGCCGGCGCAGCCCTGGTACCGGGCTTGCAACCGCCTTGTCTCAGATCGACCGGGTGATGCCGCCGTCGACGCGCAGGTTCTGGCCGGTGATGTAGCCCGCATCCGGCGAGACCAGGAAGGCGATGGCGCCGGCGATCTCGACGCTCGTCCCGTAGCGTTTCATCGGCACGCTCTGGCGCCGCTCCTCCGTCGCAGGCAGGCTGTCGATCCAGCCCGGCAGAACGTTGTTCATGCGGACATTGTCGGCCGCATAGGTGTCGACGAAGATCTTGGTGAAGGATGCCAGCCCGGCCCGGAACACGGCCGAGGTCGGGAACATCGCGCTCGGCTCGAAGGCCCAGGCCGTCGAGATGTTGACGATCGCGCCAGCCTTCTGCGCCTGCATGATCGGCGCCACCAGCCGCACCGGACGGATGACATTCATCAGATAGACGTCGAGCCCGCGATGCCAGTCCTCGTCGGTGATCTCGAGGATCGGAGCACGCGGCCCATGGCCGGCACTGTTGACGAGTGCGTCGATGCGGCCCCAGCGCTCCATCGCGAGATCGACGAGGCGGCGCAGATCGTCGTTGGACTGGTTGGAGCCGGTGACGCCGATCCCCCCAAGGTCCTGCGCCAGCGCTTCGCCCTTGCCGGACGAAGACAGGATGGCGACCCGGAAGCCGTCCGCCGCCAGGCGCTTCGCCGCGGCGGCGCCCATGCCGCTGCCGCCTGCGGTGACGAGAGCCACTTTTTCTGTCGCCATGCTTGTCTCCACTGTCGCTGCGCAGCACTATCTGGCAGCGCATTCCACGAGCCGGCGAATTTCCTACCACTCCGCTCCGTGCCTGACGAACCAGTTTCACTCGCATCGGCCTGTAGAAAAACTATCGCATGACCGGCCGCATCCATCGCCTGCCCTCGCTCAACGGACTGCGCGTCTTCGAGGTCGCGTCGCGCCATCTCAATTTTCGCCTCGCTGCCGAGGAATTGGGTGTGACCCAGGGCGCCGTCGCCCAGCAGATCCGCCAACTCGAAACGGAGCTCGGCCTCAAGCTCTTCGAACGGCTGCCGCGGACGCTGGCGCCCACTGAGGCCGGGCGAAGCTACGTCGCCTCCGTGCGGCGGGCCTTCGAGCTGATTTCGGACGCAACCGAGGAACTCCGGCCCGCGCCGCTGCACCTGACCATCAGCGTGACGCCGAGCTTCGCCTCGCGTTGGCTGATACCGCGCCTGCCGGATTTCACCGCCGCCCTTCCCGGCATCGACCTGCGCATCGTCGCGACCGACCGCCTCTCCGATTTCCGGACGGATGCGGTCGATCTCGCCGTCCGGCTCGGGCGGCCGCCCTTCGGAGCGGGGCTCAGCGCCGAGCTGCTCTATGAGCAGAGGATCATCGCCGTCGGCAGCCCGCTCCTGTTGGAAAAGCTCGGCGATCCCGCAGATCCCGGCACCTTCGCGCGCTATCCCTTGCTGCATGACGGCCATGATTTCTGGCCGGCGTTTCTGGGGGCCGTTTTCCCCGCCGCCGCACCGAAGTCCGCCCAGAACATCCGCTTCAACCAGACGGCGCTTGCGCTGGACGCCGCCATCGCCGGCCAGGGCCTGGCCCTGACGAGCCGCTTCCTCGTCGACGACGATATCGCGCGCGGGCGGCTCGTCCCTCTCTTTGGCGCCGAGCTGCCGATCGAGGCCGGCTTCTACATCCTGTCGCCGCGCCGGCCCCGGCATCCGGAGCCGGTCGCAGCCGTACGCGGCTGGCTGACCGAGGCCGCCGGAATGGGCTGACGGCAGCGCAAGAAACTTGCATCCCGCGAGGCGGATTGGAGCGCCTGTTTCGCGCCGCCTGCCCTAACCATGGAACCGACTGACCTGCGAGGCCGCGACCATGCCCGAACTCGATCTTGAGACGCTTCAGGCCGAGATGACGTCATGGCGGCGGCATCTGCATGCCCATCCCGAATTCGGCTTCGAGGAGGTCGGGACGGCCGCCTTCGTCGCCGCGAAGCTGCGCGAATTCGGGTTCGACGAGGTGGCCGAGGGCGTGGGCGGCACCGGCGTCGTCGGCACGCTGAAGCGCGGCACAGGAAACCGCGCCATCGCGTTGCGCGCCGACATGGACGCACTGCGCATCGCCGAACAGGGCGATCATCCCTACCGCTCGCAGACGCCCGGCGTGATGCATGCCTGCGGCCATGACGGGCACACGGCGATGCTGCTCGGCGCAGCCAAGCTGCTCGCGGCCGAGGGCGGCTTC
The DNA here is from genome assembly GCF_052113585.1 of Allobosea sp. TAF32. Taxonomy (NCBI): domain Bacteria; kingdom Pseudomonadati; phylum Pseudomonadota; class Alphaproteobacteria; order Hyphomicrobiales; family Alloboseaceae; genus Allobosea; species Allobosea sp. TAF32. Next base: position 49,935 of record NZ_JBFRDM010000010.1, on the reverse strand, counting down.
GATGGCACAGTGCGCTTCCTGTTCCAGCCCGCAGAAGAATGGGGCAAGGGCGCGCTCGCCATGCTCGCCGATGGCCTGATGGAACGCTTTCCCTTCGACGAGATCCATGGCCTGCACAACATGCCCGGCCTCGCCGTCGGACAGTTCCAGACTCGCACCGGGTCGTTCATGTCGGCGGAGGACAATTTCGAGATCGTGCTGAAGGGCGTGGGCGGGCACGCCGCAAGGCCGCATTCCGGCAACGAGGTTCTGGTCGCGGCCTGCGCGCTCGTCACCAGCCTGCAGACCATCGTCTCGCGGCGGCTGAGCCCGGCGGACATCGCCGTGGTCTCGGTGACGGAACTCCTGACCGACGGCACCCGCAACGTCCTGCCCGGAACCGCGCGCATCCTCGGCGACGCCCGCAGCTTCCGCCCCGAGGTCAGCGCCGAGATCGAGCGGCAGATGGGGATCATCGCGCAGGGCACGGCACAGAGCTACAATCTCAGCGCCGAGCTGCATTACACCCGCGAATTCGTGCCGCTGGTGAACGATGAGACGATGGTGCAGGAGGCATTCGCCGCGGCGCGTACGGTGTTCGACGATGGCGACGTCTCCGTCGCGCGCGAGCCGATGACGGGGTCGGAGGACTTCGCCCGCTTCCTCGACCATGTGCCGGGCTGCTTCGCCTATGTCGGGAACGGCGAGGATTCCGCGCCGCTGCACAATCCCCGCTACGATTTCGACGATCGCGGGCTGATCCACGGCGCACGCTATCACGCCGCCATCGCCCGCCGCCGGCTCTCCCCCGGCTGAGGAGGTCTCAGTTCCGCTTCGGCCGGCGGACGGCCCGGACCGTGCTCTTCGAGGTGCTGCCGCAGAAGAAGAGGTCGTCGCCGTTCGACTCGATGCCCGAGACGCCCTCGCCCGCCGGCATGGCGAGGGTGTCCAGCACCTTGCCCGTGGCTGGATCGACCCGGCGCAGCTCGCTCTCCTCGCCTTCCCAGGTTCCGTGCCAGAGCTCGCCGTCGACCCAGGTGACGCCGGTGACGAAACGGTTGGATTCGATGGTGCGCAGCGTCTTGCCGGTCTCCGGATCGATCTGGTGGATCTTGCGATCCCGGTACGCGCCGACCCAGAGCGCTCCCTCGGCCCAGGCCAGCCCGGAATCGCCGCCGCCGCCGGGCGCGGGAATCGTCGACAGCACGGCGCCTGTACGAGGGTCGATCTTCTGGATGCGGTCCTCGGCGATCTGGAACAGATGGCTGCCGTCAAAGGCCGTGCCCGCATGGGCGGACACGTCGAGGGCGCGCTCCACCTTCCCGCTCGCGGGATCGAGCGCGTTCAACCGGTCGCCTGAGGCGAACCAGACCCGCTCGCCGTCGAAGCTCACGCCATGGATTTTGTCGACGCCCGGAAATGGGCCGTATTCGCGGATGATCTCTGCCTTGGATACCGTCATGGTTCTGCTCCGTAGGGATGGTGACGGTTCGACCCTAGCCACCGCGCCAGGGCGCCGTGAGTAACAAGCTCGTCGCGAAACCGGGGATGGCCGGCATCGTCCAGCGCCGCGCGCGCGCCTGCCCGTAAGACTGCACCTTGCCGGCCGAAGCCAGTTCCTCAAGCGCGCGCTGGACATTGCGCTGGCTGGCGCCCAGGGCCAGAGCGAGCGCCGAACTAGACCAGCTCTCGCCATCGGCGAGAAAGGCGAGCACCGCCGCGTGCTTCTCCTCGACAGGGCGTGCCAGCACGACCAACTCGGGTGCATGGCGCGGCGCCATCGCGAAGCCGTCCCGCGTGGCAGCCAGCCTCGCAACCGGCCGCAACGCCGCGCGCAAACGCCCGATCTCGACACGAAGGCGGGCGCGGTGCGATTCATCGGTGAATTTCGCCCCGAACGCCCGCGCAATCAGCACTTCGCGCGACGCATCGGAGGGCCACACTTCGGCAAGAGCCCGCGCCAGAGCAAAGAGCACCGGACGGGTCGCGAGGGAGACCGAAACCTGCCTGTCGCGCACGGCGAAGCGGCAAGCATCGACGATCAGGGCGGGCGAGGAGTGCAAAGCTTCGACGTCGCGAAGGCGGAGATTGCACTCTTTGCCGTTCGCGATCAGCCGCGCCGCCGGTGCCTCAAGGGCCGCGGATGCTGCCTCCACCTCGGCCAGCAGCGCCGGGATGCCGCCTCTGCCGGCCGCTTCGCGCGCGTCATCCAGAGCTTCCCGGGCTGCGCCCGCGCGCAATCTGCGCAAGGCGATGCCTGCGGTCGCGAGCCCATGCACGGCCTGGAGCGGCGAAGGCAGCGGCACGGGGTCCATCGCAGCGAGCGCCTGTTCGGCCGCGTCGAGCCGGCCGATCAGCACGAGGCGACGGATGTCGAGATAACGGGCATGCGCGGCATTGATCCGGTCGCCATGGGCCTCCAGCACCGCCGCCGCCGCCGAGAGCCTGCGGGGCGGCCAGATCAGGTCACGCGACGCCAGGGCGATCTCGGCCTCGGCGACCACACAGCGAGCCCGCGCGACGACCTCGCGCGCCCCGAAGCCGCGTGCAGCCCGGCGCAACAGGAGCTTGGCGCGCGGAAAATCGCCGAGCTGCGCCATGGCGATGCCACGCAGGGCCAACGCGGGCGGATCGTCGCGCAAGGCAACGCGGTTCAGGGCGCCCAATGGATCGCCCGAGGCGAGTGCCCGGCCGGCGGCGGTGATCAGCGAGTCCATCGGAATCCCGCCAAACTTGTCACTCCCTTCCCGCGTTCTCTCCGCAGTAGCACCAATCGGCGCGCCGCGGCGAGCGGCGCAGGACATCCGGCGACAGGAGGGAAGCACGATGACGACACATCGTATCGGAACGCGCGAGGAATGGCTGGCGGCCCGGCTCGAACTGCTCGAAGCCGAGAAGCACTACACGCGGCAGGGCGACGCACTGGCGCAGCAACGGCAAGCACTGCCCTGGGTCAGGATCGACCGCGACTACCGCTTCGACACCGAGGATGGCGAGGCATCGCTCGCCGATCTCTTCCGAGGACGCTCGCAGCTCCTCGTCTATCATTTCATGTTCGGCCCGGACTATCAGGCGGGCTGCCCGTCCTGCTCGGCCATCGCCGACGGCTTCAACGGCAGCACCGCGCATCTGGCCAACCATGATGTGATGCTGTGGGCGGTATCGCGGGCGCCGCTCGCAAAACTCCTCGCCTTTCGCGAACGGATGAGCTGGAGCTTCCCCTGGGCCTCGTCACGCGACAGCGACTTCAATTTCGACTTCAACGTCTCCTTCACGGAGGAGCAGGAGCGCACTACGGGGATCGACTACAACTTCCGGCACAAGCCGAAATTCGAATGGTGCTCCGGCGGCAATCCGGTGGAGCGCAGCTTCGCGGAGATGGCCGGCACCGATGTCCCCACCTATCACCGCGAGCGCCCTGGCATGAGCGCCTTCATCCGCGAGGTCGGCGCGATCTACCACACCTACTCCGCCTATGCGCGCGGGGTGGACGGCATCTGGGCGATGTATGCCTGGCTCGACCGCGCCCCGAAGGGCCGCAACGAGGCAGACGGTCCCTGGTGGCGTCACCACGATCGCTACGAAACAGCTTCGTAAGCGCGGATCGGCGCTGTCCGATCAATCCTCGTCGTCGCGCGGCGGCCGGGCGCCCTCCCCGAGGATTTCGCGTTTTCCGGCGTGGTTTGCGGGTCCGACGATGCCCTCGTTCTCCATGCGCTCCATGATCGAGGCGGCGCGGTTGTAGCCGATCTGGAGGCGGCGCTGGATGTAGGAGGTCGAGGCCTTCTTGTCGCGCAAGACGACGGCGACCGCCTGCTCGTAGGGGTCGTCCGAGTCGACCGAGCCCATGCCGGTCTTGTCGAAGACGGCGCCGTCCTCGTCCTCGGCGCCGTCCTCCTCCTCGGAGGTGACGGCGTCGAGATATTGCGGCCGGCCTTGCGTCTTGAGGTGAGCCACGACCTTCTCGACCTCGTTGTCGGAGACGAAGGGGCCGTGCACGCGGGTGATGCGCCCGCCACCGGCCATGTAGAGCATGTCGCCCTGGCCGAGAAGCTGCTCGGCGCCCATCTCGCCGAGGATGGTGCGGCTGTCGATCTTCGAGGTGACCTGGAAGGAGATCCGGGTCGGGAAGTTCGCCTTGATCGTGCCGGTGATGACGTCGACCGAGGGACGCTGCGTGGCCAGCACGACATGGATGCCGGCGGCGCGGGCCATCTGAGCGAGGCGCTGGATCGTGCCCTCGATCTCCTTGCCGGCGACCATCATCAAATCGGCCATCTCGTCGACGATGACGACGATATAGGGCAGAGGCTCGAGGTCCATGACCTCCTCCTCGTAGACAGCCTCGCCGGAATGCTTGTCGAAGCCGGTCTGGACCGTGCGCGTGATGATCTCGCCGGCGGCCTTGGCCTCGCCGACCCTCGCATTGAAGCCGTCGATGTTGCGCACCGCGAGCTTCGACATCTTCTTGTAGCGCTCCTCCATCTCGCGCACCGCCCATTTGAGGGCGACGACCGCCTTCTTGGGATCGGTCACGACCGGAGTGAGCAGATGCGGGATGCCGTCATAGACGGAGAGCTCCAGCATCTTGGGATCGACCATGATCAGCCGGCATTCCTCGGGCTTCAGCCGGTAGAGGATCGACAGGATCATGGTGTTGATGGCGACCGACTTGCCCGAGCCGGTGGTGCCGGCGACGAGAAGGTGCGGCATGCGCGCCAAATCCGCGATCACCGGCTCGCCGCCGATGGTCTTGCCGAGGCAGAGCGCCAGCTTGTGCTTGGTTGCCTCGAAATCCTGGCTGGCGAGGAGCTCGCGCAGGAAGACGGTCTCGCGCTTGCTGTTGGGCAATTCGATGCCGATGGCGTTCTTGCCCTGCACCACCGCGACACGGGCCGAGACCGCGCTCATCGAACGCGCGATGTCGTCAGCCAGCGAGATCACCCGCGAGCTTTTGATGCCGGGGGCGGGTTCGAGCTCATAGAGGGTCACCACCGGGCCGGGGCAGGCCTGGACGATCTCGCCCCTGATATTGAAATCTTCGAGCACGCCTTCGAGCAGGCCGGCATTCTGCTGGAGGACCTCGACCGGCATCGCCTCGGCCTGTGCCACAGGCGGCTCGGTCAAAAACTCGATCGGCGGCAGCTGGAAGCCGGCATCCTGCATCACCGGCAGCTCGACGAGGCGATGCTTGGCCTTGAAGGGGGCGGCCTTGGTCGGCTGAACCATGACGGGCTCGGGCACAACGACCGGCTCGGGCGCGGGCTCGACCACAGGGCGCGTGCTGCGTGCCAGCGGCACTCCGGGCTTCACGGCGATCACGGGGTCGACCGGGACGGGAACGTCATTCTCGACCGGCTCGATCTCGGCGGCCGGCGCACACCAGGACGGCACGGAGATCTGGAAGCTCACCTGATAGCTCTGACCCCAGTTCAGACCCGACCAGGCGGGAACGATGAGCGGAGCCGAAACGGCGAGCGGCGCGGCCTCGGGCCGCTTGGCCTCGGGCTGTGCCCGCGCGCCGCCCTGAGCCCGTGGCGGCTCTTCGGAAACGGTTTCGGCTGCAGGTGGAGTCTTGCCGGCGGACCATCTCGCAGGGGGCGTGACGGTCTCGAACGAAAACTCGGCGTCGTCGCGCTCGGCCTCGGGCACGCATTCCCAGAAGGCGTGGTCGGAAATGAAGGCGAGCGGCGTCGTGGCCTCCTCGGCCTCGGCAACCGTCTCCGGCCAGACGACCTCGCCGGTCACCTCGAAGGGCTCCTCGATGATCGGGGCCATCGCCTCGTCAGGCGCGTCCAGCGGCTCGGCAAGCGATGCATCCTCGCTCTCCGGAGTACCCCAGACCTTCTTGATGAGATGGTCCGGCGTCCGCCAGAAACGGACGCGATTCGTGCTGGCCGGCGGCTCGGCCGGCGGCGCTGGAACGGCTATCGCCCTGGATTCGGTCGAAGCGGGAACAGCCTGCTCTCGCTCGACTTGCGCCGCCTTGCGCAACTTGTCGGGCGTGCGGCTGAAACGCACGTTCTCGGGCCGGTCGTAAGGCTTCGCCTGCGGCTCCTCCACGGGGCGCCGGACAGCCCGCGGCGACACCGGAGGCTGGAAGGATTCGTCGGCTTGGTCGGCGCTATAAGCCTCGGAAACGATGACGTTCGCGCGGCGGTGACGGTCAAGTTTATGCATGGCTTGGGCGAACACGATAACTCGTTAACCAGTCACCCAGTGCTAGCCCGGCAGGGTTAAGGCCCCATGAATCCGAGCCGTTGTTAACAGGCGAGGCAGAACTCAGTCCCGCGTGTCGTCATCCTGCAGGACGCGCCAGGCCGCCCCCTCCAGATCGGCGAATTGGCCGCTGCGCATGCACCAGAAGAAGGCGCCGAGCCCGATCAGTCCGAGTCCGAGGGCGAGGGGAAACAGGATCACGATGATGTTCATGCATCTGCCTCCGAGGAAGCCCCGCGGCCGCGTGCGCGCAGGGCGTTGAGCGTCACCACCAGCGACGAGCCGGACATGGCGACGGCGGCGACGAGCGGCGTCGCCAGCCCGGCAATCGCGATCGGCACCGCCACCGCGTTGTAGAGCACGGCGAACCAAAGGTTCTGCAGCATCAGCCCGCGCGCCTTCCGCGCGATCTCGATCGCTGCGGAGACCGGGGCAAGGCTGTCGCCGAGGAAAACGACATCGGCCGCCGCCTGCGCGAGATGAGTCGCGCTCACCGGCGAGATCGAGACATGGGCACCCGCGAGCGCCGGTGCATCGTTGAGGCCATCGCCGACCATCAGCACCTTGCGGCCATTCGCCGCCATGCTGTCGAGCAGGTTGAGCTTGTCGCCCGGAAGCAGGCCGGCCTGCACATGCGCGATGGCAAGCTCGGCCGCGATCGGCGCGACGGCCTCCGGGCGGTCGCCGGATAGGATCGCGATCTCCAGCCCCGCCGCGCGCAGCGCGTCGATCGTCGCGCGCGCCTCGGGACGCAGGCTCTGGCCGAGCGCCAGAACAGTGCAGCAGGAGCCGTGGCGATAGGCGATCAGTGAGGCGCCGGGATGAAGCGCCTTCACCGACTCAGCTTCGGCTTCAGCCCCGCAGAAGGCGATGCTGCCGAGCCGCTGCTCGTCGTTGCCTTCGCCTGCCGTCAGGCCTTGACCGCGTTCCTCGCGGACATCAGACCTTGCGGACGCGCCTCCGAGCGCCCGCGCCAGAGCCTGCGCCAGCGGGTGGTTGCTCGCCGCGGCGAGCGCGCCGATCTCGACGCGGCGCTCAAGCGGCAAAGCCTCGGGATTGAGGATGTCCGGCTCGGGCAGGGTCAGCGTTCCCGTCTTGTCGAAGACGACGATATCCGCTTCCGCGAGGCGCTCCAGCGCATCGCCCTCCTTCAGCATGATCTTGCGCTTGAACATGGCGGAAGCCGCGACGACCTGCACCGCCGGGATCGCCAAGCCGAGCGCGCAGGGGCAGGTGATGATCAGCACGGTGACGGCGATCATCAGCGCCTCCGGCCAGGCCAGCCCCCAGGCCAGCCAGCCGAGGAAGGTCGCGGCCGCCAGCGTGTGGACCACCGGCGCGTAGAGCCGCGCAGCCCGGTCCGAGAGGCGGACATAGCGCGAGCGGCTGCCGACGGCCTGGCTCATCAGCCGGTCGATCTCGTCGAGCAGCGTGCCCTGCCCGGCAGCCTCGACCCGCACCGTCAGCGCGCCGGTGAGGTTGAGCGTGCCGGCATGGACGCGCTCGCCATGGCCGATCGCAACAGGGGCAGTCTCCCCGGTAACGAGGCTCTGGTCGAGCGCGGAGCGGCCGGTCTCGACGATACCGTCGACCGAGACGCGCTCGCCTGGACGCACGAGAACGCGGTCGCCCGCCGCGATCGCCGCGATCGGCGTGATCGTCCAGCTGCCGTCATCGGCCAGCCGCGTCGCGGTTTCGGCCTTGAGCGCGGCGAGATTGCCGGCGAGGTCGCGGGTGCGCCGCCGCATCAGCTGGTCGAGATAGCGCCCGATCAGCAGGAAGAAGAGCAGCATCACCACGCCGTCGAAATAGGCGTGGCGGCCATGGGTCCAGGTTTCCGCTACCGACATGGCGAGCGCCAGCACGACGCCGATGGTGATCGGCACGTCCATGTTGACCGCGCCGGCCTTCAGCGCCCTGAGTGCGCTCTCGAAGAACGGCCGGCCGGCATAGGCCGCCGTCGGCAAGGCGATGAGCGCCGAAAGCCAATGGAAGAAGTCCCGCGTCGTCGGGTCGATGTCACCGCTGTTGCCGGACCAGACCGCGACCGAGAGCAGCATGATGTTCATCGAGGCGAAGCCGGCAACGCCCAGCCGGCGCAGCAGGCCGCGCTCCTCGGTGGCGGCGCCCTCCTCCTGCCGCTCGGGCACGAAGGGATAGGCCTTGAAGCCGAGCGCCGCGAGCTTGTCGACGACAGCTTCCGGCCGCAGCAGCGCTTCGCGCCATTCGACCGAGACGCGTTTCAGGGCGAGATTGACGCGGGCGCCGAGAATGGCGGGTTCGCGGCCGAGGCCGCTCTCGATCGCCTGCATGCAGCCGGCGCAGCGGATGCCGTCGACCGCGAGCTCCATGCTGGCGACGCCGCCATCGCGATGGCGCACGAAGACGGAAAGATCCTGCGCCGCCATCTCACTTCTCCGGCAGGGTGATGCGGCTGCGCGAGACGAAGACGACCTCCTCGCCGCGACGCGCCTTCAGCTCGAGGATCCAGGCACCGGCGTCGATACGGTCGAAGCGCGCCTCGTAGTGCCCCGGCTGGCGTTCGCTCAGCGCGACGCTGTGGTCGCGCGCGGAGGTAGCGGGGTGGCGCAGCCGCGCCGTCGCCGTGAAGCCGGAGAGCAGCTGGCCGAGCCGGTCGGCCAGCGTCACGCCAAGCGCCGCGCCCTCGCCCTGCCTTGCGAGCGTGGCCGCGGCGTTCCAGCCACGCGCATCGCGCTCGTGCTGGCGCGCGATCTCCTCGTTGAAGTGCTGGCTGTCCTCATAGGCGCTGCGGGTCTCGACCCCCGGCATGGTCCGCAGCGCCACCGTCATGATCGTCGCATTGACCGAGATGATGACACCGAAGAACAGCACCAGCATCGCTGCAACCATGCGCCCGGTGAGCCGGAAAGGGCGGCGCGGGCGCGGGGCGGCGGGGGTGTCGCAGGACATCAGGAAAACTCCGCAGCAGCTCATGGTTTGCCTCCGGGCGCCATGAAGTGGTCGGTTGCGCGCACGGTTTCCCCGGCGAAGAGATCCGAGGCGGTGATGGTGATGGGCTGAGACGCATCCAGCGGCACGCCTGCCGGCACGGTGACGAGGACACGCACTTCTCGCGAGGTGTCCGGATCGACGTTCACGACCGGTCGGAGATCGGCGGTGGGTGCGACGCCGACCGCGTCGATGCGGATGCCCGGCAGGCCATCCACGGTGAGCGCGAAGGGGCGGACATCCGGGCGCTTGTTGAGCAGGCGCACCGCATAGGCGTTGCGGATCGAGCCGTCGCTCAGCGTCACGAAGAGTGGCGCGCGCTCGTGCAGCACCGAGATATCGGCGGTGCGACGCGTCGCAAGCTGCCAGATCATGGCTCCGCCGACGACGAGGATCAGCGCCGCATAGATCAACGTGCGCGTCCGCAGCGGGCTGTAGACGGCTGGCTTTCCGGCAATGCGCCGCTTGACGTTGATCTCGGTGTCATAGGCGATGAGCCGCTTGGGACGGTCGATCTTGGCCATCACCGTATCGCAGGCGTCGATGCACAGGCCGCACTGGATGCAGTCGAGCTGGGCGCCCTCGCGGATGTCGATGCCGACCGGGCAGACGGCGACGCATTGGTGGCAGTCGATGCAGTCGCCGGCCGGCGCGCCCTGCGCCTTGAGCCTCGAGGCCTGCTTGACCGAGACGCGCGGCTCGCCGCGGTCGTAGCGATAGGTGACGTTGAGCGCCTCGTCGTCGGTCAGAGCCGCCTGGATGCGCGGCCAGGGGCACATGAACTTGCAGACCTGCTCGCGCATGATGCCGGCAAGCGAATAGGTGGTGAAGGTCAGGATCGCGATCCAGACATAGGCCGAGATCGGCGCAGTGAAGGTCGCAAGCTCCCGCACCAGCGTCGGCGCATCGGCGAAGTAGAGCACCCAGGCGCCGCCGGTCCACCAGGCAATGACGAGCCAGACGGCGTGTTTGGCGCTCTTGCGCCAGAGCTTGTCGAAACTCCAGGGCGCCTCGTCGCGGCGCATGCGCTCGCGGCGGTCGCCCTCGAAGAAGCGCTCGACGGCGAGGAAAAGGTCGGTCCAGACCGTCTGCGGGCAGAGATAGCCGCACCAGACCCGGCCCGCGACGGCGTTCATCAGGAAGAGGACGAACGCCGCCATGATCAGCAGGCCGGTGAAGTAGTAGACCTCCTGCGGCCAGATTTCGATGAAGAAGAAGTAGAAGCGATTGTTGGCGATGTCTGCCAGCACCGCCTGATCAGGCAGATGCGGGCCGCGATCCCAGCGCAGGAACGGCAGCAGGTAGTAGATGCCGAGGCACAGGAACAGGATGAGCCATTTCGCGCGCCGGAACGGGCCGGAAACGCTCTGCGGATAGACCTTCCGCGACGCCGCAAAAAGCGGGGTGTCGTCGGGATCGGCCTCGGCGGTGCTCACGCTACTGCCCTCCCCCCAGCGAATGGACGTAGACGGTCAGCGCCTTCAGCGTGGGCTCGTCGAGGCGGCCGCCCCAGGCCGGCATCACGCCGCCCCGGCTGTTGGTGATGGTCTCGGTGAGCGAGGCCATGTCCATGCCGTAAAGGCTGATCGCGTCGGTCAGGTTGGGCGCGCCCAGTTCCTGGTTGCCCTTGCCGGCGGGGCCGTGACAGGCGGCGCAGTTGTCGGCGAAGAGCTTGCGCCCAAGCGCCAGGTTGGCCTTCGGCTCGGTCGACAGGCCGGCGAGCTCGCGGACATGGTTGGCGACAGCGTTGATCTCGTCGCGCTTGAGCATGCCGTCGCGGCCGAAGGCCGGCATCTGGCTCACACGCGTCTCGTCATTGCCGGCGACGCGGACGCCATGGCGCAGCGTCTGCATGATCGCGTCGAGCGAACCGCCCCAGAGCCAGTCGTCGTCGTTCAGATTGGGATAGCCCTTGCCCCCGGCGCCGCCGACGCCGTGGCAGGCGGCGCAGTTGTCGCCGAAGGCCGCCTTTCCCTGCGCCATCGCGATCTGGAACAGCGCCGCATCGGCCTTGATCTGCGCGGGCGTGGCGTCGGCCATGCCCGCGGCCTGGACAGCACGCTGAGCCTTCAGTTGGGCCATGTCCGCGCTGATATCGGCCCGGCTGGCATAGCCGATCACGCCCTTGGTGGCGTCGGTCAGCAGCGGCCAGGCCGGGTAGACGATCCAGTAGCCGAAGGCCCAGACGATGGTGGCGTAGAAGATGCCAAGCCACCAGCGGGGCAGCGGGGTGTTGAGCTCGCGGATGCCGTCCCATTCATGACCGGTCGTGGCGATGCCGGTGTGAGGGTCGATATGCGGGGCGTCGTGCTTGTTCTGGTCCATGGTCAGTCCTCGCGCAGCGGATTGAGCGCGGCTTGCTCGAAGCGGGCGCGGTTCTTCGGCCAGAAGGCGTAGAGGCAGACGCCGAGGAAGACGGCGACGAAGTAGATCAGGCCAGCGGACTGGGCGAAGCCGGCGAGCCAGTGATAGGTCGTTTGCATGGCAGCCTCGCTCAGCGGATGTTGGCCTTGTCGTCGTAGAGCTTGAAGTCGACGAGCGTGCCGAGCGCCTGGAGATAGGYGATCAGGGCGTCGGCTTCGGTGATGCGCTGGGGGTTGCCGTCGAAATCACGCGACTGCACCCGCGGATAGCGCTTCTCCAGATCGGACTGGCCGGGATGGTCCGGCGTCGCCTGCGCCTTCAGGTCGCTCTGCGCCTGCGCGATCATCTCGTCGGTGTAGGGCACGCCGCCGGCGCGGTTGGCGCGCAGCTCGTCGGCGATGTCGTTGTAGTTCAGCTCGGCCTTCGCCAGGAAGGGATAGCCCGGCATGATCGACTGCGGGACGACCGCGCGCGGCTCGGCGAGATGCGCCCGCTGCCACTCGTCGGAGTACTTGCCGCCGACGCGGGCGAGGTCAGGCCCCGTCCGCTTCGAGCCCCACTGGAAGGGCTTGTCGTACATGCTCTCGGCCGCGAGCGAGTAATGCCCGTAGCGCTCGACCTCGTCGCGCAGCGGCCGGATCATCTGGCTGTGGCAGTTGTAGCAGCCCTCGCGGACATAGATGGATCGGCCGGCCAGTTCGAGCGGGGTGTAGGGGCGCATGCCCTGCACGGTCTCGATCGTGTTCTTCAGGTAGAAGAGCGGGGCGATCTCAACCAGGCCGCCGACCGAGATCACCAGCAGCACGCCGATGACCAGGATGATCGAGTTGGTCTCGAATATCTTGTGCTTGGCCCAGAGCGACCGGCGCGCGGGCTTGTGTTCGATGCTCGTCATTCCGGATGCTCCTCAGACGGCCATGGCCAGCGGCGCCGGCGCCTCGTCGGAGAGCGGCATCTCGGCCGCGCTCTCGGAGCGCACGGTCATCCAGAGGTTGAAGGACATGATCAGCGCGCCGATCAGGAACAGGGCGCCGCCCAATGCGCGGATCACATAGAAGGGGTGCATCGCGGCGACGGTCTCGATGAAGGAGTATTCGAGGAAGCCGAGCGAAGTGTAGGCGCGCCACATCAGGCCCTGGAGGATGCCGGAAACCCACATCGCCGAGATGTAGAAGACGATGCCGAGCGTCGAGATCCAGAAGTGCCAGCTCACCAGCTTGAGCGAGTAGAGCCCCTTGCGGTTCCACAGCCAGGGCACGAGGCAGTAGATCGCGCCGAAGGAAATGTAGGCGACCCAGCCGAGCGCGCCGGAATGGACGTGGCCGATGGTCCAGTCGGTGTAGTGCGACAGGCCGTTCACCGCCTTGATCGACATCAGCGGGCCTTCGAAGGTCGACATGCCGTAGAAGGCGAGCGAGACCACCATCATCCGCAGCACGGGGTCGGTGCGCAGCCGGTCCCAAGCGCCCGACAGGGTCATGATGCCGTTGATCATGCCGCCCCAGGAGGGCATCCACAGCATGATCGAGAAGGTCATGCCCAGGGTCTGCGCCCAGTCCGGCAGCGCGGTGTAGTGGAGGTGGTGCGGGCCGGCCCAGATGTAGATGAAGATCAGGGCCCAGAAGTGGATGATCGAGAGCCGGTAGCTGTAGATCGGCCGCTCCGCGCGCTTGGGCACGAAGTAGTACATGATCGCGAGGAAGCCGGCGGTAAGGAAGAAGCCGACCGCGTTATGGCCGTACCACCACTGGAACATCGCATCCTGCACGCCCGACCACAGGCCGTAGGATTTCGGCGACAGGATCGAGACCGGCATGGCGACGTTGTTGCCGATATGCAGGACCGCGATGGTCAGGATGAAGCCGAGATAGAACCAGTTCGCCACATAGATATGCGGCTCCTTGCGCTTCATCACCGTGCCGAGGAAGACCAAGAGGTAGACGACCCAGACGATGGTCAGCCAGAGGTCGGCATACCATTCGGGCTCGGCGTATTCCTTGCCCTGGGTGATCCCCAGCAGATAGCCCGTGCCGGCGATGACGATGAAGAGGTTGTAGCCGAGGACGACGAACCAGGGCGAAAGCGTGCCGGCCAGCCGCGCGCGGCAGGTGCGCTGCACGACGTAGAACGAGGTGCCGATCAGCACGTTGCCGCCGAAGGCGAAGATCACGGCCGAGGTGTGCAGCGGCCGCATCCGGCCGAAATTGATCCAGGGCAGATCGAAATTGAGATCGGGGAAGGCCAGCTGCGAGGCGATGAGCAGCCCGACCGTGAAGCCGGCGATGCCCCAGACCATCGCGGCGATGGTCGCGAACTTGACCGGCTCCATGTTGTAGTTCGGCTTGCCGTCGAGCTCCTGCGGCTCGGCCGCAGGCGTGCCGTCGAAACAGCGGTTGGCGATCAGGATCACGCTGGCCGCAGCCGCCACGACGCCTAACATGGCATGGAAGGCGTAGCCGGAGTTTTCGGCCAGTGCCGAGATCACGATCAGCGGCAGCACGCAGGCCGCCGCGATCAGCATGCCTATCATTTCGCCGACAGTCGCCTGCCTGACTTGGCTTGCCGTTGCCGTCACATTCGACTCCCGCTTGGTCGCCGGCGCATGAGCGCGCCATGAACGGGAGGCTTAGCGGGCGGCCTGAGGCCGGGCGTTGATTCAGGTCAAGCGGAGCGGGCGGCGGATTGCGACGAGAGCGCGCAGGCCTCAGGCCGCGACTGCGTTCATCCGCTCGGGATTCATCACGCGCACACCGCCCGGCACGATCAGGATCGTCTTGTCCTTGGCGAGGCGGGTGAAGGTACGGCTGACCGTCTCTATGGTGAGGCCGAGAAAATCGGCGATGTCCTGCCGCGTCATCGGCAGCGGCACCGTGACCGAAGGCTTGCCCAGGCGCGCCCAGCGCTGCTGCATGCCGAGCAGGAAACAGATCAGCTTCTCTTCGGCGGTGCGCCGCCCGAGGAGCATCATCTGCTCGTGGGCAAGCGTCAGCTCGTGGGTGGCGAATTCGTGGAGGCGCTTCAGCAGATGCGGCTTGGCGTCGACCAGCGCGGTATAAGCGCCGCGCGAGAAGGCGCAGGCCGCGACGTCGCCGATCGCATCAGCGGAGAAGCCATAGGCATCGCGCATGGCGAGCCCGAGGAAATCCCCCGGCAGGGCGAAGCCGACGACCTGGCGACGACCGTCCGACAGCAGCTTGTAGAGGCGCACCACGCCGGCGGTGACATTGTAGACGGAGTGAGCCTCGCGCCCCTGCGTAAACAGCGTCTCGCCAGAGGCGAAATGCGTGGGGTGCGCCAGGGATTCAAGCAGCGCCAGCTCGTCGTCGGAAAGCGACGCGCAGACGCTCACCAGGCGAACCATGCAACTGCGGCAATTGCCCTCGCCACGGTTCGCAGTGCTACAGGCCGAAGGGTGACAGTTCACGATCGCATCTTCCCGCTTGTCGAAGCGACCATAGCCGAGGCGAGCAGGGTCACAAAGCACGCTCGGCACCCTAGTCGGCGAAATTGATCCAGATCAATGCGACAACATCGCCCCCGCAACCACCGTGCGCCGCAGAAAATCGGGAGAGCCGCACGTGACCGGCGATGACATCTTCGAGGTCGCGCGCATCGCGCCGGCCGGAGCCGACGCCGTCTATGGCCTCGTCGCCATGCTGCATCCGGAGGTAACGCCCAACGACTGGGCCGCCTTCGTGCGCGAGCATTCGCAGGACGGCGCAAGGCCGCGGGGCGTCTTTGCCCTGCGCGATGGCCGCGGCATGCCGCATGCCCTGTTCACCTTCCGCGTCGCACAGACCATCAGTGGCGGAACCACGCTCGAAATCTTCGAGCTGGCGATGCTGCGCTTACCGGGGACGCATCTGGTCGATGCGCTGCTGCGCTTTGCCAATCAGCTCGCTGTCGAGCTTGGCCTGCCCCGGATCTCGATCTCGCTGGAGCGCTCGGCCGCCTGGCCGCAGGACCACGACGCACTGCAGCGCTCGGGCTTCCAGGTCGATCGCGTGATGGTTCTGGGGCGGGCCCGGATGGAGCCCGCACCCTGGAATTGACCTGTCTCAATCCGGCCTGGCGCCGCTCCAGGGCGGCGCAAACCCGGCGGTCAGACCCGCTCCAGCGCGATGGCGATGCCCTGGCCGACGCCGATGCACATGGTGGCCAGCGCACGCTGCTTGCCGGTCAGCGACAATTCGAGCGCGGCGGTGCCGGCGATGCGGGCTCCGGACATGCCGAGCGGATGGCCGAGCGCGATCGCCCCGCCATTGGGGTTCACATGCGCGCCGTCCTCGGCGATGCCGAGATCGCGGAGAACCGCGATGCCCTGGGAGGCGAAGGCCTCGTTGAGCTCGACGATGTCGAAATCGGTCGGTTTCAGCCCCAGACGCTCGCAGAGCCTGCGGGTCGCCGGGATCGGCCCCAGCCCCATCACGCGCGGCGCGACGCCGCCCGCGGCGCCACCGACGACGCGCGCCAGCGGGGTCAGGCCGTATTTCGCCGCGGCCTTCTCCGAGGCGATGATCAGCGCCGCGGCGCCGTCGTTGACGCCGGAGGCATTACCGGCGGTGACGGTGCCGCCTTCCTTGCGGAAGGGCGTCGGCAGCTTGGCGAGCTTCTCCAGCGTGGTGTCACCGCGCGGATGCTCGTCGCTCTCGACGCGGATGGCATCGCCCTTCCGCTGCGGGATCACGACCGGCACGATCTCCTTGCCGAGGCGGCCATTCTGCTGGGCAGCGACCGCCTTGAGCTGCGAGCGCAGGGCGAAGGCATCCTGATCGGCGCGGCTGATGTTGCAATCGGCGGCGACGTTCTCGCCGGTCTCAGGCATTGAATCGACGCCGTATTGCTGCTTCATCAGCGGATTGACGAAGCGCCAGCCGATCGTGGTGTCGTGGATTTCGGCATGGCGCGAGAAGGCGCTGTCGGCCTTGGGCAGCACGAAGGGCGCGCGCGACATGCTCTCGACGCCGCCCGCGATCATCAGTTCGGCCTCGCCCGCCTTGATCGCGCGGGCCGCGGTGATGACGGCGTCCATCCCCGAACCGCAGAGCCGGTTCATCGTCGTGCCCGGCACCTCCTTGGGGAGGCCGGCGAGCAGCAGCGACATGCGCGCGACATTGCGGTTGTCCTCGCCCGCCTGATTGGCGCAGCCGAAGATCACATCGTCCACTGCAGCAAAATCGACGCCCGCGTAGCGCTCGACCAGGGCCTTCAGCGGCACGGCGCCGAGATCATCCGCCCGCACAGAGGACAGGGAACCGCCGAAACGGCCGATCGGCGTGCGGACATAGCCGCAGATGAAAGCGTCGCTCATCGTCGGGAACTTCCCCTCTGTCGCCGTGCTTCAGGCCCGGCCGTCAGTCGGGTGTTCTCGCTGCCCCTCCGCGCTTTGTAAAGACGAAGCGGCGCGCAGTTGCGCCCGCCGCTTCGCCGGTCTCACTTGCCCCAGCGCAGCGCCAGAGGATCCAGCTCGCGCGCGAGTTCGATCAGGCCCTCGCGAGTCTTCGGGTGCAGCGGCGTCAGCGGGTGGCGCACGGCCTCCGACTTGATCACGCCGCCTTCCTTCATCACCGCCTTGGCCGAGCGCAGGCCGCACTGGCGGTTCTCGTAGTTGATGATCGGCAGCACGCGGGCATAGAGCGCCGCCGCCTGCTTGCGGTCCCCGGCCGCATGGGCGGCGAGGATCGGCTTGATCAGGTCCGGGATCATGGCCGATGTCATGGTGCCGGTCGCGCCGGCGTCGAGATCGGCCATCAGCGTGATCGCCTCCTCGCCGTCGAAGGGGCCGACGACGGCGTCGCCGCCCGCCTCGATCAGTGCGCGCAGCTTGTTCGCCGTGCCGGGCACCTCGATCTTGAAATAGCGGACGAGCGGAACCTCCTTCGCCAGCCGGATCATGAAGGGCACTGTCATGGTGACGCCGGAGAGCGGCGCGTCCTGCAGGATGACGGGCAAGCCGCAGGCGTCAGTGACAGCCTTGAAATGCTCGATCATGCCCTGCTCGTCGGCCTTGAGCAGCGCGCCGTGATAGGGCGGCATCATCATCAGCATTTTTGCGCCGGCATCGGCCGCCGCCTTCGCGCGGGCGGCGGCGATGCGCGTCGAGAAATGCGAGGTGGTGACGATGACCGGCACGCGGCCGGCGACCTGCTCGAGCGAGAGCCGCATGACCTGATCGCGCTCCTCGTCGGTCAGCAGGAACTGCTCCGAGAAGTTGGCGAGGATGCAGATGCCGTCGACGCCCTGATCGACCATCAGGTCCATGACGCGCCTGTTGCCCTCGCTATCGAGATCGCCATTGTCGTGGAAGATGGTCGGCGCGATCGGCAGGATGCCCTTGTAGGGTTCGGTCATGGCGTCATCTCGTATGGCGGACAGGGCGGCATTCGAAGGGGCGATACGGCCGTCAGACGGTTCTGGCGGCCTTGGTGCCACGCAAGCGGCGAGCGATGCTGCCGACAACGGGCAGCACCAGAAGCGCGAGCCCGATCGACATCAGCGTCGAGACCAGCGGGTTCGACCAGAAGATCGAGAGCGAGCCCTGGCTGAAGATCATCGACTGGCGGAATGCGTCCTCGGCCTTGTCGCCGATGACCATGGCCAGCACCAGCGGCGCGATCGGATAATCGAGCTTCTTGAAGACATAGCCGACGAGCCCGAAGATCAGCGCGAGCCAGATGTCGAACTCCTTGCTCGCGGCGGTATAGGCGCCGATGAAGCAGATCACCACGATGATCGGCCCGATGATCGAGAAGGGGATGCGCAGGATCGAGGCGAAGAGCGGCACCGTCGCCAGCACGATCACCACCGCGACGACGTTGCCGAGATACATCGAGGCGATCAGGCCCCAGACGAAATCCGGCCGGTCGGTGAAGAGCGTGGGGCCGGGGTTGAGCCCCCAGATCATCAGGCCGCCCATCATCACCGCCGCCGTCGCCGAGCCGGGAATGCCGAGCGCCAGCATCGGCAGCATGGCGGCGGAGCCGGCGGCGTGGTCTGCCGTCTCCGGCGCGATCACGCCCTCGGGCTCGCCCTTGCCGAATTTCGCCGGGTTGCGCGAGGAGCGCTTGGCCATGGCGTAGCTCATGAAGGAGGCCGCGGTCGGCCCGCCCGGCGTAATGCCCATCCAGATGCCGATCAGCGAGGACCGGAGCAAGGCGAGCCAGTAGCGCGGCAGCTTCGCGGCGGTGCGCAGCACGTCGCCGATGCGGACCTTGGCGGCGACGCCGTCGAATTTGAGCCCCTCCTCCATGGTCAGCAGCAATTCGCCGATGCCGAACAGGCCGATCACCGCGATCAGGAAGCTGACGCCCGCGAGCAGAACGTCGAACTCGAAGGTGAGACGGACATTGCCGGACACGGAGTCCATGCCGATGGTCGCCAGCGCAAAGCCTATCGCCATCGACACGACCGTCTTGAAAGGCGAGGAACCGCCGAGCCCGATGAAGCTCGCGAAGGTCATGAAGTAGACGGCGAAATATTCGGGCGAGGAAAAGCGCAGCGCGAATTTCGCGACCCAGCCGGAGAGCAGCGTGATCAGGATGACGCCGGCCATGGCGCCGAAGCCGGCCGAGAGGAAGGCGAAGGAGAGCGCCTCGGTCGCCTTCCCCTGCTTGGCCATGGGGTGGCCGTCGAAGGTCGTCGCGACCGATGAGGGCTCACCGGGAATGTTGAACAGGATCGAGGTGGTCGAGCCGCCGAAGAGCGCGCCCCAATAGAGCGAGGTCAGCAGGATGATCGCCGAGACCGGCTCCATCGAAAAGGTCAGCGGCAGCAGCAGCGAGACGCCGTTGGGGGCGCCGAGCCCCGGCAGGACGCCGACGAGCACGCCGAGCAGCACGCCGGCCATCATCAGCAGGATATGATGTGTGGTGAGCGCGACCGAGAAGCCGTGCATCAGGTTGGCGACGTTGTCCATGCTGATATCCCCGCCGCTTTCAGAGGCCGATGAGCGGCTCGATCGGGCCTTTGAGCAGGCCGATCTGGAAGAATTTTTCGAGCGAGAAATAGAAGAACGCCGCCGTCGCAAAGGCCGTGACCAGGGTCGGCAGCCAGCCATAACCACCCTGGAAGCGCATCGCGAAGACGAGGTAGAGGATCGTCGCGACATACATGCCGAGCGTCGCGCTGATGACGACGAAGGCAATCAGCGGCAGGAGGAATGAAAGCACGCGCTTGCCGCGCTCGGCATCGAGGAAGGACTCGGCGAGTACCGCCTTGCCGGCGACGCGCTGGCCGACCGTCATGGCGAGCGTGCCGAGGCTCGCAAGCGCGATCAGCGCACCCGCATAGAAGGGGAAAGCGCCGGGTTGCGGGCCGGACGTATCCCAGCCGATACCGAATTCGAGCGAGCCCTTCACGATGACGAGCCCGAAGACGAGCGTCAGGATCGCGGTCCCGATCTCGGCCCAAAAGCGGGTGATCATGCGGTGGGTTCTCCCTTTCAGGGCTTGCACGTCATGGCCGGGCTTGACCCGGCCATCTCGGAAACCAGCCTTCGCGTCATGAGATTCCCGGGGCGACGCGTCGCGCCGCCCGGGAATGACGATCGCACCTTATTTCGCGACCCAGCCTTCGTTTTCGAAGACCTTCTTGTTCGCGGCCTCGTCCTTGGCGACGAAGTCGGTGAGCTCCTTGCCCTTCATGAAGCGGGCGGTCTGGGCGGTGCGCTGCACGAACTCCTGCCATTCCGGCGTCTTGGAGACCTTCTCCAGAAGGTCTGCATAATAGGCCACCGCATCGGCAGGAACCTCGGCCGGCAGCCAGACGGTGCGCGGCATCTGGAAGGTCTCGAGCGGCAGGCCCGCCTCCTTGCAGGTCGGGATATCGCCCCAGCCCTTGCCCTCGAAGACCGGATCGCTCTTGGCGAGGCGGACCGGCGAGAAGACGCAGAGAGGCTTCACCTGCCCCGCCTTCCACTGGCCGATGTTCTCGTTGGGATTGTTGACGTTGGAATCGATATGGCCGCCGGCGAGCTGCACGGCCGCCGCGCTGCCGCCCTGGAACGGGACGTAGATCCACTTCACGCCGGACGCGTCCTGGATCATCGAAGTCAGCGTCTGGTCGGTGTCCTTGGACTGGCTGCCGCCCATCTTGAAGCCCATCGGCTTGGCCTTGACCGCCTCGATATAGGATTTGGCGTCGGCATAAGGGGCGTCGCCCTTCACCCAGAGCAGGAACTCGTCGAGCGCCAGCGAGGCGACGGGTGTCAGATCCGTGAACTTGTAGCCGAGCTTGGCGACATAGGGCAGCAGATAGGCGTTGTTGGTGCCGAAGATGACGCGGTTCGGATCGCCCTTGCCGCCCTTGCCATAGACATAGCCCTCGGCGCCGGAGCCGCCGCCCTTGTTCACCACAACGATCGGCTGCTCGGTGAACTTGTGCTTGGTAATGATCGACTGGATCACGCGGGCGAAATTGTCGGTGCCCCCGCCGGCGCCCGAGGTCACGACGAACTCGATCGGCTTGGTCGGCTCCCAGGCCTGCGCCGCGCTGGCGCCGCCGAGCGCGATCGCGCCAGCGAATACAGCCGAGATGGCAATGGTCTTCATGATGATTTTTCTCCCTAGGAACTGGATTTTTGCGACGCCGCTCTTGTTGGCGGCTTCACTGAAAGCAGCGGGAATTCAGGCCGCAGCGCGCGCCCCGGCCTTTCCGTCCTGAGCCATCTTGATCGCGAGCGACAGTGCCGCGCGCGTCGCGCCGAGATTGGCGATGCCCTTGCCCGCAATCTCATAGGCCGTGCCATGAGCCGGCGTGCAGATCGGGAAGGGGAAGCCGCCGATCAGGGTGACGCCGCGGTCGAAGCCGATCAGCTTCATCGCGATCTGGCCCTGGTCATGATACATGGTCAGCACGGCATCGAAATCGCCGTTCTTGGCGCGCAGGAAGACGGTGTCGGAGGGAAACGGCCCCTCGACGGTGAAGCCCTTGGCCTTCGCCGCAGCAACCGCCGGCTCGATCGTCTCGATTTCGTCGCGGCCGAAATTGCCGCCGTCGCCGGCATGCGGATTGATGCCCGCGACCGCGATGCGCGGCGGGTTGAAGCCGGCCGCGCGCAGATTGGCGTCCGCCAGGGTCAGCGCCCGCAGGATGCGCTCCTGCGTGATGTTCTGCGCCACCTCCGAAAGCGGGATGTGCGAGGTCACGCGGGCGTTCCAGAGCTTGTCGAGGATGTTGAACTCGCTCGCCGCCCCTTCGAAGCCGATGGCGTCGCGCACGAAGCGGATCTCGTCGTCATAGCCGGGATAGGCGAAGCGCATCGCCGCCTTGTTGAACGGCGTGAAGAACACCGCATCGGCCTTGCCGGAGGCGGCGAATTGCAGCGCTCGGCGGAAATTCTCGGTCGCAGCCTTGCCGCCGGCGAGCGTCGCGGTGCCACGCTTGAGATCGGCGGGATCATGGTTGGCGAGGTCGACGAAGACAGGTTTGTCGCCGAGCGGCAACGCATCGCGATCCCCGACGACCTGAACCTGCGGGTCGGCGCCGCCATCCTTGATGCCGAGGTCGAGCAGCCGCTTGTCGCCGAAGACGACATAGCGCGCGGCAGCCCTGAGATCGGCCTCCGAGAGAATGCGGGCCGTCAGCTCCGGGCTGATGCCCGAGGGATCGCCCATCGCCACGGCGATCACCGGCAGGGCTTCGTTCATCCGCTCGCTCATGGCCGCACTCCGCTGCCTGGAATTGTTTGTCGGCCCTCTCGCTAACACAGGCACCGCCTCGTCTCAAGTATGCTGTATGCAGCATAACGGGATTGCTGTAGTCATCGCCAAAAGCGCGGACCACGCCGTCATCGGCCGCGCCGGGAGGAGCCTGATGAATTTCCACGCGCACTACGCCGGGATCACCGAGCCGGTCGAAACTTGCCTCGTCGGCAGCGGCAGCTTCGGCCGCAGCTATCTGGCGCAGTCACGCCGCACGCGGCTGGTCAATGCGCGCATCGCCGTCGACATGTCGGCGGAAGCCGCCGGGCGCGCCTTCGCCGCCGCTGGTTTCGCACCGTCCGAAATCGCCCTGTGCGAGACGGCAACGGAAGTACGCGCGGCTTGGGACAGCGGCAAATGCGTCGCGGCCGCCAGCCTCGACATCGTCCTTGGTCTGCCCTTCCAGCTGCTCGTCGAGGCGACCGGCAGCCCGGAAGGCGCGACGCAATACAGCCTCGCCGCGATCGAGGCCGGCCGCCATGTCGCACTGGTCTCGAAGGAGGCCGACAGCGTCGTCGGTCCGGGGCTGGCGCGGCTGGCGCAGCAGAAGGGCGTGGTGGTGACGCCGGTCGACGGCGACCAGCCGAGCCTGCTGATCGCGCTGGCGAGTTGGGCCGAGGTGCTTGGTCTCGACATCATCGCCGCCGGCAAGTCGAGCGAATACGATTTCGTCCTCGACGCCGCCACCGGCGATGTCGCCTGCAACGGCGTGACCCGCCATCTCCCGGCGTTGCGTGAGCACTGGCTGCCGGGCTCCCGCTCCATCGTCGCCAATGCGGCTGAACGCGCCCGCGTTCTGGGCGAGGCCTTCCCGCTGCGGGCCGTGCCGGATCTCTGCGAGATGACGCTGGTCGCCAACGCGCTCGGCTTCTCTGCCGATACCGCCGGGTTCCATGCGCCGCCGGCGCGTATCCCGGAGCTTGCCGACCTCTTCGCGGAGCGCGACGAGGGCGGCCTCATGTCGGGCACGCGGCGCATCGACGTTTTCCATCATCTGCGGTTGGCGGAAGAAGCCAGCTTCGCCGGCGGCGTCTTCATCGTCGTGCGCTGCGACAATGCCGAGACCTGGGAGATGCTCGCCGGCAAGGGCCATGTCGTCAGCCGCAGCGGCCGGACTGGCGCGCTCTACCTGCCCCGCCATCTGCTGGGCGTCGAGGTCGCCACCTCCATCCTCGATGCCGCCGGCCTCGGCCGCTCCGGCTATGGCGGGGATTACAGGCCACGGCAGGATCTCGTCGCGGTGGCGCTGCGCGACCTTGCCGCCGGCACGGTGCTGAAGATGGGCGGGCATCATCACAGCATCGACGGCATCGGTGCCGAGGTGCGGCCCGCCGCCCCGCTCGCAGCCGACCGCCCTGCCCCGTTCTACCTCGTCGCCGACCGGCCGCTCGTCCGCCCCGTCAAGGCCGGCGAGGCGATCCGCCTCGGCGATGTCGAGATCGGCGGGGATTCCGGGCTGCTGGCGATGCGACACCGCCAGGACGCACTCTTCGCCGCGGTTTGACAGCACTGACGCCGCGTGCCGTAACGGAGCAGCCGAAGACAATGGAGCAGCGATGAGCGAGACGGCGGCCGACTTCCCCCGGATCACGCGGCGGACCTTGCATGACGAGGTCCTGGAGCGGGTGCGCGACATGATCATCGAGGGGCAGCTCGCCCCCGGTCAGCGCATCAACGAGGGTCTCGTCGGCGCGCAGCTCGGCGTCTCGCGGACGCCGCTGCGCGAAGCGATCAAGACGCTCGCCAGTGAGGGGCTCGTCGAGATCCTGCCGGCCAAGGGCGCCGTCGTCCGCAAGTTCTCGGCGCGCGACCTCGCCGACATCCTCGAAGTCATCAAGAGCCTGGAGCAACTCGGCGGCCGGATCGCCTGCGCCCAGGCCAGCGACGCCACGATCGAAGCGATCCACAAGATGCACCGGGACATGCTGGCGCTCTACGCGACGCGCGACCGGCTCGACTATTTCAAGCTGAACCAGGCCATTCACAGCGCCATCGTCGCCGCTTCCGGCAACGCGGTACTGCTGGAGATGCACACCACCCTGCAGTCGCGCATCAAGCGGCTGCGCTTCGTCGGCAATGAAGGCCCGGAGAAATGGGCCGGTGCGGTGGCCGAGCATGAGGAGATGATGGCGGCCCTGCTCGAGCGCGACGCCGACGCCCTGTCGGAGGCGATCGGCCGTCATATGGATGTGACCTTGCTGCGCGTGCGCGAGGTGCTCTAGCGGCTCCAGGGGCCGGTCTCGGGCTTCTGCGAGGTGGCCTCCGAGGCGATGCGGAACTCGCCGCGCAATCGTTTACCCTCCCTTCCGCAGGCAGAAAAACGCCTGTGGAAACGACTATTCGCGCCCCCCGACTTTCAATAAGCTGTTGACAAGGCGGCTCGGGGAATTCCGCCCACGAAGCTTCCGATACAACGGGGCCATCGTCCGCACACGGCGGTGGAAGAGGCGTTCAAGGAGACATCCATGAAGAAAATTCTGTTGGCGACGCTGTCGGCCTCCGCGCTGATGGCGGCGCAGCCCCTGATGGCGAAGACGCTGGTCTATTGCTCCGAGGGCAGCCCTGAGAACTTCGCGCCGAGCGTGAACACGACCGGCACCTCCTTCGACGCGAACACCCAGATCTACGACACCATTGTCCAGTTCGAGCGCGGCGGCACCAGGGTCCAGCCGGCGCTCGCCGAGAAATGGGACATCTCGCCGGATGGACTGACCTACACCTTCCACCTGCGCAAGGGCGTGAAGTGGCATTCGAACAAGACCTTCAAGCCGACGCGCGACTTCAACGCCGACGACGTGATGTTCATGATCGAGCGGCAGTGGAAGGAGGACCACCCGTTCTTCAAGGTGACGAGCTCGAACCACTCCTACTTCAACGACATGGGCATGCCCAAGCTGCTGAAGTCGGTCGAGAAGGTCGATGACTACACGGTCAAGATCACGCTGAACCAGCCGGAGGCGCCGTTCCTCTCCGACCTCGCCATGCAATATGCCAGCGTGCAGTCGAAGGAATATGCCGATGCGATGCTGAAGGCGGGGACGCCCGAGAAGCTCGATCAGGACCCGCTCGGCACCGGCCCGTTCTATCTGGTGCAGTACCAGAAGGACGCGATCATCCGCTACAAGGCCTTCCCGGAATACTGGGCTGGCAAGGCGAAGATCGACGACCTCATCTTCGCGATCACGCCGGACGCCTCGGTGCGCTGGGCCAAGCTCCAGAAGGGCGAATGCCATGTCATGCCCTATCCGAACCCGGCCGATCTCGATGCGATCAGGAAGGACGCCAATGTCCAGATCCTCGAGCAGCCCGGCCTGAACATCGGCTATCTCGCCTACAACACGACCAAGAAGCCCTTCGACGACGTCAAGGTGCGACGCGCCGTCAACAAGGCAATCAACAAGAAGGCGATCATCGACGCGGTCTATCTCTCCAGCGGCATCGCGGCGATCAATCCGATCCCGCCGTCCATGTGGTCCTACAACGAGACCATCAAGGACGATCCCTATGATCCGGAGGCGGCCAAGAAGGAGCTCGCCGAGGCCGGCTATCCGAACGGGATGGAGATCGACCTCTGGGCCATGCCGGTGCAGCGCCCCTACAACCCGAACGCCAAGCGCATCGCCGAGCTGATGCAGGCGGATCTCGCCAAGGTCGGCGTCAAGGCCGAGATCAAGAGCTTCGAATGGGGCGAGTACCGCAAGCGCATGCAGGCGGGCGAGCACCAGACGGGCATGCTGGGCTGGACCGGCGACAACGGTGACCCGGACAACTTCCTGCACACGCTGCTCGGCTGCGATTCGGCCAAGACCAACGGCTCGAACGTCGCCAAATTCTGCTACAAGCCCTTCGAGGATCTGGTGGTGAAGGCGAAGACCGTGACCGACCAGGCCGAGCGCGAGAAGCTCTACCGGCAGGCGCAGGTGGTGTTCAAGGAGCAGTCGCCCTGGTTCACCATCGCGCATGCAGTGCAGCTGAAGCCCGTCCGCAAGGAAGTGAAGGACTTCAAGCTCTCGCCGTTCAGCCGCCACGTCTTCTACGGCGTCGACATCGCCAACTGAGTCGAGGAGCCAGCCGCGCCCCGACCCGGCGCGGCTGATGCACGCCAGATGACGCGGCCCCGGCGGGGCCGCGTTCCGGGAGGCGGAGACGATGGGGCACGACGCCCCGCGCCCGATCCCCCTCCCGCCTGTCCCGAGAGAAACGTCCATGTCCGTTCGTGCCCGCTCCTTCGCCCTGACGCTGGGGCTGAGCGCCCTTGCGCTACCCGCCGCCGCCAACGCCCAGGCGCTGGTCGTCTGCTCCGAAGCCAGTCCCGATTTCCTGAACCCGCAATTCAGCAGCCAGAACACGGCCTACGATGTGGCGGCGCAGATCTATGAGCGCCTGACGGCGACGGAACGCGGCGGCTCGCAGATCATCCCGAGCCTCGCCGAGTCCTGGACGATTTCCGAGGACGCGCTGACCTACACCTTCAAGCTGCGCAAGGGCGTGAAGTGGCACGCCAACAAGGCCTTCACGCCGACGCGCGAATTCAACGCCGACGACGTGGTCTTCTCCTTCGAGCGGATGTTCGATGCGAGCAACCCCTACAACAAGGTCGGCAGCGGCAATTACCAGTTCTTCAGCGAGATCGTGAAGCCGAGCCTGAAGTCGATCGAGAAGGTCGACGACTACACGGTCAAGCTCACGCTGACCAAACCGAACTCGCCGATGCTGTCTGCTCTCACGGTCGAGCCGATGTCGATCCTCTCGGCCGAATACGCAGCCGCAATGCTGAAGGCCGGCACGCCCGAGCAGGTCGATTTCGCGCCGATCGGCACCGGCCCCTTCTCGCTGCTCTCCTATCAGAAGGATGCGATCATCCGCTTCAAGGCGGTGCCGGATCACTGGACCAAGGCCGTCGGCAACCGCGACCGCATGGCGCTGGTCAACGACCTGATTTTCGTGATCACCCCCGATGCCGCGGTGCGCTTCGCCAAGGTGCGCTCGGGCGAATGCCAGATCGCGCGCTACCCCAATCCCGGTGACCTGCCGGCGATGAAGACCGAGCCGACGATCAACCTGTTGCAGGGCAGCATCGCCGATCAGAGCTTCCTCGCCTTCAACCAGCAGAAAAAGCCCTTCGGCGACAAGCGGGTGCGCGAGGCGCTGGCCTACGCCACCAACATCCCCGCGATCATCGACGCGGTCTATCAGGGCACTGGCAACCCCACGGCGGCGGCGGTTCCGCCCTCGCTCTGGTCGCACAACACCGACCTCAAGCCGCGTCCCTATGATCCGGAGAAGGCCAAGGCATTGCTCGCCGAGGCCGGGTATCCGAACGGCTTCGAGACGACGCTCTGGGCCATCCCCGTCGTGCGCGCCTATATGCCGAACGGCCGGCGCGCGGCCGAACTGATCCAAGCCGACTGGGCAAAGATCGGCGTCAAGGCGACGATCCAGACCTTCGAATGGGGCGAATACCTCAAGCGCGGCCGGGCCGGCGACCACGAAGTGGGCATGTTCGGCTACACCTGGGATTATCCCGATCCGAGCCAGATCCTGCTCTCGGGCTGGACCTGCGAGGGGGTGAAGACCGGGGCCAATCGCGCACGCTGGTGCAACCAGGAGGCCTCGGACGCGCTCGCCAAGGCCAACACGATCACCGACCAGGGCGAACGGACCAAGCTCTACAAGCGTTTCCAGGAGCTCTTCCACGAGGATGTGGCGGGCCTGCTCTTCGCCAATGCGCAGGCTTTCACGCCGGTGCGCAAGGAAGTGAAGGACTACAAGATCCACTTCTTCGGAGGACAGCCGTTCTACGGCGTATCGATCGCGAAATAAGACCCGAACGCCCGACGATCACCGGCGCCGGCAGAGCATTCATTGCTTTTCCGGCGCCGAAAAATTTCGTATTGTTGCGCCAAAATTCTCGAACGTTCTCAAGTATTTCGTGATCCAATACGCGAGAACCGCGATACCCCGTTGCGATCCACGGTTTTTGTCGTGGCGTTCTTGATCTTTCGCGGATTCTGGTGTTTCCGCTGCGCCGGAATTCGAACTCGACTAAAGTGACAAGACAGGCCGCCGCGCAGGACGACATGCTCCGGCCGACAAGAATGGCAGAACCATGCTGCGCTTCATCTTCACCCGGCTGAGCCTGGTCATCCCGACCTTCATCGGCATCACGCTGCTGGCCTTCTTCCTGGTGCGGCTCGTGCCGGGCGACCCGATCGAGACCATGGCTGGCGAGCGCGGCATCGACGCCGCTCGCCATGCCCAGCTGCTCACGGAATACGGCCTCGACCGGCCGCTGCTCGTCCAATACGGCAAATATATCGAGCGTGTCGTCCAGGGCGATCTCGGCAAGTCGATCGTGACGCGCGAGAACGTCCTGACCGAGTTCGGGCAGCTCTTCCCGGCGACCATCGAACTCGCGCTCTGCGCCATCCTGATCGCGCTGATCGTCGGGCTGCCGGCCGGCATCATCGCGGCGGTGAAGCGAAACTCGATCTTCGACCATGGCGTGATGGGCATCTCGCTGACCGGTTACTCCATGCCGATTTTCTGGTGGGGCCTGCTGCTCATCCTGCTGTTCTCGGTGCAGCTCGGCATCACGCCGGTCTCGGGCCGCATCGCGGTGCAGTACTTCATCGAACCCGTCACCGGCTTCCTGACCATCGACAGCCTGCTAGCCGGCGACGTCGACGCCTTCTGGTCGGCGCTGTCGCATCTCGTGCTGCCGGCGATCGTGCTCGGCACCGTGCCGCTCGCGGTCATCGCGCGCATGACGCGCTCGGCAATGCTGGAGGTGCTCGGCGAGGACTATATCCGCACAGCGCGGGCCAAGGGCATGGCGCCGATCCGGGTCGTCGCGCTGCACGCGCTGCGAAACGCGCTGATCCCGGTCGTCACCGTCATCGGCCTGCAGGTCGGCACGCTCTTCACCGGCGCGATCTTGACCGAGACGATCTTCTCCTGGCCCGGCGTCGGCAAATGGCTGATAGAGGCGATCAGCCGGCGCGACTACCCCGTGCTCCAGGGCGGCACGCTGCTGCTCGGCATGGTCGTGATGAGCGTCAACCTCTTCGTCGACCTGCTCTACGGCCTGATCAACCCGCGCATCAGGCACGCCAAATGAACCGCCCTTCGCATTTCAGCTCCCATTGGAGCCCTCGTCCATGAGCGCAGAAACCCTCGAAGCCCCGGCCGTCGCCGCACCGAGCGGCACGCCGCCCCATCCGGCGCGCGAGTTCTGGACCTATTTCAGCGCCAATCGCGGCGCAGTGGCCGGGCTCGTCGTCATCGTGCTGGTGCTGCTCTGCGCGCTGTTCGCGCCGATCATCGCACCGCATGATCCCAATCTGACCAATAATGCGGTCTTCCTGAAGCCGCCGTTCTGGCAGGAGGGCGGATCGCTCTCCTATCCGCTCGGCACCGACGCCATCGGCCGCGACATCCTCTCGCGCCTGCTCTACGGCGCGCGGCTCTCGCTGGTGATCGGCATCTTCGTCGTCGCGGTCGCCATCGTCGTCGGCATCGTGCTCGGGCTGATCGCCGGCTACTTCAAGGGCATCGCCGATATCGCGATCATGCGGCTGATGGACATCCTGATGACGATGCCGAGCCTGCTGCTCGCCATCGTCATCGTCGCGATCCTCGGCCCCGGCCTGATGAACGCGATGCTCGCCGTCGCCATCGTCGTGCTGCCGCACTATGTCCGCATCACACGCGCCGCGGTCATCACCGAAGCCAGCAAGGATTATGTCATCGCGGCCAAGGTCAGCGGCGCGCAGACGGTCCGGCTGCTGTTCTCCGAGATCCTGCCGAACTGCGCCGCGCCCCTGATCGTGCAGGCGACGCTCGGCGTCTCCACGGCGATCCTCGATGCCGCGGCACTGGGCTTCCTCGGCCTCGGCGCCCAGCCGCCAACCCCCGAATGGGGCACGATGCTCGCCGACGCGCGCGAGTTCGTGCTGCGCGCCTGGTGGGTCGTCACCTTCCCGGGCCTCGCCATCCTCATCACCGTGCTCGCCTTCAACCTCCTGGGTGACGGCCTGCGCGATGCGCTCGACCCCAAGCTGAAGCGCTGAACCATGCCCCTGCTCGAAATCGAAAACCTCAGCGTCGAATTCCCGACATCGCAGGGAACGCTGCGCGCCGTCGACCGGATCGACCTCACCCTCGACGAGGGCGAGGTTCTCGGCGTGGTCGGTGAATCCGGCTCCGGCAAATCAGTCACCATGCTCGCGCTGATGGGCCTCGTCGGCTATCCCGGACGCGTCCGCGCCGACAAGCTGCGCTTCGACGGCCGCGATCTCCTGACCATGTCCGCCCGCGAGCGCCGCCAGCTCACCGGCAAGGACGTGGCGATGATCTTCCAGGAGCCGAGCACCAGCCTCAATCCCTGCTTCACCATCGGGTTCCAGCTCGCCGAGACGCTGCGCAAGCACGAGCGTATGGACGGCAAGGCCGCCAAGCGCCGGGCGATCGAGTTGCTGGAACAGGTCGGCATCCCCGCTCCGGAAAGCCGCCTCAAGGCTTACCCCCACCAGCTCTCGGGCGGCATGAACCAACGCGTGATGATCGCGATGGCGATCGCCTGCAATCCGCGCCTGCTGATCGCCGACGAGCCGACTACGGCGCTCGACGTCACCATCCAGGCCCAGATCCTCGAATTGCTGATGTCGCTGCAACGCGAGCGCGGCATGGCGCTCGTCCTGATCACGCACAACATGGGCGTCGTGGCCGAGACGGCTCAGCGCATCATGGTGATGTATGCCGGGCAGATCATGGAGGAGCGCAAGGTCGACGCTTTGTTCGCCGACCCGCAACACCCCTATTCCGCCGCGCTGCTTGCAGCCCTGCCCGAGCGCAGCGAGAATGCAAGCCGCCTCGCCACCATCCCCGGCATGGTGCCCGGCCTCAACGACCGGCCGAAGGGCTGCCTGTTCAGCCCGCGCTGCGCCTATGCGACCGAGCATTCGCGCAATGTCCAGCCGGAGCTGCGCCCCTGGCAGGACGGGCGCGTGCGTTGCCACTACCCGCTCGGCGATCCGCAGCGCGACGCCGAACGCGCCCGCGACGAAGCCGGCCGGGCGAAGGAGGTCGTGCGATGAGCAACCCCGTCATCGAGGCGCGTGAACTCACGCAGATCTATCCGGTCAAGCAGGGGCTCTTCCGCCCGCCGGCGCAGCTTCAGGCTGTGAACAAGGTGTCCTTCTCGGTCGAGGCCGGCCGGACGCTCGCCGTCGTCGGCGAGTCCGGCTGCGGAAAGTCGACGCTCGCCCGCATGGCAACGCTGATCGAGACGCCCACCTCGGGCGCGCTGACGCTGGACGGACTCGACGCCGTCAACCCGCCGGCCGGCGAGCGCAAGCGCCTGCGCCGCACGGTGCAGTTCGTCTTCCAGAACCCCTATGGCTCGCTCAATCCGCGCAAGAAGATCGGCACGATCCTGGAGGAGCCGCTCAAGATCAACACCGACCTTTCCAAGGCCGAGCGCACCGAAAAGGCGCGCGCGATCATGGCCAAGGTCGGCCTGCGCCCCGAGCACTATGCCCGCTATCCGCACATGTTCTCGGGCGGCCAGCGCCAGCGCATCGCGATCGCCCGGGCGCTGATCCTCTCGCCCAAGGTCGTGGTGGCGGACGAGCCGGTCTCGGCGCTCGACATCTCCATTCAGGCGCAGGTGCTCAACCTGCTGGCGGATCTGCAGGAGGAGTTGAAGCTCGCCTATCTCTTCATCTCGCACGACCTCAGCGTCGTCCGTCACATCGCCCATGATGTGATGGTGATGTATCTCGGCAATGCCATCGAGCACGGTCCGAAGGAGCGCATCTACGCCCGGCCGCTGCACCCGTATACGCAGGCGCTGCTGGCTTCGACGCCGCGCGTCGATGCCGGCAAGCGCGAGCGCATCGTGCTGCGCGGCGAATTGCCCTCTCCGCTCAACCCGCCGAAGGGCTGCGTGTTCTCGACCCGCTGCCCCTATGTCACCGACCGCTGCCGGGCCGAGCGCCCCGAGAAACGCGAAATCGACGGCCGGCAGGTCGCCTGTCACTACGCCGAGGACTTCCTCGCCAAGGCGGCGTGACCACTAGATCGCAGTGCGTCCTATCGGAGGCAAAGTGGCGATCTATCGCTTTGTTTGAGCATCGGATTTCTCCGAAAAGTGGATCCCACTTTTCGGCCCGGTGCTTTGGGCTTCGGCAGGTCTTGCCGAAGCGCCGGCCGACGCGATAGCTCTCGCTGCGCGCCATCTGGTATGGCGCTGCCTGACGAGTGAGGTCGAGATGTCCATTGCGGCGAAACTGACGGAGCGCTTCCTGCGCTATGTCGCGGTCGAGAGCCAGAGCGACGCGCAGGCGACGAGCCTGCCCACGACGCCCGGACAGCAGCGCCTCGCCGCCCTTCTCGCCGAGGAACTCAAAGCCCTCGGCCTCGCCGATATCGTCATCGACGAGCACGCCACCGTCACCGCGCGCAAGCCCGGCACGCGCCCGCGCGCGCCGCGCATCGGCTTCATCGCCCATCTCGATACGGTCGATGTCGGGCTCTCGCCGGTGATCCGCCCGCAGATCCTGCGCTTCGAAGGGCAGGATCTCTGCCTCAACCGCGAGCGGGACATCTGGCTGCGCGTCGCGGAGCACCCGCAGCTCGAGCCATGGGTCGGCGCGGACGTCATCGTCGGCGACGGCACCAGCGTGCTCGGCGCCGACAACAAGGCGGCCATCGCCGCAGTCATGACACTGCTCGCCGAGCTCGGGCCCGAGGACGCCCATGGCGACATCCTCGTCGCCTTCGTGCCGGACGAGGAGATCGGCCTGCGCGGGGCCAAGGCGCTCGATCTCACGCGCTTTGCCTGCGACTTCGCCTACACGATCGATGCCTGCGAGTTGGGCGAGGTCGTCATCGAGAACTTCAACGCGGCCCAGGGTGAGATCAGCTTCACCGGCGCCAGCGCCCATCCGATGTCGGCCAAGGGCGTGCTGGTCAATCCGCTGCTGATGGCGATGGATTTCATCGCGGAATTCGACCGGACCGAGACGCCTGAGAACACCGAGGGGCGCGAGGGCTATTTCTGGTTCACCGAGATCGCCGCCGGCCAGAGCGAAGCCAGGCTGAAAGTGATGATCCGCGAGTTCGACAAGGCGCGGTTCGAACAGCGCAAGCGCCGCATCGGCGAGGTCACGGAACTGATCGCGCGGCGCTATCCGACGGGACGGGTCTCGTCTGATGTCAGCGACACCTACGGCAACATCCATGACAGCCTGGGTGACGACCGCCGCTCGGTCGATCTGCTCCTCGCGGCGCTGGACGAGCTGAAGATCGCGCCGAAACTGATCCCGATGCGCGGCGGCACGGACGGGGCGGCGCTTTCGGCACGCGGGCTGCCGACGCCGAATTTCTTCACCGGCGGCTGCAATTTTCACTCGCGCTTCGAGTTCCTGCCCGTGCCGGCTTTCGTGAAATCCTACGAAACCGCACGCATGATCTGCCGGCTTGCGGCGGAGCGTGGCTGAGGACAGCGCCTCGCCTTCAGAATCGCATCGCCCGCAACCGCGCTTAACCATAAGGCGCGAGGTTTCCTGCAGTGTGCCGAATATTAATAGCCTTGTGGCCTAAGGAGGTCACTCCCCAGCGCAGGTGCTAGACGGCATGACCGAGTTCATTGGCAAGATCCTCGACAAGATTTCGGCGACGAGCCTCTTGACGACGGGATTGCTGCTGCTGACGGCGCTGGTCAGCGCGCTGGTCGCCTATTGGCGGACGGCCGAGCAGAAGAACTTCCGGGAGTTCTTCGATTTCATCTTTCCCAACGAGATCATCACTCATCCTTCGGCGAAGGCGGATCTGCTGTTCTGGGTGACGCGCAAGGCGATCATGCCGTTCCTGATGCTGCCGGCGGGCGTCGCCTTCGTCGCGGCCGTCGGCTACGCGACCAACAAAATCCTCGCCACGATCTTCCAGATCGATCCGCCCCTCATTCCGGGGCCGGCCGGGCCGGTGACGACCGTGATCTTCACGGTCACAATGCTGCTGGCTTACGACATCTCCTATTACCTCTACCACGTTGCGCAGCACCGCTTTCCCATCCTCTGGGAGCTGCACAAGGTTCATCATTCGGCCGAGGTGATGGTGGGCATCACCAAGGACCGCGTCCATCCGCTGGACGAATTAATGAACCGGGCCTGGGACGGGGTGATCCCGGGCATCTGCTTCGGGATCTGGTCGCTGGTCTCGCTCAACCTCATCGAACTCACCGTCTTCGGCGTGAACGTCTACGTCATGCGCAACATCCTGATGATGGACTTCGTCAGGCATACGCATTTCAAGATATCGTTCGGGCCGCTGAACAACGTCGTCCTGTGCCCGCACTGGCACCAGCTGCATCACAGCGTCGATCCGCGCCATTACGACAAGAATTTCGGGCTGCTGTTCTCGTTCTGGGACCGGTTGTTCGGAACGCTGTGCGTGCCGAAGCCGGATGAGGACTTCAAGTTCGGGCTGATGGAACGTGGCGTCCGCGATTACCAGTCACTTTCGGGCCTCTACCTGCTGCCATTGAAACGGATGTGGCACCAGATCCGGCGCCGGCTCGGCCTGCGCCCCGCTCGCCGCACCGATGCCGAGGCCGACGGAGCACAGCAGTGAGCGCAGCGGCCGAGTTCACCGCCGTCGATGGCCGAAAGCTGGAGATCGTGACCTCGGAGGAGCAGCTTGCGGCGTTGGCTCCGGCCTGGGATGCGCTATGGCGGCAGGCCGAAGGCCTTGTCTTCCAGAGCCATGGCTGGATCAGCGCCTGGTGGCGGACCACGCCGGGCCGCGACCAGCGCGGGCTGCTGATCGGCCTGGTCTGGAATGGCGAAAACCTGGAGGCCGTGCTGCCTTTCGCCACGATCCGGCGCCGCGGCATCCGCATCCTCGAATGGGCGGCGAAGGAACACAGCGATTATGGCGATATCCTCGTGGCTCCCGGCTGGAGCCGCGAGGCCGCAGCCGCCTTGTGGCGGGCGATCGCCAAAGCCGGCCGCTTCGACATGGCCTATCTCAACCGGCTTGCGCCCGAGGCCCTCGCCCGCCAGATCCTGACGGGTGACAACTCAGCTCTCCGTCTGCGCCCGAACCACCGCACCGAGATCAACTATCGTGTGAGCGGCTCCTGGAATCGTGGCGCGCTCTGGTTCGACCAGCAGTCGAAAAAGACGCGGCAGAACTACCGGCGCGGGCGCAAATTCATGGAGGAATCCGGGGAAGTCCGCTTCCGGCTGATGTCTCCGGAAGAGCCACTTGAGCCCGTGCTGCTGCGCGTCGCCGCCCTCAAGCGCAAATGGCTCGAGCGCCATGGCCATGCCTCGGATCTGTTCGACGAAGGCTCTCCGGCCCTCACCGCGCTCGTCGGCGTGATGGCGAAGCTCGGCATCCTGCGTGTCTTCCTGCTCGAATGCGGCGATAGCGTCGTCGCCGTCTCGATCAATCTGGTGCAGCGCGACAGGATGATGGCCTTCGTCACCACCTATGATCCGGACCATGAGCGTGCGTCGCCGGGCATGGTGCTGATGATGGACTACATCCAGTGGTCGATCGACCAGGGCCTGTCGATGGTCGACTTTCTCTGCGGCGGCGAGGATTTCAAGCGGCGCTTCGCCACCCAGGCGGTGACGCTGGACTCGGTTTCGGGAGGGCGCACGTTGGTCGGGCGGCTCGCCGTCCTCGCCGATGGCGCCCGGCACGCCATCAGGAGCCGGCGAGCGCCGGCACCGGCCGCAGACCAGCCAGAAGCGGCCGGCGAGCCATTGCCGAGCCGTCGATGAATTCATAGCCGCCGGCCCGGTTGAGGCTGTGGATGCGGCGGCCAGGCCAGAGAGCACCTGCCTGGATGATGGTCTCGATCTCCTGATCGAAGCCCTCGGGGTCGAGCCGTGTGACGCGGGCGATGCCGAGAGCCTTGCCATAGCCGAACCGGCAGTCCTGCACCGGGCGCAGTAAAACACCATCGCGGATGGTCATCTGCCCGGCCGGCCGGGCCGAGGCGATATCGATCAGCACGGGATTGCGGGGATGCGGTTTCCAGGGACCGCGGAAATCCGCCGCCGACCAGAGATGCAGCGTGTCCGAATGGGAGCCGCCGCCGTCCCGCACCGTGGCAAACAGCCACCATAGACCGCCATGCTCGATCAGCGTCGCGTCGCTGGCGACGACGCCGTCGATCAGCGTCGCCTCCCTGACCCAGCCGCCGGGGAATGCTGTCGCGCGAAACAGATCCACCCGCGCGGCGCCGGAGCTTTCCGGGATCATCCAGACCTGCCCGTCCCGTTCGAAGACGAAGGGATAGGAGAGATGGCCGGGCTGTTCGAGCACTGGCTCGGGGCGGCCTATCGGACCATCCGGCCCGAACTCCACCGCCGAAATGATGCCCTTGCCGGTGGCGTGGGGGAAATCCTCGACGAAGAGCGTGAGACGCCCCCTATGCAGGATCGGAAACGGATCGGCATAGAAGCGGGTGCCGTCATCGGGCAGGTCGCACCAGCCCGCGTCGGGATGGCGCTTCAGATCGAAAAGATCCGGGCCGCCCAGCTTGCGCCAGCCCACCCGCCAATGGGGGGCGTGGAAGCAGCGCCGGTAAATGCGATCGACCGCATTCGAAGTCACCGCGCGGACCATGGTCCGCGCGAGGCCGGTATGGGGCGTGGGCGAAGGCTCGGCTTCGGCAGGCAGCTGCGGCACACGCATGGGGCTGCCTTCGACTGCGGCCACGATGAAGGTGATCACGCGGCTGAGGATATCGTCGAGCTTCGCCAGCAAAATGCGGCCGTGATCGCTGCCCGGCCGCGCTGCGGCGATCAGCGCGCCGTTCTCCGTCAGCTCGACCAAGGGAACGCCGCCGGCAAGAAGAGCGGAAACGAGTGGGGCTTCTCCCGCCTGCCCTTCGAAGCGGAGGACCCAGCGGCGCGTTGGTCCGGCCGGCTCATCGCTGCCGAGATCGAGAAGCAAGTCGGCTTCGTCGTGCCCTGGCGCGGCGGCCACGGCAGCCGCCTCAGCCGGCCGGGCGAGCGTGAAAAGGCCATGGGGCTGAAGGCCGTGCAGATAGCCCTCGACGCGGAAGAGACCGTCGAGCCGATGTGGGTCGGCTGCGTTCACTGCCGGCGGAACGACCAAAAGCGTCAGGCCGGGGATCGCCCGGAGACGCTCGATCAGGACCAGATGCCACCGCCGCAAGGGCGAAGCACCCATGTGCAATCTCAATCTCATATCCAAGCCCAGCCGCATTTCTTGCGGCAACTGCGCCAAAGCAGCCAGCATTCTCCAACATCCGCATTTCGATTTGGTTAGCCCCGCCCGACCCGCGTGCAAGCCCGCTCAAGCGGGCAGCCTCGACCGATCGGAGCAGTTGTTAAGGAGTTCGTGGCAGGGTCGCGCCTGGAAGCCGCGGTCGGACGACACCGCGGCATCGCGTTGCGTTGTCCGAGTAGAGGAATGACAAGTCTGGCTGCGACCGCTCATCGGCAGGAGGAAACGGTGCAGCCGCCTCCTCAGGAGACCTTTCGTCGCCGCCCGGATGGCGCCGTCGAAGTCTCCGAGCTCTGGCGCATCCTCTGGCATCGGCGCCTGATGATCCTGGCCGTCGCCGGCCTGCTGGCGGGGCTGGCCCTCGCCTACGGGCTGTTGACGCCTTCGCTCTATACCGCCTCGGCGCAGCTTCTGATCGATCCGCGCGACCGGAACGTCGTCAGCAACGACGTCAACCCCAATACGGTCTCACCGGATGGCGGCTTGGCGCAGGTCGAGAGCCAGGCCAGCGTCGTCCAGTCCACGAACGTGCTGGCTCGGGCGATCAGGACGACGAAACTCACCGAGGACACGGAATTCAACGGCGCGGGGCTTCTCAGCCGCCTTCTCGGCCGGATTGCGACAGATGCCCCTGCCCCGGACGGCACCCTCACGCCCACCGAGGCGCGGACGCTCGCCAACCTCCGGCGGAAGATTTCCGTCAGGCGCGCGGACAAGGTCCTGGTGCTGGATGTGGTCGTGACGACGCGCGACGCCGACAAGTCGGCCAAGCTCGCCAACGCGATCGCCGAGGCCTATCTCGCCGACCAGGCCGATGCCAGAAGCCGCGCTGCGACGGAGGCGTCCGAGGGGCTGACAGCCCGGCTGGCGGAACAGCGCAAGCGGGTCGAGGCGGCTGAGAACGCCGTCGAGCGCTATCGCGCCGAAAACAATCTCGTCGCGGCGTCCGGACGCCTGATCAGCGAGCAGCAGCTCAGCGAGATCAGCAATCAGCTCTCGGCAGCCCAGGCGCGCACTTCCACCCTCCGTTCGCAGGTCGAGCTGATCGCCCAGCAACGCCGGCGCGGCGCCCTGGCCGGCAGTTCCATGGAGGCACTGCAGTCTCCTGTCATCGGAAGACTGCGGGAGCAGGAGGCCGCCCTGGTTCAGCGCGAAGCCGATCTGCAGAGCCAGTTCGGCCCGCGCCACCCGTCGATCGGCGCGGTGCAAAACCAGCTCGTCCACGTTCGCCGCCTCATCGCGACCGAGATCGAGCGGGTCGAGCAGTCCGTGCGCACCGAATATGAGCGCGCGCTCGGCAATGAGAAGCTGCTCGCCAGCAAGCTCGAGACCCTGACGCGCCAGACGCAAGGGGCGGACCAGGCGTCGGTCCGGCTGCGCGAGCTCCAGCGCGATCTCGAAGCGGTCCGCGCGGTTTATGCGACGTTCCTGCTGCGCGCGCAGGAAACACGCGAGCAGGCGAATCTGGACACCACCAACGCCCGCATCATCAGCCGGGCTCAGCCGCCATTGCAGGCGAGTTGGCCGCCGACATTTCCGCTTGCAGCGGCGGCGGCCGTGCTCGGGCTGGGCCTCGGTGCCGGCCTCGCATTGCTGCGCGAGTATGCCGCGCCTCATCTGCTCTCCCGCTCGCAGGCCGAGGCTTTGATCGGCGCTCCGGTGGTCGGCGTCCTGCGCCCCCGGACGGCGCCCCCGCGCGGCTTCGGCCGATGGTTCCGGCGATCGACAGGCCGGCAAGCGGAGGCGGACGGCGCGGCGCAACTCGCGCTGCTCCTGCTGTTCAAGCCCACGGATGTGCCGATCCCGGCCGCCCGCAGCGCCCTGCTCATTTCGGCCGAGGCCGATGGCGATGAGCGGGAGCATGCGGCCGACCTGCTCGCCAGCGCTGGAGTCCAGCACGGAGAGCGCGTCCTCCTGGTCGATACGACGACCGAACCGGTCCAGGGCGGCCCGGCCGGGCTGATGGATATTCTGCGCGGCGAATGCAGCTTCGAGGACGCCATTCACTTCAGCGACGCCAAGGATGTCGCGCTGATGTCCGCCGGTCGTCCTAAAGCCGCAACGCAGAAGGCATTGGCACGCAGCTATGCGATGCGAATGCTGGGGGATGCCAGCCGTCACTTCGACATCGTGGTCATCGACGGCGGCCCGCTGGAGCGCAATGTGAAGATCGCCCCGCTGGTCGGCATGGTCGAGGAGATCGTGCTCGTCGCCCGTCTCTACACCACGCGCCAGCAAGAGATCATGCGAGCGGTCGAATCCGCGCGCGTCATGGGCCGCTCGGTGACGGCAACGATCCTGATCGACGCCGACGGGCGAGGCTGATGCCTGCCGCCGGCCTCACGGCCGAGGCCTCGGCCCGTGGGGTACCGAGCTGGGCCCAGCTGGATGGGCTGACGCGCTACGGTCTTTTCGCCACCGTCCTGGTGCTGTTCTGCGTGTCGGGCGGCATGCTCTGGCTCGTCGGCTACAATTATGACGGCCTCACCGGCGCCGCCGCCACGAAGATCCATCCGTCGACCTATATGATCGTGCTCCTGTTCGGCTGGAGCCTGATCGCCTGCGGGGATCCGGTCAGCCGCGCCATTCATCTCGTCAGCGCTCGGCCGGCGACGCTGTTCATGCTGCTGGTGACGATGGCGACGATCGTCGTCACGGTGATGCGCGACGGGCCGGGCC
This sequence comes from Allobosea sp. TAF32, assembly GCF_052113585.1. NCBI lineage: Bacteria > Pseudomonadati > Pseudomonadota > Alphaproteobacteria > Hyphomicrobiales > Alloboseaceae > Allobosea > Allobosea sp. TAF32. The sequence continues at coordinate 9,751 of NZ_JBFRDM010000010.1, read as the reverse complement.
TTGGCGGCATGGTCGACACCTATGTCGCCGTCTGCCTGCTGGTCCTGTCGCTCGTCGATGCCGACGACGAGACCATGACGACGCTCACGACGATGCTGCATGTCGTCATGACCCTCAACGCCCTGCTCGCGCTCTTCGAGTTCGTCACGCAGTTCCGGCTCTTTCCCTACCGCTTCGACGGCGCAGTCTTCGAAACCGACACGCGCTCCAGCGCGTTTCACGGCCATCCGCTGGCGAACGCCATGATCACCGCCTGCTATCTGATGGCTCTGATCAGCGGGTCACGCTCCCTGCCGCCGGCGGTCCGTGGCGTCCTCATCGCGCTGCAGAGCGCCGCCCTTGTGGTCTTCGGCGGCCGCACCGCGCTTCTGACGTCGCTGGCGTTCGGCCTCTGCTACGGCACGGTACAGCTGTTCGCCTTGCTGCGGAGCGGGCGGATATCGCTGATCGCGGCCGCCATCGGCTGCGTGCTCGTAGCCCTCCTGCCCGTCGCCATCGGCGGGCTGGCGGCGCTTGGTTTCTTCGACGACGTGGCCACGCGCTTCGTCTCCGACGGTGGCAGTGCCAATGCCCGCAAGGAGATGTTCGAGCTGCTGCAGATGTTTTCGATCGGCGACCTCGTCATCGGGCCCGATGTGCAGCTCGTCGACACCCTGCGCCGCGTCAACGGCCTCGAGTGGGGCATCGAGAACCCGTTCGTGCGTATGATCCTCTATCAAGGGGCGATCATCACCGCGCTCGTGACGCTGGCCTTCGGCCTCTTCATGTATGAATTGGGGCGCGGACGCCCCGGCGTCTGGCTCCCGATGATCGTCTGGATCATCCTGCTGAACGGCTCGGAGAGCATCGCGACGAAGACGACGATGCCGGCGAAATTCGTCGTCGTCATTCTGTGCCTTTATCGACCGGAAAGGCGCGGTTCCGACCGGCTCAATCCGGCATTCGCAGACCGAGGGCCGCGATCATGGCCGGGTCGAGCCGGCGGCTGACATCGTCCATCATCCCCATGCTGTCGAACAGGTTCCAGAATGCCCAGGGAAACCCGAGCGCCTCGGCGCCGAGCCTGACGTCACGCACATAGCGGGCGCGATCGTCCGGAGCGGAGGCGACGGTGCCGCCCCCCGATCGCAGCGCTCCGAACTCGCCCATCAGGATCCGGCCGGGCTGCACGCCCTCGCGCTCCGCCCAGGCACGGACCCGGCGCAGATAGCCGTCGATGAACGGGCGATCCGGCTGGGCATCGAAATATTCCTTGAGGACGCGCTCGGTCTCGCGATAGGCGGCCGCTCCACTGCCCTGTGCCGGCGCACCCAGCGCGGCCATTCTGGCGCGCACCGCAGCGAGGGTGGCATCGAGGCTTCCCCGCGCGGCGGGCCAGGGCACCGCGTTGAGCGCCCGATAAACCGGTTCGCTCATCCAGCGCGCGCCCTGATGTGAGAAGAGATAGGGCTCGTAGAAGTGGAAGGTGAAGAGCAGCGGCTCATAGAGCGAGAGCTCGCGGACCCGGAGGGGGTCGAGACCTGCGATCATGCTGCCGCAAGCGCCGGTCGCCAGCAATGTCAGCCCCGGCGCGGCCAGTCGAGCCGCGGCCAGAAGCCGCTTCTGCGTCTCTCCCCATTCAGCGGAGCCGCAGGCCTGGAGCGGCTCGTTGACGGGCTCGAATCCCGTCCGCTCCGGATCGCTCCGCCCCAGTCGCGATGCCAGCTCCACCACGAGATCGCGATAGGCCGGAAACGCCGGAGCATCCAAGGTTCCGAACAATCGCGACGGCGTCCAGTAATGCGTCGCGCCGTTGGCGTGAAGATTGACGATCACGGCAAGCCCCTCACCCTGCGCCAGCGCCACCGCGGCCATCACCTGATCGAGCAATGACGCCCTGACGGCGGGAGCTGCGGCAAGGAACGGGCCGGGGTCCACGGGCAACCGGACGAAGTCGAGGCCCGCACGACGTAAGAGAGCGAGATCCGCCCGCGTCGGAACCGGCCGGTCGAGCTGGAACGGGGGCCAATCATAATCGGTTCGCGGCGCAGGATGCTCCCGCGTCAGGGAGAACCATGGCCAGAGATTGACGCCGCGCCGGATGCCGAGGGGCCGCGCCGCATGAGCGCGACCGCCGCCGATCGCCGCCGTCCCGATCGCCCCCGCCAGCAGAGAACGGCGGCTGACCGTCATCCCCTGCGGCCGCCGGCCACTTCGGCCGGAGCGACGGCAGCTTCCGGCTCGAGACCGAGCAGGGCCAGCGCCTCGCGTTCATAGTGCTCGAGGACCGCCTGCCATTCGAAGCTGGAGCGGGCGCGCACAAGCGCAGCCTGTTTCAGGCGAGCAGCCAGTTCATCATCGGCCAGCAGCCGCCCGATCGCATTGGAGCAACTCGCCTCGTCAGCAAAGAACAAGCCCGCCTCACCCGCAGTCCAGCGGTTATAGGGATTGTCATGGGCGATGACCGGGTTCCCTGCCCACAGCGCCTCGACCAGCGATGGGTTGGTCCCGCCGACGGTATGTCCGTGCAGATAACCGCGCGCGTGGAAACGCAGGGCCCTCACGGTCTCGGCGTCGTAGATCGCGCCGGGCATGATCACTTCCGGCCCAGCGGCCGCCTTGACCTGGCGATGATAGGCGTTTTCGTCCGAGAAATTGCCGAGAACGACGAGGGGCATGCCGCGCGGCCTGGACGAGAAGGCCTCGACCAGCGTGAGGATCGAATTGTCGGGCTCGATCCGCGCGATCGAGATCAGGTAGCGGCCGCTCTCCAGCCCGAATTTGGCGAGCGGCTTTGCCGGCGCCATCCGGATCGGCATGCCGCCATAAGGAATCATGACCGTGGCGCTGCGCGGACGCCGCGTCGCTAGATGGTCGGCGATGATCGGATGATCAGCCACGAGACGGTGCGAGGACCAGGCCGCGATCCACTCGTTCATCCAGAACCAACTGCGGACGGGCCATGACCATTTCGGCCGGCGCCACTCGATCCCGTCCATATTCGTCATGATCTTCCGCCCGGCGAGGCGCAGATAGGGCAGGAAGATCGCGCCGTTATATCCCAGCACGAGGCTGAGCGCCGGACGCCGCGCCGCATGCCGCACGCAATGCCAGTCGAAGTCGATGGTCGCGCGCGGCCCCGATGACGACACCTGCGTGCGAATGAGCTCGATGCCCCGCCAGGATTCGCTGTGGAACCGGCGCGTGACGGCCGGAACCTCGTCCTGGCAGTACACGCCGACCTGCCAGCCCCGCTCGACCAAAAACAAGGCGAGCTTCTCGGCGAAGGTCTCGAAGCCACCATGCGCTGCCGGAATACCCCGTGTTCCGAGGATCAGCAACGAAGGAGCGGTATTTGCCATGATTTCATCCGGAGGGGCGCAAAGCTGCGCGAAGATAGCGCGTAGCTTCAAGAATACCTTGAATTTCTGGGACTTATCCCGCTTTTATCGAAGATGGTTAGGACGCGCTTTCCGGCCATGCGGAATCGGTGGAAGCGCGATGGCGGCGTCCTCGAATGGAAACGGATTGTGACGCTGCGTATCGCCTGCATTCATCAGGGCTATGAACTCTACGGGTCGGATCGCGCTTTCGCCGAGAGCGTAGCCGCCTTGCGCCAAGCCTACCCGGCCGCCGATATCGAGGTCGTGCTCCCGCGCGAAGGTCCGATCCTCAGCCTGCTCCAGCCGATCGCCAGCCGGATCGTCATCGAACCGCTATGGGTGCTGCGCCGCAGGAATCTGCCGAGATTGATGGCCATGGCGCCGATCGAACTGCCGCGCGCCATGCTGCGCGCGGCCCGGCGAATGCGCCGTTGCGACCTCGTCTATATCAATACCTCGGTCATCGTTGACCATGTGCTTGCCGCACGATTCTTTGCCGGCAAGGCAATCCAGCATATCCACGAAATCCCGGAAGGGATGACGCGCACGCTCCTGCGCCAGTTGATCCTCTGGGGCCGGGCGCGGCTGATCTTCAACTCTCAGGCGACGCGCTCTGCCTTCCCGCTCCCGGACGGCCATGAAGCGGATGTCATTTACAATGGCGTGGCCGGGCCGGCCGACTGGGCGCCCACGGATTATGATGGCAGGCGGCGGCTGCGTGTCCTCATGCTCGGCCGCATCAACCGCATCAAGGGCCAGGAAATCCTGCTCGCGGCGGTGAGTGCCCTGCCCCGGGATCTGCGAGACCGGCTCGAGGTCCGCATCGTCGGCAGCGCTTTCGAGGATCCCGCCCTCGAACTGGCGTTGCACGAGGCGGTGACGAGCGCGGGTCTCGACCCGCAGGTGAAGGTCGAGCCTTTCCGCGACGATCCCACACCGCTCTATCGATGGGCCGACATCGTCGTGGTGCCGTCGCGCCGGCCGGAGTCGCTCGGCCGCGTCGCGATCGAAGCCATGGCGTTCGGCCGGCCGCCGCTGGCTTCGGCGATCGGAGGCCTGCAGGAGGTGGTCGTGGACGGTGTGACCGGCCGGCTGTTGCCGCCCGGCGACCCTGACGCCCTCGCAGAAGCGCTGAAGCAGGTGATCCTCGCGCCGGAGCTGCTCGCCCCCATGGCGCATGCGGGACGTGAACGCTTCTCGGCGCTGTTCAGCGATCACGCTGTCGCCCGCGCCATCGGCGCGGTTGTCGAGGACATGCTCTCCCGCGGCCGGCTGGCGCAGCAATGAACTTCGAATCCCTGCGCCGTCTGATCCTGAAGCTCGTCGTCATGGTCGGCGGCGAGGCGATGCAGAGCGCATTTCATCTGGGCCTCAACCTCGTCCTGCTGCACTCCGTATCCGCGTGGGATTACGGCGTCTTCGCGCTGGTCATGGTGGTCGGCGGCATCGGCCTCACCTATATCCGCGCACTGACGGCTCTCCCGGCGAGCATCTTCATCGCCCGCAGCCATAGCGTCGGCGCGGCCGGGGCGTATGAGATCACCTTCGGCTCGGCAGCCGCGCTGCTGTCGGCACTGCTCGGCGTCTGCGTCGCCTTCGCCCTGAGCGGCTGGCTTCCGGAAGGCGCCTTGAGCGGCGGCGCCTTCGTCGCTCTGTGGACCGCACGCGCGCATATCCGCACTGTCTTCTTCGCCCGCAATCGGCAGATGCTGGTCAGCGCCAGCGATCTGACGTTCACGATCAGCGGCTCACTCGGCGCAGCATGGGTCGTGTGGAACGACACCCATATCCTGCAGCATACATTCCTCGTCATGATGACGGCCAACGCGCTTGGCATCGCCGTGATGCTCACGCTCGGCCGGCGGCCGGTGCGGTTGAGCTTCGGCACACATGTCTGGCGGCGCTATCGCAAGCTCTGGCGGGACTTGAAATGGTCGCTGCTGAGCGTGACGATCACCAACCTCCAGGGCCAGGGGATGGCGCTGCTGGTCGCCACGATCGCGGGGCCGGCAGCCTATGCGCCGATCGCGGCCGCGCTGGTCAATTTCGTGCCGCTGCGCATCGTCTCCACCGCCTTCGCCAATATGATGCATCCGGAGATGACGGCGCTCATGGCCCATCGCGACTCCGGGAAGGTCGGGCGGTTGCTGCGCTACTGGCCGATACCGCTGGCGGTGCTGGGCGTCGTCTACGGGATCGTCATTCTGCTCGCGCTCCCGCTCATCCTGCCGGAAAGCCTCGAGGACACCCGCTTCTTCAAGATATCGGTGCTGGCATGGGTCATGAGCGGCATGCCCTTGCTCTATGTCATGCCCCGCATCTGGCTCGAGATCGCCCAGGATTTCCGCTCGATCGCGATCCTCTCCGCGATTGCCGCCGCCATCGGCATGCTGGTGGTGCTGCTCCTGCTGCTGACGGCCGCGCCCTCCTGGGTGCTTCTCGGCGGAGCGCTGTCGGAGGTCATCGTCCTCATCGGCAGCTGGGCCGTGGTCTGGCCGAGGCAGCGCGCGGCCGAGAAGGCGATGCCGTCGATCGCCAGATCCGGCTGACCGGCGGCCGCCCTTACGACCAGGAGGCTTCCGCCGTCATGCAGAGCGTCCCGTTCTGCTTGGCGGTCCAGAGCTTCAGCCCCGTCCCCTCCTCCGTCGCGTGCAAGGCGAAGGCATCATCGTCGAACAGCGGCGACAGGCCACGGAAGCTGAAGCACCGAGGCGGGGCGCCGCGCAGCTCGGCGGCGTAGTTGCAGAGCAGGGCGGCCTGCATCGGACCGTGGACGATGAGACCAGGATAGCCTTCGACCTCCGTGACATAGCGGCGATCGTAATGGATGCGATGGCCGTTGAACGTCAGCGCGGAATAGCGAAACAGCAGCGGCGCCTCGGCGCGCATCGGCCGCTGATGAGCGCCCTGCTCGGCAGGGGGCGGCTGCTTTGTCGCGCCCGCGGCGCTCTCGAGGCCGCGATAGACGATGTCCTGCCGTTCCTGCAGCACGAGCACTCCATTCGCTTCGACGCGGTGCTCTACGGTGACGAAGCAGAGCGGCCCGGTGCGCCCTTTCTTCAGCATGACATCGGCAATCCGGGAGGTTCGCCTGACGACATCACCCACTCTGAGATCGCCGGAGAAGGCGAATGCGCCGCCCGCCCACATCCGGCGAGGCAATGGCACGGGCGGCAGAAAGCCGCCCCGAGCGGGGTGCCCGTCCGGGCCGAGCGTGCCGGTCGGAGCCGCCGGCTGGGCCAGGCAGAAATGGATCAGCCTCGGAACGATTTCGCCGTGCTGCGGCGCCTCGCCGGGATAATCGAAGGTCGCGTGATACTTCCGCGCCAGATCCTCGCTGACGATGTCGACGCCGACATCCTCACGGCCGATCCAGCCGCGCAAATGATCGATGTCGAGCTCGGAGATGCCGGACGCAGCCATCAATAGGACCTCGGCATGCCCAGCACATGCTCGGCGAGGTAGGAGAGGATCAGGTTCGTGGAGATCGGCGCGACCTGATAGAGCCGTGTCTCGCGGAACTTGCGCTCGACATCGTATTCCTCGGCGAAGCCGAAACCGCCATGCGTCTGGATGCAGGCATTGGCTGCCTCGAAGGAGGCATCCGCCGCAAGCATCTTCGCCATATTGGCCTCGGCACCGGGATTGGCGCCGGCCTCGTAGAGCCGGATCGCCTCGCGCACCATCAGTTCGGCGGCGCGCATATTGGCGTAGGCCTTGGCGATCGGGAACTGGATGCCCTGGTTCTGGCCGATGGGCCGGCCGAAGACATGCCGCTCCCTGGCGTAGTTCGAGGCCTTGTCGATGAACCACTTGGCGTCGCCGACGCACTCGGCCGCGATCAGGATACGCTCGGCATTCATGCCGGAGAGGATGTAGCGGAAGCCCTTGCCCTCCTCGCCGACGAGATTCGCGGCCGGCACCTTCACATTGTCGAAGAAGACCTCGGTAGTGGCGTGGTTCATCATCGTGCGGATCGGCCGGATGGTCAGGCCGTCCTTCAGCGCCTCGCGCATGTCGAGGATGAAGACCGAGAGCCCGTCGGTGCGCTTCTGCACCTGGTCGCGCGGCGTGGTGCGGGCGAGCAGCAGCATCAGGTCGGACTGAGCGGCGCGGCTCGTCCAGATCTTCTGGCCGTTGACGATGTAGTGGTCGCCCTCGCGCCGCGCCGTGGTGCGCAGCGCAGTCGTATCGGTGCCGCTGGACGGCTCGGTGACACCGAAGGCTTGCAGGCGCAATTCGCCGGAGGCGATCTTCGGCAGGTAGCGCCGTTTCTGGTCCTCGGTGCCGTGACGCAGCACCGTGCCCATCACATACATCTGGGCGTGGCAGGCGGCGCCGTTGCAACCCTGCCGCTGGATTTCCTCCATGATCACGGCGGCGGCCGAAAGCGACAGGCCGGCGCCGCCATACTCCTCCGGGATCAGCGCCGAGAGGAAGCCGCTTTCAGTCAGCGCCGTGAGGAACGCCGCGGGATAGGCCATCTCGCGGTCGAGCTTACGCCAATACTCGCCCGGGAAGTCCGCGCAGAGCTTCGCAACCGCATCGCGAATGTCGTTGTGGTCGGAAGCATGCTGCATGGCGGCCTCGAAGCTGTCGGACGCTTGGGACCGCGTCCCGATACCCTTCGTGGTTAGCCCTCCGCCGGCCGACGAGGAAGAGCCTCCGTGAAGGGGAAGCCCCGCGTCAACGCCAAGCGATGCCGATGCGCGCGGGCTTCATTCTCAACGGCCCGACTGCCCAGTCCCCTCGAACGGGGCGGCGACCGCATCCCCGGTCGCTTGACCGGCATCGGATACGGAGCGACCGACCTGCTGGATCGTGTCGTTGAAATTCCGGCGCGTGTGGGGATCGACGACGGCGATCGGCGCCGAGATCGCGAGGCCAGCTGCCGTGCCGACAGCCGCCGCGGTGCCGGCGGTCACCTCCATCAGGCGCTCGCCCAGGCCGACCCGCGAATCCGTGATCGGCTGCCCCTCGACCAGACGCGAGCCGATCAACTGCACGACTTCCGGGCTCTCGGCGAACTTGCCATGGTTCAGGCTGTCGCCGGAGCGCAGCTTGGTGAGGTTGAGGACGGTAATGCCGTATTCGGCGATCTCGCTCCGATAGGGCTCGACATCGGGATCGATGGCGCCGAGCCGTGCCGCACTGCCCCAGACGCGGCGCGACACGGCCAATGCTCGGTCGTCCTGCGAGACGAACACGGTGAACCGGGGCCGCTTGCCATGAATATCGGCGATCTGGCTGCGGAAGACGTCGACATCGACATCCGGCGCAGCGAGCATGACATTGGCGATCTTCGGCGGGATGCTGCCGTTGCGGATCGCCATCTGCCGCAGCGCCTCCATCGTCACCCAGTTGCCCATCGAATGGGCGAGGATCGAGACTTCGCCAACCGCCGGATCGCGGGCCAGGCTTTGCAGGAGGTTCTCGAGCGCGGTGCGGGAGTAGTTGCCGCTTTCGCGGTCGTAGCCATAAGCGAAGATCGAGCCGCGCGACGGCCAGGTGAAGAGCACCGGCACGACCTTCGCATTCGAGTCGTGCACGATCTGCGCGAAGCGATAGACCGCATCCTCGAAGCGATTGTTGAAGCCGTGGATGAACACCATCACCCGGCGCTTCGGCACCTTCGTCACGGCCTTATGAAATAGCGAGATGGCCTGCGCCTGATCGAGCTTCTCGACGTTGAGGGTGACGAAGTCCGTCTCGGGATTGCCGGGCAGGCGGTTCGGCCATTGCACCTCACCGATTTTGCGATGGGATGCCGGCGGCAGCGAAACGGTAATTTCAGCGAAAGACGGCTTGCCGCGCTCGCCGGAGAACAGGATGCCGGCGTCCTCGTCGGGCGCGCGCGTCGTCGCCACCAGCATGGTGACCTTGCTCGTATCCGTAGCCGCCGAGCTCACGGGCAGGAGCACCCCCTTCACATCCCCGGCGCAGCCCGCGAGCAGCAGGGCTGCGGCTCCCGCCGAGAAAGACCGGAGCCCGGCCTTGTGAAGTAACGCAACACGCATGCCCGCCCCCGATCACCACGCCACTCTGTCCCGACATCGCGTTATCGTGCGGGAATGATGCTGAGCTGTGACAGCCAGTTCCAGACTAGGCAGCGTTCCTGCCGAACGGTCAAGCCGTTGGCCGGCCCCCTGATGTGGTCGGCGATCAAGTGTTGCTTTGAAGTGCTGGCGCGTGGGGTGTTCCGCTTTGGCGGATTGTAGGGGCGCTTTGCGCCGTTTTTTCTGGATTTTAGACGCAAAAACCCGCCGCTGTTTGCGACGGGTTTTTGTGTTTGGTTGCGGGGGCCAGATTTGAACTGACGACCTTCAGGTTATGAGCCTGACGAGCTACCGGGCTGCTCCACCCCGCGGTAAGGATATGGGACCTTTTGA